>NZ_FNTF01000002.1:4602500-4974166 GCF_900105495.1 Pseudomonas frederiksbergensis | reverse complement strand
GGATGGTGCTGGTGGTGGCTGGTGCGGTCGGCTGCGTTGCTGCAAGCCAGATCCGCGTGTTGGGCTTTGATCTGGGGTTGCTGTCAATCTTTGCCGTGGCGCTGGGCGTGGGGTTGTTCCTGAAGCGGCGGCGGTTCGAGCAGATCGGCTGAAGGGATGTAGGGGTTATCTCGGAGTTGGCAGACAAGGGCATGACCCAAACAAGTCAGTACCCGTTGATCATGGTTTTTTCTCCGGAACGATAAAACTCACTTCCGTACTGGTCAGGACCTTATGACTCGGATCAGCCACTTCAAGAAGAACCTTGTGAGGGCCGGGCGTCAGCCCGACCAAAATAATCGGGTCTTCACTGGTGTGCGCCCAAGTCCCTTTCCAATCGTCGACGGTCACGTGAAGGTGACTCAGACGTGGTGACACCTCAACCGCCTCTTTGCCAAATACCGGCATGATCCTCGCGTGCTCTGCCCGATACTGGATGATGACAACGCCCCGGGCGAGCGGCGCGGCGAGCGGCGGATAGGCCATGAGTGTTGGCCCCGCCTCGGATTCCAACGGGAGTATTGCCGGTGGGTGATCGGTATCGGCTACCTGTTGGCCCCACGCGGCAATGCAAACAAACAGGCCCAGAGCAAGGGCGGATAGATTTCTGAGAGCCAGGGGCATGGTGTTTATCTCCCGGGTGATCTTATTCAAGGCTAGATCAAATCGGGCAGTTGTCCTGGCTTCTGGAGAAACAGTGACTTCCTATGCGGTTTTTGCCTTTTTGAGGGAACGTCAGCCGTCTGTTGGGGGCTAGGGACCACTTTGATCATGGACACAAAAAAACGGGCGCCATTGAGGCGCCCGTTTTTACTTACTCCATCGCCTGCGCTCGCAAGCGTCGACCGATAACGTCCATCAAGTCACAGCCGTCGCGTAACGGAATGGCCAGCAGTTTGGAGAAGTCTGACAGCACTACCGTGTCACAACCGAGTTCGGCGCGGAAGGCGATGTTTTCCAGCACCTGCGTGACCGTGCGAATGCGGTAATCGGCCATGGCTTGCAGGACGTCGAGTGGGGCTTGGGTGTCGATGAGCAGGGAGGCCGGGATCAGGTCGATTCCGGTGAGGGGCATGTATCTTTCCATAGGTGAGATATCCGTTCAGTTAGATGAGACCGCCAACAGTTCGTCGCCAAACGAATAGGGTGGCAGTTGCGCGCAGGTTGGCGAACCGGGAACGAAAACCGGCAGACCCGAAGGTCTCCCGCGCGCAACCGCCATAGTACAGCGGTTTTGCAGTTGCGACGACGCCTACAAATGAGCAGGCGGCCCTCGCATTCGTATCCCGGGTCGCCAAACCCGTAATCGCCATTTTGGGCGACGAGATGGACTATAGGCCTCATCGGAACGGCGGGAAAGGTGAGGGATTCCGAGGTTTGTGTAGGAATTTTTATGGTGGTCCTAGGACTGTTGCGCCCCTTCCGCGGGCGACTGCTATCGGCCGATTGAGTTGAAAAAGTCGGCTATGGCTTCCACGGCAGAAAAGTAAGCGTTTGAGATTGAAATTTTTACTTTGAGCAGAGGATAGAGAGGGGTTGATCTCGTTGGCATAGCACGCGCGAATTCGCGTTGAAAGCTCATGCGTTGCTAAGAGGATCGTCCTATGCGCTAATCAGTGTGGAGCACGGTATTGATCAACCAAAGTAGGGCTTGCCTCCGCAATAACCAAAGGAGAGGATGTTGAGCGGCATATCGCCATCATGGAAAGGACACCAGCAATGCCATATCAAGCTCAAATTGTCTGCTTGGCTAATTCACGGAAACCCCACGGCAAGTGCATTGCCGGGAAGATTTGGGGAGGTGACAACCACGGAACATGGGTTCGTCCTGTGAGCAATCGTCAACATGACTCGATCTCCGACCTAGAACGAACATGCCAAACGGGACAATATGCCCAGCTGCGTGACCTTCTCTCTATTTCGTTTTCTAATGCTCACGGACACGTCTTCCAGCAAGAAAATCACGTGATTCAGCACCCGCCTGTGTGGGTTCACAATGGGCAGGCCTCCATAGCTGACCTAGCAAATCTGGTGGATAACCCGCTCGTGCTATGGGAAAACAGTCATCACAGCTACTCAGGCTGCAATGACAAGGTTCCGGCTGAAATCCTTCTCCATCAGCGCCATAGCCTCTACTTAATTCGTCCGCAAAATATTCGGATCAGAGTTTCTGCTGAGGGGGCGTATCGTGGGGATGGAACGCTAAAGGCACGGGCAACATTTTCGTATAACAGGATTAACTATTCGCTGATTATCACCGATCATGATGTAGAGCGATATTATCAGCAACAAGGAGCAGGCCAATATCTACCAGAAGGTATAAACTATTTTACGATTAGCCTTGGTGACGTAAGCAACGGTTTTGCTTATAAATTGATAGCCGCTGTGATCTGAGGGTAAACATGAAAATTTTCACTATAGGTTTCACTGAGAAAAAAGCCGAGCGTTTCTTCGCGCTCATAAAATTGTCAGGGACGAAGCGAATTGTCGATGTTCGTCTTAACAACTCTTCGCAGCTTTCAGCTTTCGCCAAAAAAGAT
This sequence comes from Pseudomonas frederiksbergensis, assembly GCF_900105495.1. Lineage (NCBI taxonomy): Bacteria > Pseudomonadati > Pseudomonadota > Gammaproteobacteria > Pseudomonadales > Pseudomonadaceae > Pseudomonas > Pseudomonas frederiksbergensis. The sequence continues at coordinate 4,971,587 of NZ_FNTF01000002.1, read as the reverse complement.
GATTTGAAATACTTTTTGAAGGAGTTGTGCGATGTGGATTATGTACATTTGCCCGACTTAGCACCAACGAAGGAAATTCTTTCGCCATATCAGAAAAAAGAAATCACCTGGCCTCAGTATGAAGAAAAGTTTTTAACACTCATGTCAAAAAGAAATGTTGAGAAATATGTGAATCCTGAAATAATTGATGAGGGATGCCTGCTTTGTAGTGAGCACCAGCCACACCAGTGTCATAGGCGCTTGGTCGCTAATTATCTTAAACAGGCTTGGGGTAAGACTGATGCGATTGTCAAAGATCTAATATGAGCAACAGGGCCAAAGTCTTAGTCGCATATCCTGTTGACTTCCTTTCATATTCTAAATTTGAAAGAAAAGTCGATAAAATTATCAGCTCTCTTGAAAAAGTAGAGTTGATTTATGTGAGTGATGAAAACGAATTTATTGAGAAGTATTCAAAGTCTAGGGGGGTTCAGGCAGTCCCATTTTACTCCGATGATGACGCTCTGAAGGAAGTTACGCACGCGATTCTTTTTCAAGATGAAGAAAGAAATTGCTTTTTTGTTCTTTACAATAAATTGCTCGATAATGAAATACCCACAAGAACTTTGAATTTAAAGATAACTAAAGTATCTAATAAAGACAAGGGCGATAGCTATGACGTTTACATAGGTCGAGGAACCCTCTGGGGGAATCCTTACCAAATGGGTCAAGAAGGCACGCGTGATGAGGTAATAGCTAAGTTCGCTTACGACTTTGAAAAGCGTTTTTTGAAACTTCCTGAGCAATTCGATGTAAATATTGAAAAATTACGAGGCAAGACGCTTGGTTGTCACTGCAAACCAGCAGCTTGTCACGGCGATGTAATCGCAAAGTATCTAAATTCACAAGACGATGGAAAATAATGGCCTGCGGGCCTGAGAATCAACCATTGTGCATGTCCCCTCCTAGCATTTGATTTAGGCGGCGTGGAGTGCAGGGACTTGTGCCCAGGAAAAAAAGCGACCAACTCTCTATATAACTTCGCTGAGCGATTTGAATCGCCTCAATTTTTAAACCCTCTCCAAGCTCGCTGTGTAATCTTTTTCAAGCTCTACCGGCTGCCGCTGCATAAATCGAACCACTATTAACGTTTCATGTCGACGGACAGCCCATCGCAAAACGAGATTCCAATATAAAATGCGCGTCTTTGGATATGTCCAAAAAAAGTAACTTCCCTTTATTTTCGCCAACCCATTGAAACTCTACTCTTGGCCGCTAGCGGCTGTTCAATCCCGCTTGTGGCCGAAAGTAGTTGATTAGAAATCTTGAGGCGGCCGCATAATTATTAGTTTTCTTTTGTTCTGCGCAATTCTTCTTTCAAAACATCGATCTCAGCGAGCAGTTTTTTATTCTCTTGCTTTAGAAAGTTTTTTGATGGGCTCTCAGGATTATGATACGAAGGAATAACGTAGAGTAATTCCAATTCATCCTTGTAAGGCATCAAAGGTTGATATAACTGATAAAAAGCGCGCCCAACCGCCCCTCGAAATAATTCGAGCATTGGTTTTTTTGCACCAACAGAAAGAATGTGATCAGTGGCGATACCCGGATAGGGGTCGATATATATAATTTTCACAATGCCAAGCTGATAAGCTTTTTTTGCACAAAGCTCACAGGGGCTAGCAGTAGTAAACAAAATTCCGCCAAAAAGCTTTTGCCCACCATTTTTTGCTATTTGTAAAAAAGCATTTTCTTCCGCATGCAGCGACCTAGTATGAACCTGGTTTTTTTCACCCTCAATTTCATTTTGTATAGCTTTGAAACAAAATGGGATATTTCGTTTTTTAGTAGCGCCTGACTTTATCAAGTCAAAATATTTGTCGCTTAACGCTTTGCGGAATACATTGTCGTTTTTTTCATATTCACTATAATCAACACCATTAACTCCGCCTAGCAAGTCTTCAGCACTTCTCAGCAAGCATGGGGTTTGTCCTTGTGGGGTGCTATTCCAACCGACACACTTCACACTGTAACTATCATCAGTTACTACAGCCCCAACCTGTCGCGATATACAACCTGAACTTTGTTTTACTGTGTAAGCTATTTGCATACAGTTTTCAACCGACGTAGGCATCACTAAGCCTGGATGCATCATAAGTGCCAGATACCATGCTAGCTGACTCACCAGATCATTCTGATGAAACTCACTGGTTTTTGAATTGTGAATGTGGATGTCAGCGATTTCGATGCAAGCTTGAATGTTTTGAGCAATAAATTTACTGGCCCCGGAAATCTTCCCGGGATACTCTTTATTGTCGAGGTCGGATATTTCTTTTATCGAAAGCTTTCTATACTCATGTAGGCTGCTCAGCCTTTTTTGGTTTGATGTGTTTATCGATATTAGGTAGAAATTCGCATACCTTCTTTTCAGAAAGAATGCCTCGTACGGGTTTCTAATTGCATCTATAACAATTCTGCACGGAACTCCTTTTGTCTTTGTAGATTTGCGAACAAGCTTAATTAAAAAATTCAAGTGTTTAGGGAAGTTGAACAGCTTCTCGATGTCGAAAATTTTGCTATTTGCAAAGCCAGAAGATCTGATATTGTCTCCCGATTCTTGATAGAGCTTGGTAAAGGAAGCTCCTCCTAAGTTGTTTTTTAATCTCTCAGTGACAGAGGGCAATGTTGAAAAGTATAGCTCCATCCATGAGTCAATTTCGCTTAGCTCAACTCTTCCGTTAAATGAGTGAAGTCGAAGAAGCTCTTCTCTTACGCTATTTAAATCATCATAACTTACAGCTGCGTTTTCTTGAACGATCTCTGTGCCTGCGATACTTGACAGGTACGTTATAAAGGTTTCTCTATCCAGCAGTAATAGATGATATGTTATTATCGAGCGCGCCTCCAGCTTATAAAAAGGGGTCCATTCGTCACCTTTTAAGTATTTGTGCATTATTTTATGCTTTTTAAGTTCGTTTTCTGTAAGGCCTTCATAGCCTTCGGCTGGAAAATCGAAACTCGTAGCGCCCAATTTACTTGCCGCGGTGGAACAGCCTGAACCAGTGCGCCCCGTAAGACCAATTATCAGGAAGTTCTTTGCTTCGTCATAAACACCATTTATCGCCTCGCCGGTCTTTGTGGGCATTCTTTCTTCCTTTTAAACGCTGTCGCCAATGAACGGAAAGTAGGGTCGTATATCAATTTATAAGGCAGATTCAGGTAGCTATAAATCAAGCAATCGGTACTGCCTGCTTGCTACAAATAATGTAGCTGGCTTTTTGACGCTCACTAGAGTTTTGCGCGGCTGAAGCACCACCAAACCTCCGAGAATTATCGACTAGCTGCGTTTTGCCGAATCATCCTGTACCACACGCTATCTATGACAGGTGGCGGCTTTGCTCTGAACAACTGCTTTTAGCCGCTTTCTGCCTTTCCTAATGACCGCTTTTTGGCCGAAAGTAGACATTACTCACACGACCCAAATCTGCGAAATCGAACGGGTGGTACCGAGTCCCCTAGCGTAGAATTTCCAACACGAGCCCACCCCCGAGACGGACCCTCAATGCAAACCCCCGCCACCCAACACCCCCTCTGGAAAACCTACCTACTTTTCCTCGCCCCCATGGTCCTCTCCAATTTCCTCCAATCCATGTCGGGCACCATCAACAGCATCTACATCGGCCAAATGCTCGGCACTCAAGCCCTGGCTGCCGTGTCCGGCATGTTCCCCATCGTCTTCTTCTTCATCGCCCTGGTCATCGGCCTCGGCGCGGGTGCGGGTGTGCTTATCGGTCAAGCGTGGGGCGCGCGGGAGCCGCATTTGGTGAAAACCATCGCCGGCACCACTTTGCTGTTAGGCGCGATGATCGGTCTGACAGCGGCCGTGCTCGGCAGTGTGTTCGCAAGGCCTGCCCTGGAAGGCTTGGGCACACCGGCCGACGTTATCGATGACGCCGTGTCCTACGCCCACGTGATGATGTGGATCATGCCGTCGCTGCTGGTCTACGTGCTCTTCACCCAACTGCTGCGCGGGGTGAGCGATACGATGTCGCCGCTGATTGCGTTGGTGGTGTCGACGTGTATCGGGTTGGCGCTGACGCCGGCGTTGATTCGGGGTTGGTTCGGGTTGCCGATGATGGGGATTCAGAGTGCGGCGTATGCGGGGTTGGCGGGTAATTTGTCGGCGATGGGGTGGCTGGCGTGGCGGTTGATTCGCAAGGGGCATCCGTTGGCGCCGGATCGGGAGATGTTTGCGGCGATGCGGCTGGACCTGGTGATTCTCGGCAAGGTGTTGCGCATCGGGTTGCCGACCGGGTTGCAGATGGTGGTGTTGTCGGTGTCGGAGCTGGTGATTCTGGCGTTGGTGAATCAGCACGGTTCGCAGGCGACGGCGGCGTATGGGGCGGTGACGCAGATCGTCAATTACGTGCAGTTTCCGGCGCTGTCGATTGCGATCACGGCGTCGATCCTCGGTGCTCAGGCGATTGGGGCTGGGCGGCTTGAGCGGATGGGGCCGATTCTGCGCACGGGGCTGTTGATCAATGTGTGCCTGACCGGTGGGTTGGTGGTGTTGGGTTATCTGTTGTCGCACTGGTTGCTGGGGTTGTTCCTCACGGATGATTCCACCCGGGCGAAGGCGGAGCATCTGTTGCACATCATGCTGTGGAGCCTGTTGGTGTTTGGCTTCCAGGCGATTGTCGGCGGCATCATGCGCGCCAGCGGCTCGGTGCTGGTGCCGATGGCGATTTCGATTTTTTGTGTGGTCGGGGTGCAGTTGCCGGTGGCGTATGTGCTGGACGGGCACTTCGGGTTGCAGGGTGTGTGGATGGCGTTTCCGGTGGCGTATCTGGGGATGCTGGTGTTGCAGACGGCGTATTACAAAATGGTCTGGCAGCATCAGAAGATCGAGCGGTTGGTCTAGGGGCACGGGCGCCCCTTTGTTTTTGCAGGGCGCCCCCGCTAGACCACTGCGCCAAACAAGTGCCCCACCAGTGCCGTAATCCCCATGGCCAGAGCCCCCCAGAATGTCACCCGCCAGGCGCCGGTCAGAACCTTGGCCCCGCCTGCCTTGGCGGCAATGGCGCCCAATGTCCCAAGAAACACCAATGACATGACCGATATCCAGGGCCCGACGCTGTGCTGCGGCGCGAAAAAAGTCACGGCCAGAGGCAACGCGGCACCCACCACGAAACTGGCGGCGGAGGCCAGGGCGGCCTGCAAGGGTTTGGCGGTGAGGGTGGCGCTGATGCCCAGCTCGTCCCGGGCGTGAGAGCCCAATGCGTCATGGGCCATCAATTGATCGGCCACTTGATGCGCCAATTCGGGTGATACGCCGCGATGCATGTAGATGTTGGCGAGTTCGATGTGTTCGGCTTTCGGGTCGCTCGCCAGTTCTGCCCGTTCGCGGGACAGATCGGCGCGCTCGGTATCGGCCTGGGAGTGCACGGAAATGTACTCGCCAGCGGCCATGGACATGGCGCCGGCCATCAGCCCAGCCATACCGGTGACCAGCAACGTGGCGTGGCTGGCGTTGGCGGCCGCGACGCCGATCAGCAGGCTGGCGGTGGAGACGATCCCGTCGTTGGCGCCCAGGACAGCGGCGCGGAGCCAGCCGATACGATCGCTTCGGTGTGCCTCGGTGTGCCTGTGCATGAATTTCATTGTTTAACGGGACTCCCTGTCATTGGGCGGTTCAAGTAGGACGGGTTCCGAGCGGTCCGGCAATCGGCGTCAGCGGGTTTCAATCTGCGCCTGCAACTGGCCGCCGACAATGGATATTTCTTTGAACTGTTCACCCTCGCGCAGCACGAACAACGCATCCATCCCGCGCTCCTGAGCCAGACGCGGGCCCTCGGTTTCGCCCAGGACCATCAGCGCCGTGGCCCAGGCATCGGCGAGCATGCACGAGGCCGCCACCACGGTGACGGCGGCGAGCGGGTTGCACAGCGGCGCGCCGGTGGCCGGGTTCATGGTATGAGCATAGGACTGACCGGCCACGTCCACCCAATGTCGATAGTCCCCGGAGGTCGCGATAGCGGCATCGCCAAGTTCCATCACGCCCATGACTTCCCGCACGCCCCGGTTGGGCTTTTCCAGGGCCACGACCCAGCACTGGCCGTCAGGTTTGACGCCCCGGGCGCGCATCTCGCCATCGATGCCGACCAGGTATCGGGTGATGCCCAAACCCTCCAGGCAACGCGCCAGTTCATCCACGCCAAAACCTTTGGCGATGCCACTCAAATCAAGGTTCAGCGGCATGCGCTTGCGCACCTGATTGCGTTGCGGGTCAACCACTAACGCGGCGCTGGCTAACAGCCGGGCGTGGGACGCAATCGTGCCAATCGCCTGCTCTGTGACCGTCTGCTCCCCGGGGCCGAACCCCCAGGCGTTAACCAGATCACCGACAGCGATGTCGAAGGCGCCGCCGGATTGCTGACTGACACGCAACGCAGCAGACAGCACCGTGGCCAGTTCCTTGGGCACGGCCACCCATTCCTGCTCGGGGGCGGCGTTGAGGCGGTTGAGGTCCGAGTCGGGTTTCCAGGTGGACATTTGCTGGTCCACCCGGGCCACGGCGTGCGCCAGGCGATGGCCAACGTCGTCGGTATCGATCCCGGCCCCGGCATAAAACAGGGCGGTGTAGCGGGTGCCCATGGTTTCGCCGCTCAGGCTATAGCGCTGCAACTCAGTAAACGTCTTCACGGTAGCGTCCTTGTGCCTTGAGCGTCAGCACACTCAGGTTCAGAGGTGCCAGCACTTCATCAAGGGCTTGCATCACGCCTTTGGCCATTTCGCGGCTGCCGCACACCAGCACCTGGGCACCTTTTTCAATCAGTCGGCGCAAGGCCAGGGCATCGCCGATCAACCGGTCTTGTACGTAGCTGCGGTCCTGAACCTGAGAGAAGGCGGCGCGCAGTGCCGTGAGGCGTCGGTCCGACAGGTATTGGTTGAGCTCCGGTTCATAGAGGAAGTCCGAGTCAGGGTTGCGCCCGCCCCAATACAGGTGCATCGGGTGTCGGGCCTTGTTGTTGCGGATAAAACCGGCCAGGGGACCGATGCCGGTACCGGCGCCGATCAAGATCACCGGGTGCGTGCCCGATGCCGGCCGAAATTGCGGGTTGGGCTGGATAAAGGCTTCGATCTGCGCGCCGATGTCCAGGCCATGAAGGAATTCCGAGCACATGCCGCCGTTGTGTTTACGCACACAGATCTCCAGCACGCCATCCTGCGAACCGCTGGCCAGCGAGTAGAAGCGAGGGATCGGGCTGCCCGGAGGCAGAATCCCGATCAGGTCGCCGGCCAGAAACTCCGGCAGCTCGCCGCAGGCTTTGAAGCGCAGTACGTGGGTTGGCGCATTCACCTGTTCGCCATAGGCAATCCGCTCTGTCAGCTGCAATGGATGCGTATGCGGCTGCTGCGGGGTGTGAACCAGCGTCAGGTCCTGCCCCAACACTTCGCCCAACGCGTGGCCCCAGCGCGCAAACTCCTGAGAGGATTGGCGGTTGACGGTTTCCAGCTCCAGCAATGACGAGCCACCGGCCTGCAACATCGCGTCCTGCACCTGATGGGCGTACTGACAGAACTGCGCAAACTGGCGGTCGCCAAAGCCCAGCACGGCAAAGGGCAGGCCAGGCTTGAGGCCGGTTTTGCCCAGCCGGGCCAGGAACTGCGAAGCCGAGGCCGGCGCATCGCCGTCACCATGGGTCGCGGTGAGGATGAACACCCGTTGGGCATTGCGGTAATCGCCAACCCATTCATTCATCGCCGCGCTATGCACCTGATGGCCGCTTTGGTGCAAGGCTTCATGCAAGGTGTTGGCAAAGCCCCAGGTGCTGTTGTTTTCACTGCCCACCAGAATCACGCTGTCGGCGCAGTGGGCAGGGCTGTTGTGGCGGATGTTCGGGCCAGCCTTGCGGCGGCGCCACCACAACAGGATGCCGGTCACGCTCATCAATGGCACGCAGAGGGCGCAGAGCCCCAGCGGCAGACCCAGCCACCAGAGGCCTTCGCCGGTGTGCAACTGATAGATCAATTCGTAGAGGTTGTGCATCGAGTCATGGGCTTGATAGGACAGCAAAGCGCCGCTGGCCTGATCCACGTAGCCGTCGCCCTGGGCCGTGCGCAGGGAAAACACATCGTGCGGGTTGCCAGGGCTTGGGTAGACCAGCTCGCGCAGGTCGTTCAGGTCGGTGGCCTGCAAGGCTTGCAGCTTCGCCACCGGCAAGGCCGGGCCGGCGCTGACGTGGGCGGGGAAGGCGGGCTCACTCTGACTGCCGTCGGCGATAAAACCAAAGGTGGTGGCGGACATGTAGAGCCCGCTCAATGCCGACAGCAGCAGCCCGAGCAAGGCCAGTCGCCCGACTTCAGCATGCCAGCGCTGGCTGAAGGTGCCCCGCAGTGGCCGCAGCAGGTTGCGCCAGCCACCCAGGCGCCGGGCCAGCAATAGCGCACCGGACACCGACAACATCAGCATGAACAGCGCGCCGACACCCGACACACCATGGCCCGGCGTACCAAGGAACATCGAGCGGTGCAGGTCTTTCACCCAACGTGAGAACGCGGAGGGCTCGTAAGGGGCGAGGCCTTGGCCGGTCAGTGGGTCGACCTTTTGCGCCCCAGCCTGGCCGTTCTGGTTGTAGTAGACGATGACCGTCCCGGACGCTGTGCGCTGGATCTGCTCCACGCCGGGAAAGTGGCTGGCAACGCGCCCGGCCAGTTGGCCGACGTTGAGTTGTCCGGCAGGAGTGGACGTGCTGTGCAGGCGTTCCAGCGCCGGGTCGACAGACAGGATCGCGCCGCTGATGGCCAACAACATGACCAACAGGGCGGCGATCAGGCCAGGTAGGGAATGGAACTGGCGAAGCATGTTCAGCCTCCAGTAATGGCGGGTGCTACAGATCGTAAGTAAAGGAGTCGACGTAGGTACTGCCGGTCGCTGGCTTGCCTGCACCCTTGGACGTCAGGGGTACGCTGACATCGGCGCGGGCGTCACGTTTGTCCTCGACGGCGCTGTCGATGCGGATCTGATACCCCGCATCAATCAGGGTGTCTGCCAGTTCGACGCTGACTTTGAGCGTGCGCCCACTGCCGACACTGGCGCCGCTGACCCCGTCAAACTCGCTCCGGTTCATCCCGCTGCCACGGGCCCAGTCACCCAGGTGCTTGTAGTACTTGGCCTTCTTGCCGGCCACCCAGAGGGTTTTCTGGTATTGGCCATTGGCGTCGGTGACGTAGATCGCCAGGTAGGCATCATTGCCGCCGTAGTCCTTGAGCTGTGTGGTCAAGGTCACTTCACGGGCCTGGGCCAGCCCCGGCAGGGCAATGGCGCCGACGAGGCAAGTTGCTGCGATGATCTTTTTCATGGCGGTGTCCTTTTGATCGTTAGGTCGAGAGCCTGGACCTGCTTGCTGACAGCAACCTGAAGCGCAGGAAAAACTCATCGACAGGTGAGGCGTCATTCGCTGAGCGGAGTGCCGAGGTAGTCCCTGGCATCGCCGTCGTCCCGGAAATGGATCTCGAGGGTGTGCAGGCGCAGCGATGCCGGTGAATAGCTGGCTTCGATGGCATTGCCCTTGCGGTCCAAGCCCTTGAGCTCGTAACAACCGTCGTCGACCTTGATCCGCTGCACGCTCCAGCCGTATTGCCGCTCAACCTGCTGGCGCAAGGTTTCGCGCGGTTGCCAGTCGCTCACCGGGTCGCTGCAGTCGTCATCGGCCAGGGCGTAACCGCTGAGCAGCAGGCTCAACAGCGCGGCGTTGGCAATAAAACCTGATTTCATGATCTGTCTCCTGCCGAGGTCGGCGTCTGTGACATACCCTAAGGTGCATTCCTGACAACCAGCTGAATCTTCAGATTCACGTCAGGTAAGGCGTTTAAGGTGCTGCACGACAACCATCACAGGAGGTGCCAGATGCGGGTTTTATTGGTCGAGGACGCACCCGGGTTGGGGGAGGCGGTGCGCGAGCAGATCGCCGATGACGGCCACGCAGTCGATTGGGTGCAGCGCCTGGACCATGCGCGCAACAGCGTGCGCACCACGCCTTACGACCTGATCCTGCTGGACCTGATGCTCCCGGACGGTCGCGGGCTGGATTTTTTGCGTCAGCAACGCTCGGCAGGGGACGTGACCCCAGTGATTATCCTGACTGCCCAGGATCAGATTTCCGAACGCATCGCGGGCCTCAACGCGGGCGCCGACGACTACTTGGTCAAACCGTTCGACCTGTTTGAACTTTCGGCCCGTGTGGCGGCGGTGGCCCGGCGCTATAGCGGCAACCCCAATCCGCAGATCAAGCTCGGTGATTTGCAGGTCGACATGAGTGCCCGTACGGTTCAGCGGGCCGGTGCGACAGTGGACCTCACGGCGCGGGAATGGGCGCTGTTCGAGGCGTTTGTGCAGCGCCCCAGCGCGCTGCTGTCCAAGTCGCAGCTAGAAGAACGGCTGTATGCCTTCGGCGCCGAAATCGAGAGCAATACCATCGAGGTCTATATCAGCCGTCTGCGTAAAAAACTCGGGCGCGACCTGATTGAAACCGTGCGGGGCATGGGCTATCGGTTGATGTCCGCATGAAGCCGTCGTCAAGCCTGCAAAAGCGTCTCGGCCTGGGATTGACGTTGGGCACGACCTTACTGTGGCTGGCGGCGACCGTCGGCGCCTGGCTGGTGGTGCAACATGAATTGAACGAGGCGTTCGACAGTGCGCTGGAAGAGACCGCGCAGCGCATCCTGCCCCTGGCCGTGCTGGAAATCAGCAACCGGGAAAACCCCCGTGAAACGCAGCATGTCGCCACCCTGAAAATGCACAAGGAATACCTGACGTATCTGGTGCGCGATGCCAAGGGCGAGATCCTGATGCAGTCCCACGACGCCAACCCGAAGATCTTCAACAAACAACCGGCCGAAGGCTTTTCAACCACTAAAAAATACCGTCTGTACGGCGCCAGTGCGCTGCGTGAGACGGTGTTCATCGAAATCGCCGAACCTCTGAAACATCGCCGTGAAGCCGCGCGGGAAGCGTTGCTTGCCTTGTTGTTGCCATTATTGGCGCTGATTCCCATCAGCCTGTTTGGCACCTGGATGTTTGTGCGCATCAGCCTGCGCAGTGTATTGGCCTATCGTCGTGCCGTGGAGGCTCGCGGCGTGGGTGATCTGTCGCCGATCCACGTGGCGCGACTGCCGGCGGAAATCGCGCCGTTGGCCGAGGCGGTCAATCATCTGCTGGAGCGCTTGCGCAAGGCCTTGGAGACCGAGCGCAGCTTTACGGCCAACAGCGCCCATGAACTGCGTACGCCGCTGGCCGCGACCCTGGCGCAGATCCAGCGTTTGCGTCACGAAGCGCCTGAAGGCCCGTTGCGGTTACGCGCGGCTAAAATCGAAACCTCGTTGCGCGAACTGGCGCGGCTCTCGGAAAAACTCATGCAGCTGGCCAAGGCCGAGGGAGGAGGGCTGTTGTCCGAAACGCCCCAGGACCTCATTCCGTTGTTGGCCCATGTGGTCGATGAGTGGAACCACAACAGTGGGCACCGGATCGAGTTGCACCTGCCAACCCAGACGAGCGTGTACTCGACGATTGATCCGGACGCCTTCGCCATCCTGTTGCGCAACCTGATCGAGAACGCGCTCAAGTATGGCGCCGCGGATCAACCGGTCGAAGTCAGCCTCACCGACCAGGCGCTGCTGCGTGTGGTCAATGGTGGCCCGCCGGTGCCCGAGCCGGTGTTGCAGCGCCTTACCGAGCGCTTTGTGCGGGGCAACAGTGAAACCAGCGGTTCAGGGTTGGGGTTGGCGATTGCCAAAACCATTGTGCAGGGCGTCAACGCGAAAATACGGCTGGTATCGCCGGCGACAGGTCGAACGGATGGATTCGAAGTCTGCGTCGGGTTTGCGCTCGCGTCGACGGTCGAAGGCTGAGGGCGGTGCCGGACAGTGACATTAACGTGCTGAAATTTATGACACTCCCCAATCAGCCAGTTCTTCCGGCGCCACCACCCAGACGCTGCAGGGCATTTTGTACAGCAGGTGTTCCACCGTGCTGCCAATCAGCCGCTCCAGGCCGTTATGGCCGACGCGTCCCATGACGATCATGTCGACGTTATAGGCATCGGCGTAACTGGCCAGAACCTTGGCCGGGTTGCCCATGACCATGTGGCGTCGCTCTGGTGGGATGCCGTTGCGCTCGGCCAAGTCATTGAAGACCTCGCCCTGTGCATCGAACAGGGTCTTGGCGTTGCTCGAGGAGAAGAACGCGGAAGCGTTGTCGAAGCCGAATTCATCGGCGCCGATTGAAGACAGGTCATAGGCGTAGAGGACGTCGACCTGTGCGTTGCACGCCGTCGCCAGTTTCACCGCTTCATGCAGGATGCGGTCATTAAGGCCTTTGTATTGACCGTCGCGATGGAAGGGGTCGACTGCCGCGACGATCCGGCGCGGCAAGGCATGCTGTACATGGCTGACAAAATGCAGCGGTACCGGGCATTCGCGCAGCAAGTGGATGTCCAGGGGCGTAAACATCATCCGCGACAGCCGCGACGAGGGTTCCAGCGCTTTGATCAGCACGGCCATCGGCTGCTCTTTGAGGTGGATCAGGATTTCCTGCAAGGGGCGTTCAACCCAGACCACTTCCGTGGTGACGGTCACGCCGATTTTGCGCAACGGGCGAGCCTGTTCTTCCAGCCACTGACGATGGCGCTCGACATACCCCAGGCGCATCTGCTCCAAGGCCTGTTCATTGACCATGCCGGCGGTCGCCAAGCCTTCCAGGTAATCGAAGGCCACGATGTGCAGCGCTGCATCTTCAGCCTTGGCCAGCGCGGCGGCGCGGTCGAAAGCGGGGCTGTTTTCCATCAGGGGCGAAGCGACCAGCATGAAACGTGATTGCTCGGACATGACACCTCTCCTTTAAATCAAACGCTGGCCCGAATGGCCTTGGATGTGGGTACTTGATGCCGATGCTGCCGCTGGCCGGGATTTGCGGTTTGATCTGCATCAAACCGGCGTGTGACGGCGCGGGCTGCCCGACGTGTGGTCACCCGGTTTGGCTGGCGCTGAGGTTGGGCGCGCATTAGTGGGCACCCCGCGATGAACCGTTGGCCGAATCATCACGGGGTGCTTTTTTACAGGGACAGACGATGGATGACCTGACAACTGTCATCGGGATCATTGTGTGTCTCGAAACCCAGGGCTTTGGCCAGGTCGCGCATCGGCGCGTTGCTGGAGGCATCCACCGAATACATCTGGCGAAAACCGTTCTTGCGGGCGGCTTTGATCAGATGCTCCATCAGTACCGTGCCCAACCCCAGGTGCTTCCATTCATCGGCGACCGTTACGGCGCATTCACATTCGTGTTCGCCGGTGGCGGCGTAGCGGCTGACGCCGATCTCGATCAGTTGACCGTTTTCATGAACCAGCGCGATGTAGGCCAGGCGCTGTTTGTTGTCGGTGTCCATCAACTGGTTGAGCATGGCGGTGCCCGGTTCGTTGATCCGCGCGAGAAAGCGCATATGCCGGGACTCGGGGGACAGGCGTTTGATAAAGGCGTATTCACGTTCGCGGTCTTTTTCCGCCAGCGGCCGGATCAATACATGGCGGCCATCCTTGAGCGCTTCAATCCAGTATTGTCCGGTCACTGCCGCGTAGGCAGCTGCAGCCCGATCATTGTGGTCTTTGACAGTGAGCATGGGGTGATCCTCCGTCCGGTTTGAAAGGCTGGCGCGCGGTGTTCACCACGCGGTTCATTCCTTTTTACCCCGCCTGCGGCGCTTGAATCTGATCTGGATCAGGGAGTCGTGACACCAGGCACTCATTTGCTCGTGTTTGATGTAAATCAACCCGGGGCAGGGGGCAACGGGCGCAGTCTTGGATTTGCCGGCGCTTGAGGGCCGGTGTCGAGCCGAGGTGTGTGATGGGTCAATATCAACGTTTGTTGCTGATCGCCGATCAAACCCTGCACCAGTCTCCAGCCATGCTCCGTGCCGTCGCGCTGGCCAAGGCGAGCGGGGCTGCGCTGGACGTGCGGGCCTTTGTCGAACCGGTGCCGATCGTGCATTTGTGGGAAGAGAAAACCGACGACGCAGGCTATCAACGCTATTTGCGCCGCTATCGCCGCTGGGTGGCCGACGAGATCGAGCAGCTCAGCGGTCAGGGGCTGGAGGTGACGGTCGAAGTGGTCTTCACGACCCATCCACTGCCCGACATCTTGAAAACTGTCGAAGAGCTCAAGCCGGACCTGTTGATCAAGGATGTCACGTTGGAACCGGTACTCAGGCGAGTGTTCATCACCCCGCTCGATTGCCACTTGCTGCGCGAATGCCCGGTCCCCGTGCACCTGGTCAATCAGACCCGTTACAGCTTGCCGCACCGGGTTGTCGCCGCGGTGGACCCGCTCGACCCCTCGACCCAGATCAGTGGCCTGAACGACACCATCATCCAGACCGCCAACGCATTGGCGCTGCAATGCGATGCGCCGCTGCACCTGCTTTATGCCTATGACTTGTCGCCGGCTTTCAATGGTGATGCACCGTTGATCAGCGGTGGCTGGGGGGCGGATTTCGTTGAGGAGCTGCGCCAATCCTTGCACCTGGCGTTTGTCACCCTGGCGGATCGATACGGTGTGCCGCCGGAGCGACGGCATTTCGTCATGGGCCTGCCGGTGCCGGTGATCAGTGAGTTTGTCGAGCAATACCTGGCGGATGTGGTGGTGATGGGCACCGTGCATCGGGTGGGTGTCGACCGGTTGATCGGCAGCAACACCGAGCGGGCGTTGTACTCGGTGCCGGGCAGCATTCTGGCGGTCAGGTCGAACGTCAAGGGGTGAGCGCGATCACGCCGTTTCGACGGGTGTCTATGCTTTATACAGGTGTTTGATGTAGATCAACGCCAGGGGAATGCTGGAGGAGGAATCTGGATTTAATGCCGGTGCTCGATCCCGCGGGATCAACCACTGGCCTCGGCAACGGTCGATGGGCAGCGAGCGCCGAAGACCCACCCCACTGGAGGCAGATCATGAGCCAGTATCAACGGTTGTTACTGATCATCAACCCGGCCCTGCGCCATTCCCAGGCAATAAACCATGCCGCCGCGCTGGCCATGACCTGCGGTGCAAGTTTGCATATCGCCGCCTTGATTCCATCGTTGGATATGTTGTCGCTGCTCGAATCTGGCGATCGGGAAAGTGCTCGAGAGCGCTATCGGCAGGATCATGAGGACTGGCTCAAGGCTCAGGCAAAAACTCTGCGCAGCGGGGGCATCAACACCACCACTGAGGTGGCTTGGGCTGATGGTATGCGCGAAGCCATTCTTGATCACGTCATGGAAATGCAGCCTGACCTGTTGATCAAGGAGGTTCAGCACGAATCAGCGCTTAAACGCGCTTTTTTCACGCCTCTGGATTGGCATTTGCTGCGTCATTGTCCGATACCGCTTTATCTGTTGGGCGGCGGCGGTTACGTGTTGCCACGCAAGGTCATCGCAGCGGTGGAAGTGTCGGATGCTGCGTCTTGCGACGATGAACTGAATGACCGGATCATCCAGCAAGCGTGCGGTCTCGCCCTGCAGTGTGATGCCGAGTTGCATTTGCTGTACGCCTGCAATATTTCGGCCGCGTTCCTGGCGGACATGGGCGGTTTGACCCTGGCTGAGCTCACGAAAGCGCTGCGCAAAGACCTGGAAAAATCATTCCTCAAGTTGGCCGGTCGATTCGGTGTGCCCTCTGATCGTCGGCATTTCATCGAGGGACATCCCGTTAAGGTCCTGAGCGAGTTCGCCAACGCCCATCAAGTGGATGTGATTGTGATGGGCAGAGTCCAGTCCCATGGGGTGGGCAAGCTTCTGGGCAGCACGACCGAACATATTCTGTATCAGGTGCCTTGCAGCATTTTGGCGGTCTAGAGGGCCTTCAGACTGAACTTGATGTCAGCTCCGTCAGACCGACACTTCGCTAGTGACCCTGTGATGCGAACCGACAGGTGTGATCGCCTGAGGAGGTTTTCAAATGAGTCCCTCATCGCCCACCATCCTGCAAGACCGGGCCGCTGCCGGTCGACGGCTGATAGAACCGTTGCGCCAATACGCCCATCGCCCCGATGTCATCGTCCTCGCCTTGCCCCGTGGCGGTGTGCCGGTGGCCTATGAAGTGGCCTCGGCACTGGATGTTCGTCTGGACCTGATGCTGGTGCGCAAACTGGGTGTTCCGTCTCATCAAGAGTTTGCGATGGGCGCCATCGCCAGCGGCGGCATACAAATCCTCAATGAACAGGCGCTGCGGGTTCACCCGATTGATCCGGCCACGTTCGATGAAGTGGTTGCACGGGAAACCCGCGAGCTGTTACGCCGCGAGCAGGTTTACCGGGGAACGCGCGCGCCTTTGCAACTCAAGGATCAGGTGGTGATCCTGATCGACGACGGCCTGGCAACAGGCGCCTCGATGATGGCGGCAATCCATGCGGTACGTGCGCAGGCGCCGTCGCGTATCGTCGTCGCCGTGCCGGTGGCGCCGATCGAGACGGCGGAGGCGTTGCGCAGTGAGGTGGATGAGCTGATATGCCCGATCATTCCCGACTGGCTGATGTCGATCGGCCATTGGTACATGGACTTTACCCAGACCTCGGATGCCGAGGTCATCAAGCTGTTGCAGCGGGCGTGGCAGCGAGAATCCGCCAGCGACGCCACAGCTCAGGGGCGTTCCGATACGTGAGCCCAGGTCGCGAAAGCGAAAACGCACTGCCTGACAGGTGATACTCCCGGTGTTACACACCAAACGGGAAGGTGTCGTCTTCGGGCTCCAGTTCCTGGCTTCTCGGCAGCGCCAGTGCCGTCACCGGACGGGTCTGTTCAATCCAGACCATTGCATCAAACTGTTCGGCCAGCACCGCTTCGAAGTAATGACTGCTGCGCTCGCTGTCGGGGCGGTAAATCACCCCGATGGCCCGCTCCAGCAAAGGTTTGGACAGGGCTCGAAGCAGGTCTTTTCGCTGCGGATCTCGCCAGTCGGTCAATGAAGCCGGGACACCAGCCTTGAGGAACTGATGCTCCCAGCTGTCTGGACGAGAGGGCCGGATGTCCTTGATGTGCATCTCGCCATCCCAGTCATCGGCGGCTGCTACCTGGCCGCGGTCGGTGCTCATGCCGATCAGCACGACATGGCGGCCATATGCATTGCGGCACAGCTGACCGATATTGAACTGACCTTTCCAGCCCATTTCCGTGGCCGCCGCATTGCCGATATGGGAGTTGTGGGCCCACACCACCGCTTTGGCTTTTGGGCCGCGATGCTCCAGCAGGGCCTGTAAGGTGTCGAACATGTGGCGGTCACGCAGGTTCCAGGAGGCGGTCGAACCTCGATAAATCGCTCGATAGTATTGCTCCGCCGCCCGCACGACCCGGGCGTTTTGCGCCGCATTGAAGAACGCCTCGTCGGATTGGACAAGCCCGGCCAGTTGTTCGGCCAGCATGACATTGAGTTGGTCGACCACGGCCTGCTCGCAGGGCATCAGGCCATTGCGTTCGACAAAATGGCCGTACAACGCAGGATCATCCTGCCAAGGGGTCAAACAGCCATAACGACGCCTTGCTTCGTGTGCCAGGTGCGGGTCAGTCCTTTCCAGATAACTCAGCACCTCATGAATGGAGTTTCGCAAACTGTAAACGTCCAGACCGCGAAACTCGACGCGAGATTCAGGAGCTTGCTGGTGGTTGTACCGATGGAGCCAATGGGCGAACGCTCTCACATCGGTGTTGCGCCACATCCAGGTCGGAAACCGGCTGAAGATATGCCGTTTCCAGGCCGAGGGCACCAGCCCCCGCACATATCGGTCGACATGACCTGCGTCTGGCCAGTCGGCTTCAACCGCCACGATATTGAAGCCGTGCTGCTCGATCAGCCTTTGGGTGATCGCAGCCCGGGCTCGATAAAAGTCGCAAGTGCCATGGCTGGCTTCACCGATCATCACCACCCGCGCATCAGCGTAGCGGTCGAACATTTCACCAAAGGTTTTGGCCTCCAGATCCGGCAGGGGCTCGGCGTATTGACGCAGCAGCGGGGCGATGGCGGCCTCGTCAATGTGGCTGTGTGAGCCATAAAGGGTGTCCGGTATGTCTTGGGAAGTGGTGTTCATGGACGTCATCCCCATGAGGGTGGATTGCCCAATGCGCAGTGCGTCGGTTTTGATCGGCACGACTGAGCGGTCTGTGTCTTATTTGAGTCAGAAACAGGAGGAAAATTCTTCGTCGGTGACCCGTTGATTCGGCAATCCAATGGCCGCGTGATCGCGTACTGCTTGACTCTGTCCCACGGGACAGAGCCTAAGGTCGTCTTCGCCAAAACGGATGTTGTTCAAGCGAGAGGGAGGGTTGTATGAGTCAGTTATGTCTGGTCACAGGGGCCAATGGGCATTTGGGCAATACCTTGGTCAGAGCCTTGCTCGATCAGGGTTACCGAGTCCGCGCAGGGGTTCGTGATGTGAACGAATCGGCGGCGTTCGAGGGGCTGGATTGCGAAAGGGTGTATGCCGAACTGCTCGACGAAGCGGCCATGCTCGAGGCGTTGAACGGGGTGGACCTGTTGTTTCAGGTCGCGGCGGTGTTCAAGCACTGGGCGAGGCATCCGCACGCCGAGATTATCCAACCGAATGTGGAAGGAACACGTCGCGTTTTGCAGGCGGCGGCTAAGGCCGGGGTCAAGCGCGTGGTGTATGTCAGTTCCGTTGCGGCCATCGGTCAGAACGGGCAGAAGCTCGATGAAGAGCACTGGAACGACGAGGACCAGAATGCCTATTACGCGTCCAAGATCCTGTCGGAGAAAATGGCCTGGCATACGGCGCAGGCCCTGAACCTTTGGATGGTCTCGGTGTTGCCCTCGGCGATGATCGGCCCCAACGCGGCCAAGCTGACTGACACCATGAAGTTTGTCGATTCGGTCAGGTTGCGACAAATGCCTCTGGACCCAGGCTTTCATTTCAATTTTGTCGACGTGCGAGATGTCGCCCTCGGGATGATCCTCGCGGCAGAAAAAGGCCGGTCAGGGCAGCGCTACATTCTGGCGAATGAACGGTCCTCTTCACTGGCCGAGATCATTGATGGCGCGAACGAGGTTTCACCGGGCTATCGCCTGCCACCGCTGGCGCCCAAATGGTTGTTGGTCGCGGTGGCGTGGATGCAGGAGCGTTGGGCCGGCTTGACCGGTCGGCCAGCGCAACTGTTGCTCAGTCAGGTCAGGATGTTCCACGGCGTCAAGCAGGAATACGCCATCACCAAGGCCAGGACCGAATTGGGCTTTTGTCCACGAGCGCCACAAGATGCCTTGCAATCGACGTTTATCTATCTAGGCCAGCGCTCGACGCATCGCTATGAGGCGTTATCACTGTGCCCGGTTCAAAAAGGCAATTGATCTCGCTTTTGAGTTCGCTGAGGTGATCAGCCAAGGCCTGCATGTCGGCTATTTTCGCGAAAATTTGTTGGCGTTTGAGGTCGATCGCCTCGTTGGCCAGTACCAAGGGAAAGGCTTGCAATGTGGTCTTCGCCGCGATGAGTGGCACCATTTCGGCGAGCTTGAAACCGGCGATCTGCGCCCGGCGGATCAGGCGCACGAGCGTGAGGTGATGTGAGGTGTAGATGCGATATCGACCCTGACGATCCGGTTCCGGGATCAACCCCATCTGTTCGTAAAGTCGAATGGCTTTCGGGGTACAACCGGTGAGCCCGGCGAGTCGTCCAATGAACATCAGCAATCCTTCTCGCCATGCGAGTCGCTATCGAAAATCCGCAAGCCATCCTATCGCAGCCCGATTTGCTTGCAAGCCGTTGCCTGTGAAGAACTGATACCTGAACGATGAGAGCGGGTTCAGTTCCTGGACCCGCTGGTCATCATCGCCACTGGCGACTCAAGAGGGATGTGCAGTCTCTAGCCAATCTTCAAACCGGGTCGCTCCGACGATAGGGTTATCGCCGGGCGTGAGGGACTTGTCATCGATCGGGGCGCCGAAGTAAGGAACCGTGTCATCCGGGACGGCTTCGCGCGGGTCCTTGGTGTGTTTCAGGTACTCATTCACGAACTCGACAATGGGCCGGCGATCCGGCCCGGCCACTTCCACGGTCTGATGGGTCGGCGCTTTTTGAGCGATAGCCGTCAGAGCAGCGGCGACATCCACCGAGGCCACAGGTTGCAACGCGGCGGACGTTAAATGGATGGTGTTGCCGTCCTCGCGACCCGAGTAAGCAATGGCACCAATGAACTCGAAGAACTGCGTGGCCCGCAGGATGGTGTAGGGAACGCCCGAGGCCTTGACGAGTTTTTCCTGGGCCATTTTGGCCCGGAAGTAACCACTGTCGAGCATCCGTTCGGTGCCCACGACGGACAGGGCGACATGGTGTTTGGTGCCGGCTACCTTCTCGGCAGCGAACAGGTTATGCCCGGCGGTTTCAAAGAAATGCAACGCCGCGTGATCCTCGAATGAAGGGGAGTTGGCCACATCGACCACCACATCGGCGCCCTTGAGCGCGTCCGCCAGGCCTTCGCCGGTGATGACGTTGATGCCGGTACTCGGTGACGCCGAGATGACTTCATGCCCCAGGTCCTGGAGGTTCTTGCAGACTTTGCTGCCGATCAGCCCGCTTCCTCCGATGATGACGAATTTCATGGCCGGTCTCCCGATGCGGTGAGGTGGGACAGTCATTAAACACCCTGGTAGCGGCCGTATCGGACGGTATTGGCATGGGGCCGACAGGTGGTCGGAAGTGTGAGCGGCAGGTGGAATTAACGGTGTTTGTTTGCTTTAGTCCACCTATCGCTGGCTCACGTGTGCGGCGCCTCTGCTCATAACGGGAGCCCAACCGGAGAGTCCCATGAAGCACCGATTCCCGACCTGCGCCGTGCTGGTGGCCGCCCTTGCATTCGGCGCGTTGCCTTGTGTCCAGGCGGTTGAATACACCCAGGTCAATGAAATCGCCAGCACGATTTCCTTCACCTATAAACAGTTCTCTTCGCGGGTATACGGCACCTTCCGCAAGTTCGAGGCCACGCTTGATTTCGACACGGCCAACCCGTCGGCAGGCCGCGCCGCGCTCACCATCCAGCTCGACAGCATCGACGCCGGAAGCAGCGACGCCAACAGCGAACTGCAAAAACCAGCCTGGTTCAACACGGCAACGTATCCAGTGGCGACGTTTGAATCGACCGGCGTGAAAGTCATGGGCGACAACCGTTACTCGATCACCGGCAAACTCACGCTCAGGGGGATCACCCGTGAAGTGGAGGTGCCGGTGCTTTTGAAGGCCGAGAACGCCATCGGGATTTTCGACGGCAAGTTAACGCTCAAGCGCAGCGACTTCAAAATCGGCGAGGGGGAATGGGCCGACGGTGTTGTCTCCGACAAGATCAATATCCGGTTTCGCATGGTTGCGCCGGAGCAGTAGCACGGTCGTCGCGAGTCATGAGGTTGGCGCATCAGTGGCGGTCGATGATCGTTCCCACGCGGAGCGTGGGAACGATCATTAAGGGGTATCGCGAGTCATGAGGCTGGCGCATCAGTGGCAGGCGACGATCGTTCCCACGCTCCCGCGTGGGAATGCCGCAACGGACGCTCTGCGTTCGGCTCCGGAAGGGACGCGGAGCGTCCCGGGCTGCATTCCCACGCAGAGCGTGGGAACGATCATTAAGGGGTATCGCGAGTCATGAGGTTGGCGCATCAGTGGCGGGCGACGATCGTTCCCACGCTCCCGCGTGGGAATGCCGCAACGGACGCTCTGCGTTCGGCACCGGAAGGGACGTGGAGCGTCCCGGGCTGCATTCCCACGCGGAGCGTGGGAACGAGCGTCATACCACCTTCGGCCACGTCAGCACGTTATGATAGGCACGTCCGCGAACACACTCTTCACGTCCGCCCCAGAGTCAGAGCCACGAATGCCCCAGATCACCCATTTCAAAACCCCGTGCCCCGAGCACATCAATAGCCAGATCCTGCAGATGGTGGTCGATTACCTGACCGACATCAGCATGGTCGCTATCGCGCCGAGCAACCTGTTGTACAACGTTTACCAGTACGCGATTGGCTACGAGGTTCACCTTTATCTGGAGGCGTTGAACGGGGTGAAAGGGATGGCGGTGGAGTTGCTCGTCGCGACCGACGAAGACGACCCCGAGAAGGTCATCGGCTTTCTGTTGTACCTGCCGGTCAAGGACGATCCCGATGCATGCGGGGTTGCGTACATGGCGGTGAGTGCCAGCCATCGGCGCCAAGGCATTGCCCGGCGGATGTTGCAGGAAATGGTCGGCCGCTATCCGCATGCCGAGTTGACGTGCGCGGTGGCCAAGGTTCCGTATTTTGAGGCAATGGGGTTTCAGGTGGTGGGCGTGCGCGCGACTCAAGTGCTGATGAACACCCGCGACCACGGCACCGATGGCTTGATGGCCGTGCTGGACGTGGCGCCGATCTACAGCTCGCTGGAGGTGCGGCAGATTCATACCTACCTGCTGCAAAAACACGGCAAGCGGGCCATGCTCGATGCGGAGAAACAGCGTGACCGGCATCTGGACCAGATGACGCGCAAGGCCAATGAATTTGTTCGGGAGCGGCTGGGTGAAGGTGCAGCGCCAGCCCCGTCCCCTAGACTGCGATTGGTCTAGTCGCTTCGACTCAACGCAAAAAAAAGCCCTTGGTGCGAACAACGTGCCAAGGGCTTTCTTGTGTCTGGAAATCATGCAGATAAAAAAAGAGCCTCAAAGCTCTTTGATGGGGAGGAAGTAGAGCCCTCGAGGCTCAAGATGCGCGTGAAACAAGTGGCGAGCTTGGTAGGGGTTCATTTCACTCACCACTTACGCAACGGCTTGAGTCAACAAGCGGCTGCGTAGATTTATCGTAGAAAGTTGGGGGTTTGCGCTCAAGTACCGCTAGTCGAATCCCCTGGCCACCCGGCCCGACGCAAGGCGTTGAGCAGCGTCCCGGCATCCAGACCCGGTACCGCATGGCCGTTGCCTTCGGCGGTGTCCGAGGCCAGCAAGGCATTGATGATCGCTTCCTCCACGGCTTCGGTGGCGGCCAGGAACAACTCGCTGATGTGGTCGTTGTTGACCATGCTCAGGTTGTCGGTGGTCGGCGCACGCTTGTTCTCGTAAGCGGCCGGCGGCACGTGCTGATTGCCGGTGGCGAAGGCGATGAAGATGTCACCGCTGTGGTCTTCATTACCACCGCCCGTGCGGGCCAGGCCGAGGCTGGCGCGCTGCGCGAGGCGCGTGCACTGGTGCGGCAACAACGGCGCGTCGGTGGCCAGGCAGACGACAATCGAGCCCATGCCCGGATGCGGCAAGGATGCCTTGAGGAACGGCGAGTCAGCCTTTTCCATGTAGCGCCCGACCGGGTAACCGTCGACGCGCAGTTCGTTGCGGATGCCATGGTTGGCCTGGACGATGGCGCCGACGGTCCAGCCGCCCTGAGCACTGTTCAGACGCCGCGAAGCGGTGCCGATCCCGCCCTTGAATTCATGGCAGATCATGCCGCTGCCACCGCCGACGGCACCTTCGATCACCGGACCACCCGCGGCCGCGCTCAGGGCTTCGGCCACATGTTCAGGCTTCACGTGGAAACCGTTGATGTCGTTGAGCAGGCCGTCGAAGGTCTCCAGCACCACGGGCATGTTCCAGTAGAGTCGCCCGTCATCTGGCTGCTGTTCTCGGTCCAGCACAACCAGCGCATCGCGCACCACACCCAGGCTGTGGGTGTTGGTGAAGGCGATCGGGCTGGTCAAGAGGCCTGCTTCGCGAATCCATTCAAGACCGGTCGCATCACCGTTGCCATTCAGCACATGGACGCCGGCAAAGCACGGTTGCAGGCTGGTAGAACCGGCACGCGGTTCGATCACGGTGACGCCGGTCAGGATGTCGCGACCGTTTGCCGTGCGTCCTCGCACATTGCTGTGACCGACCCGGACGCCGGGCACATCGGTGATGGCGTTGAGTGGGCCGGGTTGCAGTTGGCCGAACTGGATATTCAAGTCGCGGGCACGTGGTTTCATCGTTTCTCTCATCTTCAATTCATTAAAAAATTATTGCCTAACGCAATCCCCGTAGCAGCTGTCGAGCTTGCGAGGCTGCGTTTGGCTGCGAAGCAGTCGCAAACTCTGAGTACGCGGTGCTTCAGGAGGATCGCGTTAACCGGATTTACGACTGCTGCGCAGCCGAACGCAGCCTCGCAAGCTCGGCAGCTGCTACAGATTTCATCGCGGTTACTGACCGTTTTTGACTTTGCTCCAGATCCTTGTGCGCACGCGCTCGGTGGCGGGCGGCAGAGGCTGGAGGGTGAATAACGTGGCCATGGCTTCGGCCGACGGATACACGGCCGGATTGTTGCGGGTCGCTTCGGCCACCAGTGGCGTCGCGCTGCGGTTGCCATTGGGGTAGGAGAGGTGATCACTGACCGGCGCGATGACTTCAGGGCGCATCAGGTAGTCGATGAAAGCCAAACCCTGTTCCGGGTGCGGCGCGTCCTTGAGCAACACCAACGTGTCGAACCACACCGGCGCGCCTTCTTTGGGCAGGCTGTAGGCGATCTTCACGCCATTCTTCGCCTGTTCGGCAGTGGTCTTGGCTTCCAGCATCGCGCCGGACCAACCCACCGCCACGCAGATGTTGCCGTTGGCCAGGTCGCTGATGAACTTGGACGAGTTGAAGTAAGCAATGTGCGGACGCAGCTTGAGCAGCAGTGCCTCGGCCTTTTTGTAGTCTTCGGGGTTGGTGCTGTTGGGTGGCAGGCCGAGGTAGTGCAGGGCGACCGGCAGCATCTCGGCCGGCGAGTCGAGCATGGCCACGCCGCACTCGCCGAGCTTGGCCAGGTTGGCTTCGTTGAACACCAGGTCCCAGGAATCCACTGGCGCCTTGTCGCCCAGCGCGGCGCGGACCTTGTCGATGTTGTAGCCGATGCCGTTGGTGCCCCACAGATACGGCACGGCGTACTGGTTGCCCGGGTCGTTCTTGGCCAGTTTCGCCAACAGGTCAGCGTCCATGTTTTTGAAATCGGGCATCTGCGCGTGGGGCAGAGGTGCCAGGGCGCCGGCCTTGATCAGGGTCGGCAAGCTGAAATTGCTGGCCACCACCACGTCGTATCCGCTGCGGCTGGTGAGCAATTTGCCCTCCAGCACTTCGGCGCTGTCGAAGGTGTCGTAGACCGGGACAATCCCGGTGTCACGCTTGAAATCCTGCAGGGTCGTGGGGCCAATGTAGTCATACCAGTTGTAGACGTGAACCGTCGGGCCGTCGGCGGCAACCGCCGATAGCGAGACCGACAGACAGGTGCCCAGTCCAAGATTGATATACGAGCGGTGACGACTCATGATGCGGCACTCCTGGCCTGCTGCAGGCCGGTGATGATCAGGTGCTTGCAGCGTATCGACCGGGAGTGGACTCACCCATTCCCATCATGGGTTACTCGAAAGGGGTAGGGCGTGGACGCGTTGTTGAAAGAGTTACCGGTGCACCAGGGGCTGGCGCGGGTCTTTGGTGCGGTGGGGCAGGACGGGTTCTGGCGTGCGCTGGTTGATACGCTGCGGCTGCTGGTGCCGATGGACAACGCGTTGGTCGCAGTCATGAGGGCCGGGCGGGTGCCGCGTCTGCTGATCGATTTCGACTCGAAGGGCGGTGCTGCCGAGCATGAAGACCTCGCGGACTACAGCGCTGGCATGTACTTGCTCGATCCGTTTTATCAGGCCGCCTGTGCCGGTATTGCCGACGGTTTGCACAGCCTCGATTCGGTGGCCCCCGACCAGTTTCAGCAGAGCGAGTACTACCTGAGCTACTTCCGCAGCGTGGTGGGCGGCGACGAGTTGCAGTTCATGGTCAACGTCGAGGGCGCCGTGCTCGGTTTGTCGTTGGGACGCTCGACGCGATTCACGCTTGAAGAGCAGGGCCGCCTGCTTTGCGTGCGCGATTGGGTGCTGGCGGCGATGCGCCGTCACCTGCAACTGATGCCCCCGGAAGGACCGGCCACCGAGGCGGTGGCCGGGGATCTGGCGACCCTGCTGGATCGTTTCGACGCGCGTCTGTCGGTGCGGGAAATCGAAACGGCGCGCCTGATTCTCCAGGGCTTCTCAAGCAAGGCGATCGCCCAGCAGATGGGCATTTCCCCCGAGACGGTGAAGGTGCACCGGCGCAATCTCTATCACAAGCTCAATGTGAATGGGCATGGTGAGTTGTTTGCCCTGGTGCTCAATCCTCCCGCTTGAACACCAGCGCCTTCAACCCGCATTCAACATCGGCATCGGGAAATTCCGGCGGGTTGTCCAGCCGTTGCTCGAACCGCAGGCTCGGTGCTTCGCGGGTGACGCCGTCGATGAGGAAGTCCGCACCAAACGCCGGATCGTTCATGCACGCCAGTACCGTGCCCTGCGGGCTGAGCAGTTCCGGCAGTCGGCGCAGCACGCGCTGGTAGTCCTTGGTCAGCAGGAAACTGCCTTTCTGAAACGACGGCGGGTCGATGATCACCAGGTCGTAAGGGCCCTTGCCGATCACCTTGCCCCAGGACTTGAACAGGTCATGACCGAGGAACGTCACCTTGCTCAGGTCGTGGCCGTTGAGCCGGTGATTGTCGCGGCCACGGCTCAGGGCCGGGCTGGACATGTCCAGATTGACCACGTGCGTCGCCCCCCCTTCGATGGCCGCTACCGAAAAGCCGCAGGTGTAGGCGAACAGATTCAGCACGCGCTTGCCCTGGGCATTGGCCCGCACCCAGTCGCGGCCGTAACGCATGTCGAGGAACAGGCCGGTGTTCTGCTTGCGGCCCAGGTCCACCCGGTAATGCAGGCCGCCCTCGGTGATCGTCATCTCGTCGATCGCGTCCCCCAACAACCACTCGGTGGTGCTTTGCAGCAGGTAGCGATGTTGCAGCAAGAGGGTATGCGCGCCGGATTGCGTCCACGCAGGCGATTGCGTGAGGTCCATCAGTTTGTGTTTCAACGCCTCCAGCTGCGAGGCTTCGGGTTCCTTGAACAGCGACACCAGCACCACGCCCTGCAACCAGTCGACCGTCAATTGCTCCAGCCCCGGCCAGCACCGGCCCCGGCCGTGGAACAGCCGGCGGGTTTCGGCGGGGGCGGTGGCCAGGGCTGTCAGCAGATGGTCGTGGAGGGTGGAAAGGGCGTCAGCGTTCATCGGGCAGGGCCAGCAATTTGTGGGGGCGGCATTTTAACCACAATTGAGCCAAGGGCGGACCACGCAAAAAAAACTGTGGGAGCAGGCTCACTCCCACAGGTTATAGGTGGGTAGTTATCACGTTTAATTTAACTTTACGTGAGGATTTGGCGATCTGTCGGCTCGCATAATCGGCTCCAACGATCAACCGCCGGGAGCCCATCATGTCGCAGTTACCTGCTACACCCACGGTCAGCAGCCATCCCCGCTGGTTACGGCTGACCCATTGGCTGAACGCCCTGGCGGTGCTGGTCATGGTCACCAGCGGTTGGCGAATCTATAACGCCTCCCCGCTGTACGACTTCAGTTTTCCCAAAGAAATCACCTTGGGTGGATGGCTCGCTGGCGCGTTGCAATGGCATTTCGCGGCGATGTGGCTTCTGGCCGTCAACGGTCTTGTCTACCTGATCATCAACCTCGTCAGTGGTCGTCTGAAACGGCGCTTTTTCCCGGTTTCGCCCAAAGGGGTTTTGCATGACTTGTGGGCGGCATTGCGCGGTCGATTGGGGCATGCCGACCTGAGTCATTACAACCAGGTGCAACGGGTGGCGTACCTGTTCGTGATGGTCGACATCACGCTGCTGGTGATCTCCGGGCTGGTGTTGTGGAAATCCGTCCAGTTTCCGCTGTTGCGTGAGCTGATGGGTGGCTACGAAAGCGCGCGGCACGTGCACTTCATCGCGATGGCGCTGTTGGTGGCCTTTGTCGCGGTTCATTTGGTGATGGTCGCGCTGGTGCCCAAAACGTTGTGGGCCATGATTGTCGGTCGCAAGGAGGTCGTATGAAAAAGCGCATTCAAGGCTCAGGGCTGGACGAGTCGTCCATCCTGACGGATGCCAGAAAGATCCTCGCACCGCAGATCGAGGACCGCTCGCGACGCTCGTTCCTGATGCGCGGCCTGACCCTCGGCGGCGTGGCCATGTTGTCCGGCTGCAACCTCACCGACAACGAGAGCGTCGAAACCGCGTTGTCCTCCATGTCCCGGTTCAACGATCGGGTCCAGGGCTGGTTGTTCAACCCCAATACCCTGGCACCGACTTATCCCGAGTCAATGATCACCCGGCCGTTTCCGTTCAATGCCTTCTACGGCATCGAGGAGGCGCCGACGGTGGAGGAAGAGGGTTATCGACTGGAAGTGACCGGCATGGTCGCCGACAAGCGCAGCTGGCGCCTGGAAGAACTGCGCGCCATGGCCCAGACCGAACAGATTACCCGGCACATCTGCGTCGAAGGCTGGAGCGCGATCGGGCGCTGGGGCGGCTTACGGTTCAGTGACTTCCTGAGACGGATCGGTGCCGACACGGATGCCAAATATGTCGGCTTCAAATGCGCGGACGACTACTACACCAGCATCGACATGGCCACCGCACTGCATTCGCAAACCTTACTGGCGCTGACCTATGACGGCGCGGTGCTGCCGCGCGAATACGGCTTCCCGATGAAGCTGCGCATGCCCACCAAGCTGGGCTACAAGAACCCCAAACATATTCAGGCGCTTTTCGTCACCAACACTTATCCGGGTGGCTACTGGGAAGACCAGGGCTACAACTGGTTTGCTGGTAGCTGATGGCGCCTGGCCACTTCACTGCGCAGCACCCGCTGCGCTTCGCAACCTGTGCTTCAAGGAGTTTCATCATGAAAAAGTTAGCGACCACCGTACTGTCCATGTGCCTGGCGTTTAGCGCCGCCAGCGTGTTTGCCGCTGATGCAGCAACCAGTAACAGCATGAGCAACGACAGCATGAGCAAGGGCTCAATGTCCAAAGACGCGATGCACAAAGACACGATGAAAAAGGACGCCATGTCCAAGGATTCCATGAGCAAGGACGCGATGAAGAAAGACGCCATGTCCAAGGACGGAATGAAAAAGGATGCGATGTCCAAGGACAGCATGAAAAAAGACGCATCGTCGTACTGATCCGCACACCCCTGGTCGAGACCAGAACCTGGTTGGCAGGCGCCCTGCAGCGCTGTATGCGCCTGATTTCGCCTCCCGGTTGTATCAAAAATGAATTTCCGCGAAGTCCGCTGCTCATACCTGATAGGTAGCGGATTTGAACCCGCGAAATCATTGATGCGATCAGGGAGTGGCAAATCATGTGTCCAGAATCGATAGCAGGTGATCACCTTGCTGGCGGGTTGATTCTCGTGGTTGAGGACGACCCGCTGATCCTGGAATTTCTCTGCGAAATTCTTCAGGAAGAAGGCTTTGTGGTTGAACCGCATATCAGTGCAGACGCTGCATCGGAATATCTGGAATTGCATGCACGACAGGTTAGCTTGTTGCTCACGGACATCACCATGCCAGGCAAGCTCAACGGCGCCGATCTGGCCAATCTGTTTGGCGACCGTTGGCCCGAAAAACCGATCATGATCATGTCCGGTTTTGAAACCCCGGAAAGCTCCGGGGTCAGGCATTCGGTGTCGTTCATCAAGAAACCGTGGGCGCTCGGGCAGTTGCTGGACTGTGTGGAATTTGCCTTGAAGTCGAAAGACACCCTATAGAACCTGAACCCATCCCACCTGTGACAATGGGCCTTGTGGCGGGCCTATACTTCAAGAGTCGGCACACTCGGTGCGACATGCAATCGTGTTTGATGTCTGGGGGCGCGTCGAGTGACCATTCGCGCAGGCCGCGGCCTGCGTTCGTCGCAGGGAGGAGAAGATCATGGCGCGTAAATACATCGACTGCCGCGAGTTTCCAAGTGATGCCAAATGCTCGGTCGCTCTGTGCGCAGACTCTGAAAACGAACTGCTCGAGGCTGCTGCACAGCATGCGGTCAGTGTTCACAAGCACACCGATTCACCGGAACTGCGTGCTCAATTGAAAACAATGTTTCACGACGGCACGCCGCCTGTTGAAGCACCGCGCACCGCTTAGCAAGAAAAACCTCTGCTGGAGTTGCCGAAGGCTCGGGTAGCGTTCGGCAGCTCCTCGCAAATGCTACATTGTTCGGCGAACCCGCCTGGCACTTGCGAGAGGTACCTCCCCTTGTCTGCTCAAAAATCTGTCCTCAACACCTCATACCGCGCTTTTCTGTTTGATATGGACGGCACCGTCCTCAACTCCATCGCCGCTGCCGAGCGGATCTGGGCGGCCTGGGCCTTGCGTCACGGCGTCGATGTCGTCTCATTCCTGCCCACCATCCATGGCGTTCGCGCCATCGACACCATCAATCGCCTGGCGTTGCCGGGGGTGGATGGCGAGGCGGAAGCGGCGTTCATCACCGAGGCGGAAATCGAGGATGTCGAGGGGATCATCGAGGTGCCTGGCGCGGCGAATTTCCTGAAATCGCTGCCCGCCAACCAATGGGCAATCGTCACCTCGGCGCCGAAGGCATTGGCGCTGCGGCGGATGGCCGCGGCGGGCATTCCAGAGCCTTTGGTGATGGTCACTGCCGAAGACGTGAGCGCCGGAAAGCCTGATCCCGCGGGCTATCGACTGGCAGCCAGGCGTTTGGGCGTTGAACCGGCCGATTGCCTGATTTTCGAAGACGCCACCGTGGGCATTCTCGCCGCCGAGGCAGCGGGAGCGGGCCTGATCGTGGTGACCGCGACCCACGACCATCCGCTCCAGACTCCGCATGCCACATTAGCCAGCTACGACTCGGTCGAGGCCCATGTGGATCAAGACGACCAAATCCGCCTACACACAATCTAATGTGGGAGCGAGCCTGCTCGCGATGGCGTCAGCACATTCAGCGTTGATGTGACTGAAAGATCGCAATCGCGAGCAGGCTCACTCCCACAGGGGATAGGTGAATTGGCTAATAAACCCCGGGAATCAACCGCCAACTGCGGGCGCAGTAAGCCTCGTATTCGCTGCCGAACTGCGCCCTTAACAGCGCTTCTTCGGCGTGAATGCGGGCGATCAGCGGGATTAGCGTCAGCGCGGCCAGCAACAGGCCAACGCCAGAGCGAAAGGCCAGGGCCCAGCCCACGGCAGTGATCATCAGCCCCAGATAACTGGGGTTGCGCAAGGTGCGATAAATCCCGTCGGTGACCAGCGTGTGCCCCGGCTGAATCGCCACCAATCCGCTGAAACGCTTGCCCAGCACAAACACCGGCCACAGCCGCAGCGTGCCGCCGATGATGAACAGCAACGCCCCGAGCCAGCGCACCCCTTCGCCGCCAAAGGTCCAGAAATCGATCCGGTCGGTGTACGCCGGCAGGTACCCGCTCAATAAACCGATCACCCCGAACGCCGGCAGTACCCAGCGATTGGCCCGGTCTTCACGTTCGCCGGGACTCAGGTTGACCTCGGTGAACCAGGACGCGATGACCATCACCAACGTGGCAAGCACGATGACCACCAGCGGTGCATGAGCGAAAAACGCCGAGAACCCGCCAAGCCCCCACACCGCAAGCCCAAGGTAGGCGAGGGTGGAAACAATGGCGAAAAACGCCAGTTTGGCCGAGATTTTCATCTGCACCTCCACAAACGGACCTGACACCGTTCAGTGTAGGAGCCTGCGGCAGCTCCTATGTGGCGCTGTCGGCCCTGGCATTTCGCCGAATCACTTGCGGCGGCTGTCCGAACGCCCGCAGGAAGGCTTCGCGCATACGACGGCAGTCGCTGAAACCGGATTCTTCGGCGATCTGGTCGAGGGTCAGGCGTCCGCGCTCGAGCATCTGCCGTGCCGTTTCCAGGCGCAGGTTCTCGATGGCTTTGGCCGGTGATTGACCGGTTTCCGCCCGGAAGGCCCGGCTGAACTGCCGAGGGCTGAGGCGCGCGACGTCCGCCAGTTGCTCCACCGACAAGGTTTCGGTGAGGTGTTCTCGCGCATAGCCGAGGACGGTTTGAATGCGGTCGGATTTCGCCTCCAGTTCCAACAGCGCCGAGTGCTGCGACTGGCCGCCCGCGCGGCGGTGGTACATCACCAGTTTCTGCGCCACGGAACGGGCCAGTGCGGCGCCGTGATCCTTTTCCACCATGGCCAGCGCCAGGTCGATGCCGGCGGTCATCCCGGCGGAGGTCCAGATCGAACCGTCGACGACGTAGATGCGGTCTTCTTCGACCTTGATCGACGGGAACCGCGCTTGCAGCTCCCGGGCATAAGCCCAGTGGGTGGTGGCCCGCCGTCCGTCGAGCAAACCCGCCTGGGCGAGGACGAACGCCCCGGAGCAGATCGACGCCGTGCGCCGTGCGGTTTTAACGCTGTGGCGCAGATACGTCAGCACGCCCTCGGGCGCCTGCTCGAGGATGGCATCGCCGCCGACTACGATCACCGTATCGAACACTCGTTCACCAAAGGCTTCGGTGCCGACGCTCAGGCCACCGGACGCACGCAATGTGCGGCCGTCTTCGGACACTACGCTGACGTCATAAAGCGCTTCGCCCGCGCTGAAATTGGCGTACTCGAACACCGGCATGGCCGCCAGCGCCATGGACTGAAACCCTTCAAACACTACAAACGCTACGGAAGTCATTGAGGTGTCCTCAAAAGGTCATGTCCGAAAAACGTACTTTAAACGTCATTTGAGACGAGCGTTAGACCCTTTATAACGGTTCGCACCCGGCGACGTTATCGCCTCACTGTGAAGGTAATCGACATGGCTCTCTCATCCAAAGGCACCGCACTGATCACTGGCGCTTCTTCGGGCATCGGCGCGGTGTATGCCGACCGCCTCGCGCGGCAGGGTTACGACCTGATTCTGGTCGCCCGCAACCAGGCAAAACTGAACGCCCTGGCCAACCACCTGAGTAACGAAACCGGCCGCGCCGTGGAAGTGGTCGCCGCTGATCTGAAAGACAAGGCCGACGTGCGGCGGGTTGAAGAGATTCTACGCAACGACGCCAGTATCACCCTGTTGGTCAACAACGCCGGGGTCGGTGCTGTCATGCCGCTGCTCGGCAGCCCGGTGGATGACATGGAAGACATGATCACCCTCAACGTGACCGCGTTGATGCGCCTGGCTTACGCGGTGGTGCCAGGCTTCGTCGCTCGCGGCACCGGGACGGTGATCAATATCTCCTCGATCGTTGCCATCGCCCCGGAAATTCTTAACGGCGTGTATGGCGGGACCAAGGCGTTTGTCCTCGGCCTGAGCCAGTCGATGCACCGCGAGTTGGCGGACAAAGGCATTCGTATCCAGGCCGTATTGCCCGGTGCTACCGCTACTGACTTCTGGAGCGAGGCCGGCAACCCAGTGGAAAACCTGCCGCAAGAGATCGTGATGTCTGCCCAGGACATGGTCGATGCCGCGTTGACGGGCCTGGCGCAAGGCGAAGTGGTGACCATTCCCGGCCTGCACCAAGGCGACCAGTGGGACACTTACGAAGCCCAGCGCCAGACGCTTTCGGGGTTGTTCGGTAACTCCACGGCAGCACCGCGTTATAGCTGAAGCGGTAGCCGCCGGGCAGGGTGAACTAAGCTTGGATAAGGACCGTTCACCCTTAAGGAGCACCACCATGCTTCACATCAGAACGCCCTTGATTCTGCATCCGGATCTGTCGACCCCGTCCCGACGAATCTGGCTCAAGCTGGAAAACCTGCAACCGAGCGGCTCATTCAAACTTCGCGGCATAGGGCTGTTGTGCAGCCAGGCGGCGGAGCAAGGGAAACGCAAAGTGATCTGTCCTTCCGGCGGCAATGCCGGGTTTGCCACCGCCGTGGCTGCCGCCAGCCTGGGGTTGAAAGCCTGCATCGTGGTGCCGAACACCACGCCGGAAACCACCCGTGCACGGATCAGGAAAACCGGTGCCGAGGTGATCGTCCATGGCAAGGTCTGGGACGAAGCCAATCTACGGGCCAAGGAACTCGCCCAGGGCGCGGACACCGAATACGTGCCAGCCTTCGATCACCCGGTGCTGTGGGAAGGGCACAGCACGATGGTCGATGAAATCCTCGAGGACTGTCCTCAGGTCGATGCACTTGTGATGTCGGTAGGGGGCGGAGGCTTGCTGGCGGGGATTCTCACCGGATTGATCCGCCACAAGCGCATGGACTGCCGGATCATTGCGTGTGAAACCCAGGGTGCCGCGTCTTTTGCCGCCGCTGTCAGCGCCGGACATCCGGTGGTATTTCCCCGGATCGATACGGTCGCCAAGTCGCTCGGCGCTACGTTGGTGGCTGCCTGGCCGGTGCAGCACATCCTCGATTTCCCGCATGAATGTGTCGTGCTCAGCGATGACGAGGCGATCATGGGCGTGGTGCGTTACGCCAACGACCTGCGTCAGTTGGTCGAGCCGGCGTGCGGCGTTTCGTTGGCGATTGGATACCTGGACCATCCGGCGATTGCCGATGCCCATGATGTAGTGATTGTGGTGTGTGGCGGCGTGAGCATCAGCGCGCAATTGGTGGCAGGTTGGGCGCGATTATCCAAGGGTGCTGAAGTGAGGTAGGGCTGCAAACGCTATCCGGGTGCCGCGAGCCCCACCGCTACTTTTTCAGCCTTTATTGACCTGCAGCTACGCCTTCCTGGACGAGGATTGCTCTGGCCAGGTCTTCGTCGCTGGCGTTGAGACCGGGATTTTCCAGGCGAACCTGCTTTAAGTACGACTCCAGATAAGCACCCCGAATCGCGCCACCACTGGCGACGAAGCTGGTGGCGTCATCTCGGGCTGGTATCACCCGTTTGTCATCCTTGAAGGTCGAGTACAGCGATGCGGAGACCCCGGCCGAGGTGGCGACATCTTTTGCATCTACATCGGCCATGGCCGAACCAACGGGCAAACAAAGCACTAGTGAAGAGATGATAATCAGACGACGCATGACGGTGTCCTCGGAAAGCGTGAAGCAAAAAAGGAAGTACCTCATAGTCTAGGATGCGTGGCGGACGTCAGGAGTTCCCTGGCGAAGCGATATCAGTTCAATACTGATCTGGCCTAATGAATCTGGACAAGCTCACTCCCACAGGGAATGAGGTTGGTCATACATTTTGCGGCCACCCAAGATCCAATGTGGGAGCGAGCCTGCTCGCGATAGCGGTGGGTCAGTCACCTTGATGTTGAGTTTGCCGAGGCCATCGCGAGCAGGCTCACTCCCACAGGGAATGAGGTTGGTCATACATTTTGCGGCCACCCAAGATCCAATGTGGGAGTGAGCCTGCTCGCGATAGCGGTGTGTCAGTCACGTTGATGTTGAAGGTGCCGACGCCATCGTCGGATCGCCGCCCGGAGCAAGCTTTGCTCCTACAGCAGTGGGATGCTGTAGCTCACGATCAAGCGATTCTGATACTGGTTGCGGGACGCCTCGCTGTTGGACTTGCCGTTACGCCATCCGAACCCGACACCTTTAAGCGAACCGGACTGAATCACGTAGTCCAGCGCAATATCCCGCTCCCATTCCTTCTGGGTATCGCCAGAGGTCGTCTTGATGTTGTCCCCGCTGAGGTACATGACAGACGCTTTCAGTCCGGGCACCCCCATGGCGGCAAAATCGTAGGCGTATTGACCGAAGGCTGTGCGTTCCCCTGCGCGGGTGAAGGTTTGAATCAGTCGGTCGGTGTACAGGTAGACGCTGGAGCCGCCGGCACCCTTGTTGGCCAGGCTGCCCTGATTGAGCTGCGTGAAGTTGCTGCCGCTCGAAACGCTTTGATAACCCGCTGTGAGGCCATGGCCACCCACCGTATAAATCAGCGCGGCGCTCCAGGTTCGATTGTCGATCTCACCATCATTGCCCTCGGTGTAGCCGCTGATTTTGTAGCCTGACGTCCCCGAGCTGTTTGCACCGGATGAATCGGTCTTGAAGTAGCGCAAGTCGGTTTTCAGCGATTGACCTTCCGCGATCGCCAGCGTGTGGATCAGACCGAAAAACTGCTGGGTGTAGTAGTTGTCCAGGTTAGCGTAGTAATACTGGGCGGTCAGGTCCTTGGTGACTTTCCAGTCGCCGCCGGCGAAGTCGAACGCGTTGCTTTCACGAGTGCCGCCCGTGGCAGCCAACCCGGTCTGATCGCTTGAGCCCCGACCGGTGGCGTGTTCGATTCGGCCTGCGGTGAAGGTCAAATCCTTGAACTCGCCCGAGGTGATCTGGCCACCTTCGAAGGTCTGTGGCAGAAGACGGCCGTCGTTGGACACCAGGATGGGAAGCTTGGGCATCAGCGTGCCCAGGCGCAGTTCGGTTTTCGAGACCTTGACCTTGCCGGTCAATCCCAACCGGCTCCATTCGTCGACAGCGCTGTTGTCGCTATCTGAAGGAATCATGCTGCTGCCGACGTGTCGTCCCTTGCCACTGTCCAGCGTAATCCCCATCAAGCCCAGTGCGTCGACGCCAAAACCAACCGTGCCGTCGGTGTAGCCCGACTTGTAATCGAGCATGAAACCCTGTGCCCACTCTTCGGTTTTCGACGGCGCAGCCGTGCCGTCGCGGTTGTCGTTGTTGAAGTAGAAATTTCTCATTCCCAACGTGGCTTTGCTGTCACTCAGGAAGTCGGCGTGCGCCTGGGTGCTGAGTGCAATGGCACCCAATGCAAAGGTCACCGCCGTTTTCTTCTTGCTCATGTGAATCGCCCCTTTATTTTTGTAGTTTGAATGTGGGAGGGTGGCTCCCGCAGTAGCGGGTGCCGGCAACGTTCGATGCCTGCGGGAGCGTTATTTGCCTGGCTTAAATACCCAACACGTTGGCGCCGATGCACGGGTCAATCCCGCGTTCCAGACGACGCTGGTGCACGATCACGGTGATTTCCATCGAGCCGGTGGTGACTTCGAAGTCGAGGATGTGGCCGCCGTACGCTTGAAACGTGGCGTCACCGGCAACGCCGTGCATATGGATCGAAGGCTGGTCGTTCTTCCACGCCACCGAGCCGGTGACGCTGGCCATCTCGACACTGTTCAAGGTCTTGGCGTCGAAGTCTTTTTTGTCCTTGTTCCAGAAACCGAACTTCACATTGCCGAAGCCGATGCCGCTGATGGACGCGCTGGGGATTTTCTCGGCGATGGCCAGTTTGGTCAGTTCCTTGAAGGCGTTGTCGCCCATGCGCAGGACCATGAGGTAACCGGTGGGGGTTTTGGTGTAGCGCGGTGTGGCTTCAGTTACACATTGCATAGGGGCTGTCGTCGCGGCAGGAGCGGTTTCGGCAACGGCCAGTTGAGCGCCTGCGGTGTTGATCATCACGGCAGCGGTCACGGCCAGCATCAATTTGCAAAAGCGGTGTTTCCGGTGAAGTTGAACGTGCATGAGACTTCCTCTGTTTTTGTTGTTGTGTGGGTGAAGCGGTTTTTGGGACGAGCGAATCCGACGCCTGTTGTTCAACAGGCGCGGAAGTTGTGCTGACAGCGGGTGTTAGTTGAAGCCGGGTGACTTACAGCGCATCACGGCTGCTGACACCGTCCACCAGTCGGGCAATGCCCAGCGGGTTAGCGTTCTTCAGTGCGTCCGGCAGCAAGCTGTCGGGGCAGTTCTGATAACAAACGGGACGCAGGAAACGGTCGATCGCCAACGTTCCGACCGATGTACCGCGCGCATCCGAAGTGGCCGGGTACGGCCCGCCATGAACCATGGCATCGCAGACTTCCACTCCGGTCGGATAACCGTTGAACAGCACGCGACCGACTTTCTGTTCCAGCAGGGCCAGCACGTCGTTCAGGGTATTGAGCTCCGAATCTTCGACGATCAACGTAGCGGTCAACTGACCGCGCAAACCGTGCAGTGCCTGGAGCAATTCGGCGTGATCGGCGACCTCCACGACGATGGTGGTCGGGCCGAAGACTTCTTCCTGAAGCAACTCATCCCCGTTGATCAACAGGCTGACATCGGCCTTGAACACTTGCGGTTGCGCCTGATTGCCCTGTTGTGCGGTACCGGCCAGGTGCGTCATGCCAGGGTGTGCGTGAAGATTGTCCAGACCGTGGCAATAGCTTTTCAGCGCGCCAACATTGAGCATCGTTTGCGCTGATTGCTCGCCCATCAACCCGGTAAAACGTTCCAGGAAGGCCGTGAACTCTGGCGAACGAATGCCCAAAACCAAACCGGGATTGGTGCAGAACTGACCTGCGCCCAGGACCACGGAAGCGGCCAATTCGGCAGCGATCTTGTCACCGCGCGCCTTGAGTGCTTCGGGCATCAACACCACCGGATTGATGCTGCTCATCTCGGCGAACACCGGAATCGGCTGAGGCCGTGCCGCCGCCATGTCACACAAGGCCCGGCCACCGCGCAATGAACCGGTGAAACCTACCGCCTGGATAGACGGATGCTTGACCAAGGCTTCACCGAAGCTGCCGTAGAGCATGCTGAACACGCCATCAGGCATTCCGGTTTTCCTGGCCGCGCGAGTGATCGCATCGGCGACGTAATCGGCGGTTGCCATGTGACCGCTGTGGGCCTTGAACACCACCGGGCAGCCCGCTGCGAGGGCGGAGGCGGTGTCGCCGCCGGCGGTCGAGAAGGCCAGCGGGAAGTTGCTGGCACCGAACACGGCGACCGGACCGAGCCCGGTGCGGTACTGGCGCAGGTCGGGGCGAGGCAACGGTTGACGGTCGGGCAGCGCACGATCGATGCGCGCGCCGTAGAAATCGCCGCGACGCAGCATCGTGGCGAACAGGCGCATCTGGCCGCTGGTGCGTGCCCGCTCACCTTGAATACGGCCGGCGGGCAGGGCAGTTTCCCGGCACACCAGCGCAATGAGCGAGTCGTCCAGCGCCTCAAGCTCAGTGGCAATAGCCTCTAAAAACTGAGCGCGTCGGGCAGCTGAAAGGTTACGGAATATCGGGTAAGCCGTGGCCGCCGCTTCTGCGGCCGCATTCACTTCATCCGTGGTCGCCTGATGGAAGCGATATGGCAGAGCTTCACCGGTAGTGGCGTCGTGGCTCTGCAGGGTGCTCGAGCCTTTTGCCGAACGAGCGCCAGCGATGTAGTTGTGGCCTGAAACTTCAAACATGGGAACTCCTGAAAGGCTGTTCAAATGAGGGTCAAGTGAGCCGGTAAATGCGTCGGGCGTTGTCATGAAACAGGGCGAGCCGATCCGTGAGGGAGCGGTCGCTGACAATCGTTTTAAAGCCGTCGAAGATCTCGCTCATGCCGTTCACGACGCCGTCTACTGGGTAATTGCTGGCAAACGCACAGCGACTGACATCGACAATCGAAATCGCGTCGTTCACCACCACGCGGTTCGACTCGACGGGCCATGCCTCGCCGGGGACGCAAATGCCGGAAATCTTCAGGGCGACGTTCGGCTCCCGTGCCAGCAATGCGAGGTTTTCACGCCAGCCGGCCAACCCTTCTTGCGAACGATCAGCCGGCAGCGCCGTGTGATTGACCACAATGGTCACGTCGGGAAAGTCCCTCGCCAGCTCGGCCGCTTCCGGCAGATGCCACCACGGCGCCTGCAACTCGAAGTGCAGGCCGTTTTCAGCCAGTTGTGCGTAGCC
The DNA here is from genome assembly GCF_900105495.1 of Pseudomonas frederiksbergensis. Classification (NCBI taxonomy): domain Bacteria; kingdom Pseudomonadati; phylum Pseudomonadota; class Gammaproteobacteria; order Pseudomonadales; family Pseudomonadaceae; genus Pseudomonas; species Pseudomonas frederiksbergensis. The sequence goes on along the minus strand of NZ_FNTF01000002.1, from coordinate 4,932,133 downwards.
CTCGCGCCAACGAGGGTCACGCATGGAGCCGGGCGCAACGAAATCTTCGCGCCAGGCTTCAAGGCGGGTGACCGCAGGTTTGTGGCGCACGCCGCGCACCAACGGATGATCGCCGTACAGCCGCAACAGGTCCGATGCGTCTTCACGATCCAGCCAAACCTGCGCCACCATCGCCGCCAGGGTCGGCTCGTTTTGTGCCAGCGACTCGACAAAACCCACCTCGTCGGCGGGCGTCGCAGGGTCCCATTCACCCTCGATAACGACGGTCTGCACGATGCGATGGTTGCCCGTCAGCCGGCGATAGTCTTCAGGCAGAAAGTTGCGGCAGATCGACGAGTAATCTCCATAACGAAACGGTCGCAACGGACGGTCGTTCAGCCACGGGTAGTAATGCTTTTCGATATCGAAATAGTGTTGATGAGCGTCGACGATGGGTAAGTCCGCATCCTCGCCGTTGGCCAGAAAGCGCGCACGCCAGTCGATCACGGAGGGGTTATCCATGCTGTTCCTCCAGACGATAAAAGCGTTGCGCATTGCCGGCGAACACCGCTTCCTGCACGGCACGCCCCAGTGGCGCGAGCATCGCGGCCACGCCATCGGCAATCGTGTCGTAGGACGCGCGCAATCCGGCGACCGGGAAATTGCTGGCGAACATGCAGCGCTCGGGGCCGAAGATCTCCAATGCGGTCAGCACCACGATCCGGTTGTCGTCGTAGTTCCAGAGCGAGTCTTTCAACCCGAACTCCGACAGCTTGATGTGCACGTTAGGCTGCAAGGCCAGTGCTTCCAGGCCTTTGCGCCAGCGGCTCATGCCGTGCGGGCTGCGGTCCCAGGCGAAACCGGTGTGATTGAGGGCGATCTGGATGTGCGGAAACATCGCCGCCACTTCGGCGGCCTCGGCCAGGTGCCATGGCGGCACGCGCAGGTCCCACGACAGACCGTGGTCAGCCAGACGCGAAAAGCCTTCCAGCCATTTCGGGTCTTGCATGGTGCCCCTGGCGCCGGCAATTGATACGTCTGGCGATGCCGAGGTCACCGGTTTGGAACGGATGCCTTTGACCAGCGGCCTGGCAGCCTGGGCCGCGAGAATGTCCGCGCTGTCCTCTCGGTCGAACCAGGCGTGGGCAACGATGGCATTCGGGAAGCCGTAACGGGCGTTCACCTGTTCCAGCCAGCGTGTCTCGGCGACTTGCTCATCGCGAGCCCGTTCTGCCTCGACATGCACCGTTCCCACCAGCCGTTGTCGTTCGGTCAGGGCGAGAAAGTTTTCCGGCAAGAAATCACGGCACAGGCTGTGATAGTCACCGAGAAAAAAATCCTCGTGATAGTCGTCCTGCAGCCAGGGATATCGACCGTTGCCCAGATCCCACAGGTGGTGGTGAGCATCGACAATCGGTAGCGCATCCTCGGGCGCAAGGTTCGGTAAGCCGTTGCGTTCGTGCAGCGTGATCATGACGTCGTCCTTGCTCAGCGCGACGCGGCGAATTGGGAAGGGCTGAGCACGCTGTCTTCGACTTCCCCTGCGGCGGCCGCCTCGGCCTTGGCCTGAACGCGGCTGCGCAGTTTGGCGACGTTCACCACCACCCGGGTATGCGCCGCCGTGGCCACCAGCTCGACGTCATCGCGAACTTCGACGTTGAAAGTGATGCTGCGACCCTCGATTCGGGTCACCGTGGCGACGATGCTGACCGACATGCCGAGCAACGTGGCGCCGACATGGCGGATGTCGACTGCTGCGCCGACGGTGTTTTCGCCCTCATCGAGGAAGGTGAGCAGGTAATCAAGGCAGGTCTGTTCGATGTCATCCACCAGCCGGGGCGTGGCGTAGATGCGTAAGTCCTCGCCCAGAAACGAGATGGTGCGTTCCCGGTCGACAATCAATCGACGCTCGGTGGCGATGCCGGCTTGCAGTGTGGAAAAGTTCATAAAAAACCTCGTGTTTGAGGGCCGACGGTCGGGCTTCTACCGTCGGCTGGAGTCAAAGGTGATTCAGGCAGTGGGCAGGAAACCGATGGAAATCCAGGGCACGGCGATCAGCACGCCCAAGGCGACAACGAGTGCGCCGAGATACGGCCAGACCCGGCGCATGGCGCCGCTGGGGTCGACCTTGGCGATGGCGCAGGCGGCGTAGAAACCCACCCCAAACGGCGGGGCGAACAAACCCAGGCCCATGGCGAAGATCGCGACCATGGCGTAATGCACGTCGTTGATGCCCATGTCTTTGGCAATCGGAAACAGCAGCGGCCCGAACAGCACGATGGCCGGGATGCCTTCCAGAAAACTGCCCAGAAGGATGAACGCCACGGCGGAGATGATCAGGAAGCCCATCGCGCCCCCCGGCACCGTCGACATCACCTGCGCCAACTGGTGCGAGAAGCCCGACTGGGTCAATGCCCAGGCCATGGCGGTGGCGCTGCCGATGATGATCAGGATCGCGCCGGACAGCGACGCGGTGCTGACCAGGATCGGATACAACCGGCGCCAGTCAAAGCAGCGGTAGCACAGCAACCCGACGATGAAGGTGTAGGCCACGCCGATGGCGGCGACTTCGGTGGCGGTCGCGACCCCTTCGACCACCGCGGTGCGGATCACGAAGGGCAGGGCCAGTGCCGGTAACGCGACCAGCAGCGAGTGGCCGATTTCCTTGCCGGAGGCGCGTTTACCGGTGGTGGCGTTGCCTTTGCGGTTTTTCCACCAGATCACCGCCGCCATGGCGATTGCACCCACCACCGCCGGCATGAAACCACCGGTGAACAGGGCGGAAATCGACACGCCGGTCACCGAGCCGATGGTGATCAGCACCAGGCTTGGCGGAATGGTTTCCGACATCGCCCCGGAGGCATTGAGCATCGCCACCAGTTCGTTTTCATCCTCACCGCGCTTCTTCATTTCCGGAAACAGCGCCGGCGCGATGGCGGCCATGTCGGCAGCCTTGGAGCCGGAAATGCCGGAGATCAGGTAGATGGCGCCGATCAACACATAAGACAGACCGCCACGGACATGGCCGATCAACGAACAGAGGAAGCGGATCATCGCTCGGGCCATGCCCATGGCCTCGATCAGCGCCCCCAAAAACACAAACAACGGAATGGCCAGCAAAATCAGGCTCGCCATGCCTTCGTCCATCCGGCCGACCACCAGGGTCAAGGGTGTGCCGGTCATGGTCGACAGATAAGCTACCGTGGCCAGGCCGAACGCCACCATGATCGGCACGCCGATCATGATCATCGCCATCACACCGATCATGAAGAAAATGACCAGGTTCCAGTTACCCATCAGCAACATCCAGCCTTCTGCCACCCACAACAACGCAGCCAGGGAAGCCAACATCGCCACCGACACCGAGAAGTCGATCAACCGGGCGCTGGTCAGCAGACGCGCGACGCAGGTCATCAGCATCAGGCTCAGACCGACCGCGATGGCGGACACGCGAAAGGCGTTGGGGATTTCAAGGGCGGCGGTGGTGATGATCCACTCGTCGCTGACGTATTCCCAGGCCGGGGTGAACAGCAACCCGATGAACGCGATGACAATCACGGCGCCCAAGGTGTCGACAAAGGCGCGTTTTTCCAGCGGCAGCCGTCCGATGAACGACGTCAGGCGCATGTGCTCGCCTCGACGCATCGCCACCACTGAGCCGAGCATCGCCAGCCAGAGAAACAGCAGCGAGGCCAGTTCGTCGCCCCAGACAATGGGTTGATTGAGCACGTAGCGCGAGAACACATTGCAAAACAGCAGCGTGACTTCGACAACCACCAGCAACGCCGCGCTGCCTTCGGTCAGCCAGCGCAGCCCGGTGTCCAAGGCGCGACCGAGACGAAACGTGGTGGGGCGCGTGCTGAGTCCTTCAGCGGGAGAAACATCCGTCATTGGTATTTCGTTTTTCATGACCTTGTCTCCGGCTTAGGACAGTTGACCCGCGTACTGCTCCAGCAAGCTCCAGGCTTCAGTGCCGTACTTTTCTTTCCATTGGGTGTAAAAGCCTTTGGACTGCAAGTCAGTGCGGAACAATGAACGGTCGACTTTGTTGAAGGTGATGCCATGGGCGGTCAGGGACGGCTCCAGGCTGGCGTTGAGATCGATCACCTGTTGACGCTGGACCAGCGCCGCAGCGTTGATTTGCCGGGAAACGATTTCCTGCACGTCCGCCGGCAGTTTTGGAAAGGTCTTGCCCGAAGCGACGATCCAGAAACCGCCCCAGATGTGGTCGGTCATGGAGCAGTATTTCTGCACTTCATAGAAGCGCGCGGCTTCGACGACCACCAGCGGGTTTTCCTGGCCGTCGACCACTTTGGTCTGCAACGCCGAGTAGGTTTCGTTGATGCTGATGCCGGTAGGGGAGGCGCCCAGGGCGCTGAACATGGAGGTCCACAGCGGGCTGACCAGCACTCGCAGTTTGAAGCCGGCCAGGTCTTGCGGCGTGTAGATCGGCCGCGTCGAACTGGTGATCTGGCGGAAGCCGTTGTTCCAGACTTTCTCCATCGGGATCAGGCCGACCTTGGCGGTCTTGGCCCGTACGTATTCGCCCAGCTTGCCGTCCAGCGCGGCCCAGACACTGTCGTAGTCCTTGAACGCGAACGGCATGCTTTCAATCGACATGGCCGGCACCAGTGTGGAGAGAATCGCGCCTGGCAACGGAATGAAATCGACTGCCCCGGCGCGCACCTGGGAGAGCATGTCGGTGTCGCCGCCCATGGCGCCGTTGGCGTACACCTGCAGGTCCACGGCGCCGTTGGTTTCGGTCTTGATGGCTAGCGAAGCCGCCTTCATCTGGATGTTCAGTGGATGGGTATCGGGCAGGCTGCTGGTGTAGCGCAACACGATGGGTTTGGTCGCGGCGAAGACGCTGGAGGGCAGCAGGTTGGCGGCGAAGGCACCGCCGACGGTGACGCCGGCAGATACCAGGAATGATCGGCGGCTGACGGCCTCGGTCAAGATACGGCTCATGATGTTCACCTTATTGTTTTTGTAGTTGTTCTAAAAAACAGCGGATCGTTAAAGCAAACGCTGCTCCTTGTGGGAGTGAGCCTGCTCGCGATGGCGGCGTATCAGTCGATACTTATGTCGCCTGACACGGCCTCATCGCGAGCAGGCTCACTCCCACAGTTTTTTGCGTTACGCCAGTGCCACCACGGCCTGGCTTCGAATCAACTCGTCGATTTCATCTTCCGCGTAGCCGCTTTCTTTCAGCACTTCGCGGGTGTGTTCACCGAGCAGCGGCGCATGCCGACTGCTCGGCGGCGCGGCGTTGTCCATGTCGGAGAAGTGAATCGGCAAGCCCATACCGCGTACCCGGCCTTCGGTCGGGTGTTGGGTCTCGACGACCATGCCGCGTGCTTCGGTTTGCGGATGGGCCAGCGCCGCGGCGATATCGAGGACCGGCCCGGCAGGCAGGCCGAGGCTGTCGAACAGCACCATCCATTCATCCGTGGTGCGCGCGACCAGGACTTCGTTGAGGATTTCCACCAAGGCCAGACGGTGCTCCATGCGCAACGCGTTGCTGGCAAAGCGTGGGTCGGCTTCGAGTTGTGGCACGGCGAGCGCCTCGACCAGCCGTTCGTAGTTAGCCTGGTTGGCGGCACCGATGTTGATCCAGCCGTCTGCGGTGCGGAACACCTGATACGGCGCGCTGGTGGAGTTGGCCGAACCCATCTTCGGCAGGATGGTGCCGTCGGCGAAATATGCCGCAGCCGGCCAGTACATCTGTTGCAGGCCGGCTTCGAACAGCGAGGTATCGACCATCTGGCCGAGGCCGGTTTTCTGTTTGGCGGCGTACGCCGCGCAGATGCCGAGAGCGGCGAGAATGCCGGAGTTGATGTCGGCCACTGGCGAACCGGCCTTGACCGGCTCGCGCCCGGCTTCACCGGTCATGCTCATCATGCCGCTCATGCCCTGGGCGATCAGGTCGAAGCCGCCTTTCTCGCCGAACGGGCCACTGCGGCCGTAGCCGGAGATCGCGCAGTAGATCAGCCCTGGATTGAGGGTTTTCAGTGTTTCGTAGCCCAGGCCGAATTTCTCCATGGTGCCGGCACGGAAGTTTTCCGTGACCACATCGGCGTCCATCAACAGGCGGCGCAATACGTCGCGCCCGCCCTCGGTTTTCAGGTTCAGGCCGATACCGCGCTTGTTGCGGTTCACCACCATGAACGAAGCCGATTCACCGCTGGCCATGATCGGCGAGAAGCGGCGCGAATCATCACCGCCCGGGACTTTCTCGACCTTCACCACGTCGGCGCCCATGTCGGCCAGCATCATTCCGCACACCGGGCCGGACATGATGTGAGCCAGTTCTACCACGCGCATTCCTGTCAGCGGTCCCATGTTATTTCCCCTTGAATTGTGGTTTGGCTTTCTCGATGAAAGCGCTCAGACCGATCTGAAAATCTTCGGTGTCGTAGCAGAAGTAACTCGCGTCAATCTGCTCGACGTTGGGTGCCACGCCGGCCTCAAGCTGACGTGCAGCCTGGCGATGCCAGCGGGCGACGAGGGGGGCTCCAACGGCGATGCGCCGGGCGGTGGCGAGGGTTTCGGACTCGACCTCGGCATCGGGTACGACGCGGGTCACGAGGTTTTTCACGTAGGCGTCGTTGGCGTCGAGAATGCGACCCTCAAGCAGAATTTCCAGGGTGGTCGAGCGCCCGGCCAGCGCCACCAGACCGGCCATTTCGTCATACGACATGACCAGCCCCAACTTGCCGACCGGCGCGCCGAAACGACTGGAGGTGCCGCAGATACGCAGGTCGCAGAGTGCGGCGATTTCCAGGCCGCCGCCGACACACACGCCATGGATCATCGCGATCACCGGGTGCGGGCAGTCGACAACCGCGCGCATGGCCGCCGAGGTCACTTCGGCATATTCCCGGGCTTGAGCCAGGTTGGCGCGCACGCTCGGGAACTCGCTGACATCGGCGCCAGCGGCGAAGGCTTGTTCGCCGGCACCGCGCAATATGACGCAGCGCACACTGGCGTCGGCGGACAACACGGTCATGGCATCACCCAGGTCCTGCCACATGGACAAGGTCAGGGCGTTCATTTTCCCTGGGTGGCTGAGGGTGACGGTGGCAAGGCTGTCTTGCCGGTCGATAAGGACGGTGGGCTTCATGATTGTTGCGCTGGCGTCGGTTCAACCGACGACGCGGCTGCCTCCTCATTTTTTATTGTTGGATAGCGACGGTTACAACGACTGCTCAAGCATCGACAGGTAGTCCGCGGACGATGCTTCGCGGGGGTTGGTCTTGTGGCTGTGATCGTGCAAGGCGCCTTCGACGATGCCGGCAAACAGGCTTTCATCGACGCCGATTTCGCTGAGGCGGGTCGGCAGGCCCAGGCGGCGGGTCATGTCCTCAATGGCTGTGCCGATATTGGCGCCGGCCTCGAGGCCCATGGCATGGCGCAGGCGTTCGAGCTTGCGTTCGTCGCGAACGGTCGGGGCGTTGGCGTTGAAGTCCACGACCGCTGGCAGAAAGATGGCGTTCAAAGTGCCGTGGTGCAGCTTCGGATTGATGCCGCCCAAGGCGTGGGACAGGCTGTGCACGCAGCCCAATCCCTTCTGAAAAGCGAGTGCGCCCTGCATCGACGCGCTCATCATGTTCATTCGCGCTTCGCGATCACCGGGTTCGGCGGTGGCGCGCTCGATGTGTTCCCAGGCACGCCACAGGCCGTCGAGGGCGATGCCATCCGCCGCCGGATTGAAGGCCGGCGCCATGAACGTCTCGATGCAATGAGCGATCGCGTCCATGCCGGTGGCGGCGGTCAGCATCGGTGGCAGGCCCAGGGTCAGTTCCGGGTCGCAGATGGCCACGCGAGGCACTACGTAAGGTGAGATTACGCCCACTTTACGACCATCGTCGAGGATCAGGATGGCGCCTCGGCCGACTTCGCTGCCAGTGCCCGCGGTGGTGGGAATGGCGATCAGCGGCGCGGTGGCAGAGGTGATGCGATCCAGCCCGCCCTCGATCACCGCAAAGCTGTGCAGGGGGCCGTCGTGCGTGGCGCAGACAGCGACGCCTTTGGCCAGATCGATGGAAGAACCGCCGCCGACCGCGATGATGCCGTTGCACTCGCCGAGGTGATAGTGCGCCACGGCTTCACGTACCGCGTGTTCGTTGGGGTTAGATGGGGTGGCGTCGAAAATCGAAGGAGGCAGTCTGGCGCCGAGGGCCGCGATGACCTTGTCGACGATGCCGGCATTGCGCACGCCGATGTCGGTAACAATCAGCGGCCGGGTAATGCCCGCGCGCCCGGCTTCGGCGGCCAGATGCTGCAGGCTGTCGTAGCCGAACTGGATCTTGGTGACGTAATTGATGAGGGACATGATTCACCACAAGTTATACAGGATTGTTATTGTTGCAATCGGTCTGCGGCAGGAAGGCTTTCGCTCTCTGGTCAAACCCATTGCATTGCCTGGTTGTGGGGTGGACTATAGGGCCGTCGTGGCGAGCCTCGATACTGACAACTTTCGATACCTCTATAACTTTTAGTTAACCCTGATGACGCCCTCACTCAATTCGATCATGTCCCGCCTGCACATCAAGCAGCTGCGCTTGTTGATAGCCCTTGATGAACACGGCTCCTTGCTGGGCGCGGCCAAACAGGTTGCGCTGACCCAGCCCGGCGCGAGTAAAGCCCTGCAAGAAATTGAAACGACGTTCGGTACCTCGTTGTTCACCCGCACTAACCGCGGGCTTGAGCCGAACGATGCCGGACGCTCGGTCATTCGTTACGCCCGCTTGATCCAGACCGACCTCGCACACCTGCGCGAAGAGATCATCGGCATCATGAGCGGCGAGGGCGGACGGGTGTCCGTCGGCACCATCATGGGCGCCGTCCCACTGCTGACCACCGCGATCAGCCGGGTAATTGCCGACCACCCGAAGCTGTCCATCGAGATCGTCGAAGACACCAGCGCCGCACTGCTCAGCCAACTTGACGCCGGGCGCCTGGACCTTGCGATCTGCCGCACGACCATCAGCACCACGCCCTACTTGTATGAGAGCGCCACCTTCGTCGAAGAAACCCTGGCGGTGATCGCCAGCACTCAGCATCCATTCGCCTATGCCCGGCAGCTATCGCTGAAGGACCTCGTGGATTACCGCTGGGTCGTCTATCGCGCCAACATGCCGATGCGTTTGCTGCTGGAGCGCGAGTTTCACGAAGCCGACCTGCGTTTCCCGGTGCATCTGCTGGAAACCACATCGGCGTTTGCCACTTTGTCGCTGCTTCAGGAAAACCCGACCCTCGTCGCGTTGGTGTCGACCGACGTGGCGAAGTTCTGCTCCGGCTACGGTTTCACCACCACGCTGCCGCTGCCCATCACCTCGCGCAGCGAACCGTATGAGCTGGTTTCGCGCAAAGGCGTGCCGGACTCGCCGGCAGCCAGGCTGCTGCGAGAAGCCTTGTTGAGTCCCGGATGAACTCGTGGCCGGTTGGCTTGCACAGCCCCTGTGGGAGCCGTTCGCAGGATGTGTGGCCGGCGCCGGTTCCCTGTGGGAGCGAGCCTGCTCGCGATGGCGTCGGGCCTGACACGCCGTGTCATCGTTCATCGCGAGCAAGCTTTGCTCCTACGGCACTCGCATCACTCGTGAATATCCAGAACAAATGTATTGCCGATGCCGGTCTGTTTCCCCGCAGACGGGCTGCGTACCTTGGGTCCACTGCAACTCACAAGGACCCCCTCATGCTGAATCGATTGGCACTGCCGTTTGCCCTGTTGTTCACCCTCAATGCCGCCCACGCTGCGGATGCCGAGAAATGGTACCCCTCCAAATACGGCGCCAACGATGAAATCGGCGCGCTGAACCTGCTCAACGCCGAGTCGGTGATCAATGCCTCGAAACTGATCAAAACCGGCAAAACCTACCCCTTGGCCGTGCCCATCGACAAAACGTTGCCAGCGTTCCGTCATCGCAGCTTCAACCTGACCAACATCCAGCCGGGCGAAGCCGGTGGCACGACCATGGGCCCGAACAAATTCACCTTCAACGATGAACTGGTCGTGGGCTGGACCGGCGTCGGCACCCAGCTCAACGGCATCGGCCATATCGGTATCGATTACGTCTATTACAACGGCAACCGCGCCGCCGATTTCGTCACCGTGGAAGGCGTGAAAAAACTCGGCCTGGAGAAGGTCCCGCCCATCGTCACCCGCGGTGTGGTGCTGGACATGACCGCCGTGTACGGCGCGCCGATCGTGCCGGAGAAAACCGAGTTCAGCGTCGCTGATATCCAGAAGGCCCTGGATCTGCAAGGCATCGCCATCCAGAAAGGCGATGTGGTGCTGTTCAACACCGGTTGGCTGGAGCTGCTGGGCAAGGACAACAAGAAATTCCTCGCCGTGGAGCCGGGCATCGGCATGGAAGCGGCCAAATGGCTGGTGGACAAGCAGATCGTCGCCTTCGGCGGTGATACCTGGGCGTCGGAGATCTACCCGGCCAAAGACGGCCAGGAATTCCCGGTCAACCAATACATGCTGGCCAAAAACGGCATCTACAACCTTGAGTTGATCGACAGCCGGGCACTGGTGAAAGACAAGGCGTGGGAGTTCATGTTTGTCCTCGGCCAGCCGCTGTACACGGGCTCGACCCAGGTCAACATCAACCCGGTCGCCATTCGCTGACAGCCACCGTTCGAAGCCGTAACGCACACTTTGTAGCAGCTGGCGAAGCCTGCGTCCGGCTGCGCAGCAGTCGTGAGATCAGGCAATGCGGTGTGTCAGAAAAAACCGCGTACTCAGGTTTTACGACTGCTTCGCAGCCGAACGCAGGCTTCGCCAGCTGCTACGGTTTTGCGTTACGGATTCGAAGTGTGCGTTGCCGCAGTCATTGTTTACCTCTTGAATCGAGAACACACGGACATGGTTCCTTCCCTTTGCAGCATCGCTGCACGTTTGCGCCTCAAACAACTGCGTCTGCTGATCGCGCTGGATGATCGCGGCTCGTTGCACAAGGCCGCCGAGAAGATTTCGATTTCCCAGTCCGGCGCCACCAAGGCGTTGGGTGAAGTCGAATCGTTGCTCGGCATGCCGCTGTTCGAACGCCAGCCCAAAGGCCTGGTGGCCAACGAAATGGGCCGTTGCATGATTCGTTATGCGCGGCTGATCTACAGCGATGTCGAGCACCTTCGCGAAGAAATGCTCAGCATCATGCAGGGCCAGGGCGGGCGGCTCTCGGTGGGGGTGATCATGGGGGCGGTGCCGTTGCTGACCCGGGCCCTGACCGAGTTGCGCCTGAAGCAGCCGGAGCTGTCGGTGGAACTGGTGGAAAACACCAGCGCCACGTTGCTCGGGTTGCTGGATCAGGGACGACTGGACCTGGCGATTTGTCGCACCAGCGTCGGCCAGCGTTCGGATGCCTATGACTGCATCGAACTGAGCGAAGAACCCTTGGCTGTGGTCGCCAGCAAGGACCATCCGCTGGCCAGCGCCGAGTCTTTGCAGCTATCGCAGTTGAGCGACTACCGCTGGGTGGTCTATCCCAAGGACATGCCGATGCGTCAGACCCTGGAGCGTGAGCTGAATGAGGCAGGGCTGGGGACTCCCCGGTATCCGCTGGAAACCTCATCGATTTTTGCCACCATTTTATTGGTGCAACAGGATCCGACCTTGTTGGCAGTGATCCCGGTGGAAGTGGCCAGGTTCTGCGAACAACACGATTTGCTGGTGAAACTGCCGGTGTCGATGCGTGCATTGATCGAGCCCTACGGCGTGATCAGCCGGGCCGGCGCCGATCTTTCCCCGGCGGCGACCCTGCTGATCAACGAATTGCAGCAGGACCTGATTACTTGATCACGATCGGATTGACCGGTGCACCCGTGCCGCCAACGACCTTCAACGGCGCGGCGGTATAGAGGAACTGCCACTGGCCGTCTTCAGCGCAATCACTTGCCAGAGCATCAAGCATCGCCACTTCGGTGAAGGTCACGCCGAGGTTGCGCATCAAGGCATTGTGCAGCGGGATCAGCACGCCCGAGGTGGGGTCGACCGCCACTTCGTTGGCCATGGTGTCGGTCACCAGATTGGGGATTTCCATCTGGTGAAACCATTCCACCAGCTCGCGGCTGAAGGTCAGGCCCGGCTCGGCGAAATCCTTGTAGAACTCCTCCGGCTCGCGCTCATAGAACGAGCCGATCCAACCCGTGCGGATGATCAGGATGTCGCGCTTCTGGATCTCGACGCCCTGGGCTGTCGCCGCAGCCAACAGGTCCAGGTGATTGAAGGTTTCGCCCTTGTCCAGCACCGCTTTGCCGCGATGGCGAGCCATGTCGATCAGCACCGCACGCCCGACAATCCCGCGCTCGGCGATCGGCAGGATGCTGGCCTTGTCCATGCTGCCGATGGTGCTCATGGCGTCGTAGCCATTCCACAGTTTATTGTCGTGCCAGACGTGGCCCAGCGCGTCATATTGGGTCGAGCCTTGCAGGTGCATGAAGATCACGTCGTCGGCGTATTCCACATGGCCGTCGAAGTGGCTCTTGCCGGCCAGGAAATGGCCCTTGTCCAACACGTTGACGCGCATTGACGGACGTCGGCCGGGCCACAAGGGTTCGCCTTTGGGGTGGCCGATCTGCACTTGCAGGGTGAAGGTCTTGCCCTGGCGAACCGAGGCGATACCCCGGAGTATTTCTGCGCTTTGCAGGTAATTCAGGGCGCCGACTTCATCGTCGGGTCCCCATTTTCCCCAGTTGGTCGGCAGGCCTTCGAGCAAGGCTTTGATGTCGGGAGAACGGTCGGCGGCGGTGTTATTGGGATTGTGGTCGCACATGAGGGTTTCCTTGGTTTGAGCGGATGCCGACGGACTTGAATCCATGCGCTGTACCTGTGGGAGCGAGCTTGCTCGCGATGGCGGCGGAACAGTCAATATCGATGTTGAATGAACAACCGCTATCGCGAGCAAGCTCGCTCCCACAGGTTTCGCGTTGCCCATCGGAGCTGTGTTGGGATTATTTGATGGGGGAGAAATCCGCAGCGATCAGCAGTTTCGATTCCATCTTTTCCAGCATCGGGAACGCTTTCGGCACGAAGCCTTCGAGCCAGTCCGGGTCTTGATACAGCGCCGCGCGCTTCTTGATCCGGTCATCCAGGCTCTGGTAGGCCCAGATGTGGATGACCTGATTCAGCTCGCCGATTTCGGTGTACCACCAACCTACCAGCGTGGTGTAGCGGGAGATCACCGGCAGGCCGGTTTCCTCGAAGTGCTTGAGGTAGGTCTGCATTTTTCCGATTTGAATCGTGTAGGTGCGCATTTCGTAAAACATGGGCGTCGTCTCTTCAGGAGTGAGTGCCGTGCCAGGCGTTGCTGATGATTCGTTCGATGTCGGCGGCGGTGGTCAGGCGTGGATTGACCAGCACGTTGCCGCTGCGCATCGAGTCGCTGACCATTTGCGGCATGTAGTCCAGGTCCACGCCCAGGTCCTTGATGTTGTCGGGAATGCCGATGGCCTTGTTCAGCGCCACCACGTGTTCCACCACTTTGTGCCCGGCGCGGGCAACGCTCAGGCCATCGACGTTCTCGCCCATGGCCACGGCGATTTCACGAAACAGCTCCGGGCAGGCCGCGAGGTTGTATTCGATGACGTAGGGCAGCAGCGTCGCGTTGGCGATGCCATGGGGAATGTTGAATACGCCGCCGAAGGTGTGGGAGATCGCGTGCACGTTGCCCAGTTTCGATTGAGCGAACGCGACGCCGGCGAGGAACGAACCGAGCAGCATCTGTTCCCGGGCGTGCAGGTCGGAGCCGCTGAAAAACGCTTTCGGCAGGTGGGTGCAGATCATCTTGATCGCTTGCAGCGCCAGGGCCTGGCTGACCGGGTTGGCCTGTTTCGACACGTAGGATTCGATGGCGTGGGTCAAGGCGTCCATGCCCGTGGCCGCGGTGATCGACGGCGGCAGTTTGAGGGTCAGTTCGGCGTCGAGAATCGCCAGTTTCGGAAACAGCGCCGGGCTGATGATCACAGTCTTGAACAGGGTTTTGGTGTTGGTGAACACGGTGGAGGCGGTGCATTCGCTGCCGGTGCCGGAGGTGGTCGGAATGGCAAAGATCGGCAGAGGCGGGTGCAGCAGTTTGTCGTAGCCCTCGTAGTCGAGGATGTTGCCGGGGTTGGTGGCCATGGCCGCCACACCTTTGGCGGTGTCGATGCTGCTACCGCCCCCGACGCCGATGACCGAATCGCAGTCGTGGTTCTTCAGGAATGCCACGGCGCGTTCCAGCACGTCGGTGGTGGGGTTGGGTTCGACACCGGAAAACACTTCGTAGTGAATGTCACTCTCGACCAGCGAAGTGAAAAAGCCTTCCATCACACCCGACGCCATCAGCCCTGCGTCGGTGACCACCAGCAGTTTTTTTCGAACGTGCGGCTTGAGCAACGCACCGGCCTGACGCACCAGGCCGTTGCCGCTTTTCAGGGTCGTGGGGAAATAAAACTGGAACGGGTTCATGGGTGTCTCCGGTTCTTATTGGTCTGGAGACAGTAATAAGCGTGGGAGGCGGCTGATAATGAAAAGGTCTGATCCGGCGATCACCCTTTGTCATCCCCTGATGTGTCCTATCGCAGTGGTAACGTAAGGTTTTCGAACCGACTGGAGCATCGTCATGGAATTGGGAATATCGGGCCGCTGGGCCATCGTCTGCGCCGCCAGCAAGGGCCTGGGGCTGGCCTGCGCGCGAGCCTTGGCGAAGGAGGGCGTCAACCTGGTGATCAACGCCCGTGGCAACGAAACCTTGCAGGCTGCAGCTCAAGAGTTGCGCAACCTGGCACCGAGCATCGAAGTGCGCACGGTGGCCGGGGATATCAGCACGCCTGCGGTGCGCGAGCAGGTGTTGGCGGCGTGTCCGCAGGTGGACATCCTGATCAATAACGCTGGCGGTCCGCCGCCGGGTGACTTCCGTGACTGGCAGCGCGAAGACTGGTTGAAAGCGCTGGACGCCAACATGCTCACGCCCATCGAGCTGATCAAGGCCTGCGTCGATGGCATGGCCGAGCGAGGGTTCGGGCGCATCGTCAACGTCACCTCTGGCGCGGTGAAAGCGCCGATCGATGTGCTGGGCCTGTCCAACGGCGCTCGCAGCGGGCTGACCGGTTTCATCGCCGGGCTCGCGCGTCAGTCGCGGCTGGCCGGGCACAACGTCACCATCAACAACCTGCTGCCAGGCCCGTTCGAGACTGAGCGCCTGCACAAAACCCTCAGTGCCGCCGCCGAAGCTAACAGCACCACGCTTGAGAGCATCAGCGAGCAGCGGCGCCAGCACGTGCCGGCCCAGCGTTTCGGCCAGCCCGACGAGTTCGGCGCGTACTGCGCGTTCATTTGCAGCGCCCACGCTGGTTTCCTTACCGGGCAAAACCTGTTGCTGGACGGCGGCAGCTACCCTGGTACGTTCTGATTGATTGGGGGATGACGTTCAGTGATCCCCCAATCAGATCCCCTCATTATTCAGCTGTCGGGTGCGTGATTAGAGTGGAGCCGCTTACCCAATGCCAGGCAGACAAGACGCAATACCTGTGGGAGCGAGCTTGCTCGCGATAGCGGTCTTACATTCAACAGATGAGTTGTCTGCCAGTCAGCTATCGCGAGCAAGCTCGCTCCCACAAGGATTGCGGTGGCTGACAGGCATTGGGCCGCTTGCATCCACAACAATAAAGAGCGCCCCTCATGAACAATCCGAGTGCCGAAACGCTGTCCCTGACCGCCACCGAGCGCCCGACCAGCGTGCGCTGGCGGATCTTCCTCATCATGTTGCTGCTGACCGCGATCAACTACATCGACCGCGCTTCGTTGTCGGTGGCCTTGCCGTTGATTTCCAGTGAGTTCCAGATCCCGCCGGCGCTGGAAGGCTTGATGCTCAGCGCGTTTTTCTGGTCCTACGCATTGATGCAGATTCCTGGCGGCATGCTGCTGGATCGTTTCCAGACCCGTCGTGTCATCGTCATTGCGACCGTCGCCTGGGGCGCCTTTCAGGCCCTGGCCGCCGGCGCGCACAACTGGATCACGCTGCTGATCACCCGCATGGGCCTGGGCATTGCCGAGTCGCCGATCATGCCGGCCGGGGCCAAGCTCAATGGCGCCTGGCTGACCCCAAACGAACGCGGACGCGGCGCGGTGCTGGTCGATGGCGGTGCACCGCTGGGCAGTGCCTTCGGCGCGATCATCATTGCCGGCCTGATCGGCTGGTTCGACTCCTGGCGCATCGCCTTCGTGATTGCTGGCGTCGGCACCATGCTCGCGGGTGTGCTGGCCTGGAAATACATCCGCAACCATCCCAGCGAACACCCTGGGGTGAATGCTGCGGAACTGGCGCACATCACCGAGGGCAATACCAAAGTCAACCAACCCGGCGCGGTCACCAGCATTCCTCTCAAGGAGCTGCTCAAGGATCGTTCGGTGCTGGCGATGTTCGCCGGTTATTGCTGCATTCTCAGTGTGTTCTACGGTTTGCTGACCTGGATGCCGAGCTACCTGCACCAGACCCACGGCCTGAACATTTCGAGCATGGGCGGGGCGACTTTCCTGATTTTCATGTGCGGTTTCGTCGGCGAGCTGGTTGGCGGTTATCTGGGGGACAAATGGAAATCCAGCGGCGCCTCGCCAAACCTGGTGATGCGCAGCATGTTCAGCGGCTCGGCGCTGGTGGCGGCCCTGTGCATGCTGGCGGTGGCGTATGCGAGCGAGGCCAGCAAAGCGATCGGTTTGCTTTGCGTGGCGATGTTTTTCATTCGTTGGTGCGGCATGTACTGGTGTATTCCGTCGATCCTTGGCGGCACCTCGAAAACCGGCGTACTGGCCGGCACCATGAACTTCTGCGGGAACATGGCCGGGGTGATCGTGCCGATCCTGATCGGGTTGATCGTGCAGTTCACCGGGTCGTATTTCCTGGTGCTGATCTTCTTCGTGGTCATGGCCATGCTGCTGGCGATATTCTCCAGCCTGATCGATTATCGGGAACGAGGGCTGGCGTGAAAGGAGCGCAGGACAGGTGAGCGTCGATATCGAATGCGTGGTGGTCGGGGCCGGAGTGGTCGGGCTGGCGGTCGCCAGAGCCCTGGCCCGCAGCGGGCGGGAGGTGATCCTGGTCGAGGCGGGCGAGGGCATTGGCGTGGGCATCAGCTCGCGCAATTCGGAAGTGATCCACGCCGGCATTTACTACCCGAGCGGCAGCCTCAAGGCGCAAGTGTGCGTGGAGGGCAAGCAACGCCTTTACGCCTATTGCGATGAGCGCGGCGTCGATTATCGGCGCCTGGGCAAGCTGATTGTGGCCACCGATGACGGTCAGTGCGCGGGCTTGCGGAAGTTGTTGGCGCAGGGCCACAGCAATGGCGTCGATGACCTGCAATGGCTGGACGCCGAACAGGCGCGGCAACTTGAATCGGAAGTGTCCTGCGTCGCTGCGCTCTGGTCGCCGTCCACCGGGATCGTCGATTCCCATGCCTTGATGCTGGCGCTTCAGGGGGATGCCGAAGCCAGCGGCACGTCGCTGGTTTTTCATACGCCATTGATGTCAGCCCGTTGCACCGAGCAAGGTTTCGAACTGCAAATGGGCGGCGCGCAACCGACGGCCTTGAGCTGCCGCGAGTTGATCAATTGCGCCGGGCTGTCCGCGCCGGAGGTGGCGAGCCGGATTGACGGCTTGCCGTCGCAGCACGTTCCCGAGGCTCGATTGTGCAAGGGCAGCTATTTCAGTTTCAGCGGCCGGGCGCCATTCCGGCATCTGGTGTATCCGGCCCCGGAAAGTGCGGGGCTGGGCGTGCACATGACGCTGGACCTGGGCGGCCAGGCGCGCTTCGGGCCGGACGTCGAATGGGTCGATCAGGTCGACTATCGTGTGGATCCGCGCCGTGCCGATGGTTTCTATGAAGCGATCCGACGTTACTGGCCGGGATTGCCCGATAACAGCCTGCAACCGGCCTACAGCGGTATCCGCCCAAAAATCACCGGGCCTGCCGAACCGGCGGCCGACTTTGCCATCAGTGGGCCGGCCGAGCATGGTGTGCCGGGGCTGGTGAACCTGTTCGGTATCGAGTCACCGGGCTTGACCAGTTGCCTGGCGCTGGCCGATCGGGTAACGACGATATTAGCCAAACCACGACCTATGTAGCAGCTGTCGAGCAACGCGAGGCTGCGTTCGGTGCGGGCCGCGTTCGGACGAAGCCGTCGCTAAACCATACGCTGCGGTGTCTCAGATAAATCGCGTGCACAGGATTCACGACTGCTGCGCAGCCGAACGCAGCCTCGCGTTGCTCGACAGCTGCTACATAGGTCGTGTTACGGCGGAGCTACCGGTAATCAGCGTTTGCGATGCCGCTCGCCGTGAGGTCTATGCTTTGCAGTGCGCCCATCACAATGGGAGACCTGCGATGATTAACGTACGCACTGCCCGCATGCTGGCCGATTACAAGCGCTGGGCCAATCAACGCCTCTTTGACAGCTTGGCTGCACTGCCTCCGGGTGAGGTCAATAAAGAGCGCGTCTCGGTGTTCAAGAACATGATCGGCACCCTGAACCACCTCTACGTAGTGGACTGCATCTGGCAGGCCCACCTCGAAGGCCGAGGGCACGGCTTCAAGACGTCACACGATTTGCTGCACCCCGAACTCGCCGAGTTGCGCCAGGCGCAAAAAGACATCGATCACTGGTACTGCGATTGGAGCGAACGGCAGACCGATGCCTCGCTGGAT
Organism: Pseudomonas frederiksbergensis; assembly: GCF_900105495.1. NCBI lineage: Bacteria > Pseudomonadati > Pseudomonadota > Gammaproteobacteria > Pseudomonadales > Pseudomonadaceae > Pseudomonas > Pseudomonas frederiksbergensis. The sequence continues at coordinate 4,913,470 of NZ_FNTF01000002.1, read as the reverse complement.
AAGCCCGTCGAGTTCAGCTTTGTCTCGGGTGAAAGCGGCGTCATGAGCGCCGGGGCGATATTGATGCATGTGGTCAACCACGCCAGTTATCACCGCGGCTGGGTGATCCAGATGTATTTCGAGATCCCGGTCATGCCGCCGGTCACTGACCTGCCGGTCTACCTGCGTGAGACTGACCCCGCGTCCTTCCAACCGATTAGAGCCCCGGCAGCGGCGCCGACATATGTTGCGCAATTCTCGAGCGCAACCAACGTTCTGCCGGATCGTTATCGTTGACGCCGTTCCAGACCATGGACAGTTCCGACAGCACGATGTCAAACGGCGGGTCGTCGGCGCGCAACTGGCTGCTGCCTTCGATCAGCGCGCACGCCGCGTAGTCCGGCACCGTGGCCAGCATATCGGTGCCGGCCAGCAAGGCGCGCAGGCCGGCGAATTGCGGCACCGCCAGCACCACCCGGCGTGAGCGGCCGATACGTGCGAGGTCGTTGTCGATGGCCCCGGTCAAATCCCCGGAAAACGACACCAGCGCATGGGGACGTTCGCAGTAATCATCCAGGGTCAGGGGGCCGGGACGATTGTCGCCGCGCAGGATCTTCACGCTCAGGTCCCGCAGTTTTTTGCGCTTGGCGTTGGCTGGCAGTTCCGTGGTGTAGCTGATGCCGACAGAAATCTCCCCGGTGGAGAGCATCGACGACATCAGCAGGAAATTCACCCGCCGCACCACCACCACAACGTTTTGCGCTTCTTCGCGTATTTGCTTGAGCAGCGGCGGAAACAAGCCGAACTCGGCGTCGTCGGACAGGCCGATGCGAAACACATCGCGGCTGGTGGACGGGTCGAAATCCTTGGCCCGGCTGACCGCGCCGGAGATGGTGTCCATCGCCGGCTGCAATTCCTTGAGAATCGCCAATGCGCGCTGGGTCGGCTCCAGCACCCGACCGTTACGCACCAGCAGCGGGTCGTCGAACAGGTCGCGCAACTTGGCCAACGAGGCACTGACGGCAGGCTGGCCGAGAAACAGCTTCTCTCCGGCCCGGGTCAGGTTCTTTTCGAACATCAGCGTTTCGAAAATCACCAGCAGGTTCATATCGACGCGGCGCAGGTCGTTGCGGTTCATGCGGGGTTCTCGCTGGGTTTTGGGATCTTTTCAGTAAAGCACCAAACCCTGTGGCGAGGGGGTTTAGCGAAACGTCGCACCGCCCCGTTGAGTCGCGCAGCGGCTCCAAAACCTGCAATCGCGTTCATTCAGGTAAACCGAGTGCACAGGATTCACGACTGCTTCGCAGCCGAACGGGGGCAAGCCCCCTCGCCACAGGGTTTTGTGTGCTTCTCACGCAGAGTGGACGATTAGGTGGCCGGGCCCGGTTCGGTCAGCACTTTCCTGAACGTTTCCACCAGCGGTCGCAAATTGATCCGGTGCCACGCGGCCCACAGCGGCGTGGTGAATGAAATCCATGGCACTTCGCGCAGCACCACGCCGGGTGGTGCGTTGCGGCTCAGGCCTTTCTGGATCATGGCGATGCCCAGCCCCGAGGCCACCAACCCCAATGCGGTAAACGGTTCAGTGGCTTCCATGCGAATGTCCGGGGTGAAACCGGCGCGGATGCAGGCGCTGACGAAGTCGTCGCGGCTGGCGGCGTCCTGGCGGGGTTGCACGCCGATCCATTCCTGATCGGCCAGATCTGCCGGGGTCAGTGTGGTGTGGTTAGCCAACGGATGATGCTCGGGCAGGGCCAGCAGCATCGGATCGTCCAGCACCTGAAAACCCAGCAGGTCCGGGTCGTCGGCGACGGGCGGTTCGCTGACCAGGGCGATATCCAGACTACGCTGACGCAGGCCTTCGAGTTGTTCGGCGGAATTGAGGTTGTACAGCGCGACGTGCACGTTCGGCCGGTCGACCCGCAGGACCCGCAGGGCATTAGGCAGAACGCCGGCGTGCATGGCATTTTCGATGTAGCCGATGCACAAGCCGCCTTCTTCGCCGCGACCGAGACGCTTGCCCAGGGATTCCAGGCGATTGGCGTGGGTCAGCAGGGCACGGGTTTCAGCCAGGAAAGTCTGGCCATCGCGGGTCAGGCGAATGCGTTGCTGGCTGCGTTCGAACAGGGTCAGCCCCAGGCGTTCTTCGAGCTGGGCGATCTGCCGGCTCAGGGGCGATTGGGAAATGTGCAGGCGTTCGGCGGCGCGACCGACGTGTTCTTCTTCGGCGACGGCGACGAAGTAGCGCAATTGGCGGATGTCGATCATGTCAGACTTCTGGGGACTCAAGTGCTGCACATTATGTCTTGGACGGTCCGATCATCGCAATCTAGGATCTGCTCAACGGTCACCTCTGCTGACCCCTGACACTCAAGAGGAAAAACCCATGAGCTTGAAAGACAAACTACCTGGCGCCCTCGGTTTCGGCACCGCCCCATTGGGCAACATGTTCCGCGCCATTCCTGAAGACGAGGCGCTCGCCACCGTCCACGCCGCCTGGGATGCCGGTGTGCGTTACTTCGACACCGCTCCGTTTTATGGCTCGGGCCTGTCGGAAATACGCCTGGGCACCGCGCTGGCCCAGTACAACCGCGACGACTACGTACTCAGCAGCAAAGTCGGCCGAGTGATTCTCGATGAAGTCGAAGACGCCGCAGCCCGTGATTTGGGCGAAAAAAGCGGAGTGTTCGAACACGGCCGCCCGAACAAGATCGTCAACGACTACAGCGCCGACGCCACGCTGCGCTCCATCGAAGACAGCCTCAAGCGCCTGCAAACCGATCGGCTGGACATCGTTTGGGTGCATGACATCGCCCAGGACTTCTACGGCGATCAATGGCTGGAATACTTCAACCAGGCCCGCACCGGCGCCTTCAAGGTACTGACCCGCTTGCGCGAAGAAGGCGTGATCAAGGGCTGGGGGCTGGGCGTGAACAAGGTTGAGCCGTGCGAGCTGACCCTGGATTTGACCGAAGCCCAGCCGGACGGTTTTCTGCTGGCCGGTCGCTACACGCTGCTCGATCACGATCGTGCCTTGCAACGTTTGATGGACGCCGCGCTGGCGCAGAACGTCGAGATTGTGGTCGGTGGTCCTTATAGCTCGGGCATTCTGGCCGGTGGCACACACTTCGAGTACCAGAAAGCCAGCCCGGCGATCATCAATAAAGTCGAGCAGATCAAGCGAATTGCGGCCGCCCATGGTGTCGACATCAAGGCAGCGGCGTTACAGTTTTCGTTGGCTAACCCGGCCGTGGCGGCGGTGATTCCAGGCTCCAGCCGTCCCGATCGGATTGCTGAAGACGTTGCCGCGATGTCGGCGGTCATTCCCGCTGCGTTCTGGCAGGCGATGCGCGAGGCGAAACTGGTGTCCGAACGCGCGCCATTGCCGATCATTGGAGGTTGAGCATGAACATCGATCTGAGTGGAAAACTCGCCATTGTCAGCGGCAGCACCGCCGGCATTGGCCTGGGCATCAGCAAGGCATTGGCCGAGTCCGGCGCCACGGTGGTGGTGATCGGCCGCGAGACGGCCAAGGTCGAACAGGCGCTGGCGAGCATTCGTCAGAGCGTGCCGGATGCGCGGTTGCGTGGCCTGACCGCCGATTTGGGCACTGCCGAAGGCGCCGAGTTGTTGTTCGCCGCCGAACCGCGGGCGGACATCCTGGTGAACAACCTCGGGATCTTCAACGATGTGGATTTCTTCGACGCACCGGACAGCGAGTGGACGCGTTTTTATGAGGTCAACGTGATCTCCGGCGTGCGCCTGTCACGGCATTACGTGCCGGACATGGTCAAGCAGGGCTGGGGCCGGGTGATCTTCCTGTCCTCGGAATCCGGGGTCGCAACACCGGCCGACATGCTCAACTACGGCGTGACCAAAAGCGCCAACCTGGCGGTGTCCCATGGTTTGGCCAAGCGGCTGGCGGGCACCGGGGTGACGGTTAATGCAATCCTGCCTGGCCCGACGTTGACCGATGGCCTGGAGCAGATGCTCAAAGACGCCACTGACAAATCGGGGCGCAGCGTTCGGGAAGAAGCCGACGCCTTCGTGCGCAAGGCCCGGCCGAGTTCGATTATCCAACGCGTGGCGGATGTCGAGGAAGTCGCGAATCTGGTGGCTTATATCGCCTCGCCGCTGTCTTCGGCCACTACTGGCGCGGCTTTGCGGGTCGACGGTGGTGTTGTCGACAGCATGGCGATTTGAACCTTTTTGATTGAGAGAGAATATTTCATGGCTACAGCATCAGCATTCATCGACATTCCGGCGACCGCCGAGCAGGTTTGGCAATTGATTGGCGGCTTTGACTCGCTGCCGGACTGGCTGCCGTTTATTCCCCAAAGCGAGCTGAGTGAAGGCGGCCGGGTGCGCAGCCTGCAAACGGCGGACGGCGCAGTGGTGGTTGAACGGTTGGAGACGTTTGATAACGCCGGGAAGACTTACAGTTATTCGATTTTGCAGGCACCGTTTCCGGCTACTGACTACCTGGCGACTATCCGTGTTGATGCGCAGGGGCAGGGCGCGCGAGTGACTTGGTCCGGGCGGTTTACCCCTGTCGGTGTGAGTAATAAAGAGGTTGAGGATTTGTTTGCCGGGATTTACCAGGGCGGTCTTGAAGCCCTGCGCGCCAACTATCCGGCCTGACCCTGAACTGATCGTTCCCACGCTCTGCGTGGGAATGCCACTAGGGACGCTCCGCGTTCCAGCTCTCGAAAGGGACGCGGAGCGTCCCGGGCTGCATTCCCACGCAGAGCGTGGGAACGATCAACGCGGAGCGTGGGAACGATCAGCTACTGAGCCTGAGCCGGTAATTTCAGCTCCGCGCACAACCCACCGCCTTCACGATTACTCAACGTCAACGATCCCCCGATCGCCAGCGCCAACTGCTGCGCAATCGCCAATCCCAACCCGGTCCCGCCGGTACTGCGGTTACGCGAGTTTTCCACGCGATAAAAAGGCTCCATCACCTGGGCCAATTCCTCCTCGGCAATCCCCGGCCCGCGGTCCATCACCTTCACCGACACACTGCCGTCAGCCTTCGCTTCCACCCACAACTCGGCGGCGCCGGCGAACTTCAGCGCGTTGTCCGTCAGGTTCACCAACACCCGCCGCAAGGCGTGCGGCCGGGTGTTGATCACCGCGTCGCTTTTGCCTCCGAGCTGCACGTCTTTGCCCATGTCCTGATAGTCGAACACCAGGCTGTCGAGGAACGAGTCCAGATTGGTGCGGCGACTTTCCTCGGTGGCGCCATGCACGCTGCGGGCATAGGCCACGCCTTCGCGCACCAGGTGTTCTATCTCGCCAAGATCATTCCAGAGTTTGTCTTTCTCGGCGCAATCGTCCATGAATTCGGCGCGCAGTTTCATGCGGGTGATCGGGGTTTGCAGGTCGTGGGAAATCGCCGCCAGCAGTTGCATGCGTTCCTTGAGGTAAGCGGCGATGCGCGCCTGCATCGAGTTGAAGGCCTTGGCGGCATGTGCGACTTCGGTCGGGCCTTGTTCGTCCAGGTGCACCGCGTGGGTGTTGGGGTCCAGGGTCTCCACCGCCTGGGCGAGGCGGGTGAGGGGGCGGATGGCGATTCTCACCGCCAGCCAGGTGCAGATGAGCATCAGTGCCAATTGCCCCAGCAACACGATGGGCAGCCAAGGCGACAACGGCACCATCGAGGGTCGCACGTCGATGGTCACCGGGCTGCCGTCCGCCAGTTTCAGGTGGACCTGAAAATGTTTTTCTGGCCCTGGGATGTCGGTCACCGTCATCGGGTAATCCTTGCCGATGGCCTCCTTGATCGACGTCATCGCCATGGGTGAATCGCTCATCGGCATGCCCGGCGAGCCTTCGTTCAACAAATAGCGGTAGTTACGTCGATTCAGTTGTTGCAGCCAGCTCATGCGCTCTTCTGCCGGCAAGCGGTCGAGGATGGCGATGGAGGTCGAGACGTCGGTTTCCAGATTGCCCAGCATGGTGTTTTTCGTGCTTTCGTACCGCTCGTAGTACTGCGCGCCGAAAGACAGCGCCTGCGCGAGAATCAAGCCGATCAGGAAGATCAGCGACAGCCGCGAGGCGAGGGTGCGAGGCCAGCGCATCGAGAGGTTCATGAGGGCGCCCCGAGGACTTCCACCGGCAGGGAAAACACATAGCCTTCGCTGCGCACGGTTTTGATGTAGGCCGGTTCGCGGGCATCGTCCAGCAAGCGCTGGCGCAAGCGGCTGACCAGCAAGTCGATGGAGCGGTCGAACAGGTCGGCATCGCGGCCTTGGGTCAGGTTCAGCAATTGATCGCGATTGAGCACCCGCTGAGGGTGATCGAGGAACACCCGCAGCAACCGATATTCCGCGCCACTGAGGGCGACCATCGTGCCGTCTTCATCGAGCAGGTGCCGGGCCGATGTGTCCAGGCGCCAGCGTCCGAAGGCCAGCAAGCGACCGCTTTCGGTGACCACCAGGTTGGGTGGCAGCATCCTCGTGCGGCGCAGCACCGCGTTGATGCGGGCGAGCAGTTCACGGGCGGCGAAAGGCTTGACCAGGTAATCGTCGGCGCCCATTTCCAGGCCAATGATGCGGTCGGTTTCATCGTTGCGCGCGGTGAGCATCAGCACTGGCGTGGCCTTGTGTTTGCCGGCGCGTAGCTCACGGCACAGCACCAGGCCATCGTCGCCCGGCATCATGATGTCGAGCACGATCAGGTCCACCGGCGTGGACTCCAGGAACGTGCGCATTTGCCGCCCATCGGCCACGACGGTGGTGCGCAGGCCGTTTTTCTTGAGGTAGTTGCCTACCAGTTCCCGGATCTCGCGGTCATCGTCCACGATGAGAATGTGATCGACGTGTTCCATTTGGCCAGGCCTCTGTAGATGGGGGATGTCGCGCAGTCTATCGAGCCTTGGCCCGCTCGCCCGCAGTCCTTTGTATTGCAGTGTATCTGGCCTGTCGGCGGATACACGTGGACGCAAAAACCCCCGTTTTCAGGGCATTTGTATCGCTGTGTATCCCGGCCCGGTTCTGATACGTAACGATTTACCCGCGCCTGTTCCCGACACAGACGAGATACCTCTCGAGCTTCTAATAGGTTCCATCGAGGCAAATCAAACCGCCTCGGCCCAATCAACGATTGCCCTGTTGAAGCCTTGAGGAAACCACCATGAACACCAAAGCCGTCTGTGCTGCTTGCCTGTTTGCCGCCCTGAACATCTGCACCTTGTCGGCCCGCGCCGAAGCCGATGTCGCCGCTAAAACCTACACCTACGGCACGCAACTGGACATCAAGAAAGTGGTGTCGCTGAAACAGGACGACTCGACTTCCTGCGCAGTTGTGGATGCCCAGCTGACTTACCTGGATTCCCATAACAAAACCCAGGTCCTGGACTATCGCAAATTTGCGGATAGCTGCAACTCAGACAACTGAGTCCTGCGCTGACCCATTTCAAACAGGAGGAACATCATGAACAACGTAAGCCGCTTTTTGACGGCCATTGCCTTCTCCGTGGCGGGCGCCGCTGCCCATGCCAATGCTGCTGTTGAACAGAAAAGCTGTGGCAGCGCGACTTGCTTTCAGCTGACGCCGGTGGCGCAGAAGGGCGGGAACGCCTTTTTGGCGCAGGACGGTACCAGCCGTACGCCGCAGGACCAGCAGCTGGAAAACCAGGCGGTCTGACGCTCTAGCTAAATTCTGTAAACGCCACTGTCTCCCTGTGGGAGCGAGCCTGCTCGCGATGACGGCAGCACATTCAGCCTTTCAGTGACTGCCAGACCGCCATCGCGAGCAGGCTCGCTCCCACAGGGATGGGTGGTGTGTCGCCCCTCTCTATATTCAAGGTGATTTCATGTTTCTCATCGCTTTCCTGGGCGGCATATTGACCGTCCTCAGCCCTTGCATCCTCCCGGTCGTGCCGTTTCTGTTCGCCGGTGTCAAACGCACACGTTCCTCGATCCTGCTCACCCTTGGCGGCATGGTCCTGACTTTCGCCCTGATTTCCAGCCTGGCCGTGGTCAGCAGCGAGTGGGTGGTACACGCCAATAATTCCGGCCGTCACGTGGCCCTCATCGTAATGGCGCTGTTTGCCCTGTCGCTGATTTCCGCCCGTGTCGGTGACTGGCTGGCCCGGCCCTTCGTGGCGCTGGGCAACCGCCTCGATCCAGACACCCGCAAAATGTCCGGCCCGTTGGGTTCGGTCATGATCGGCGTCGCCACCGGCCTGCTCTGGGCTCCGTGCGCCGGACCGATCCTCGGGGTCATCCTCACGGGCGCCATGCTGCAAGGCGCAAACGCTCAAACCAGCCTGTTACTGGTGGCGTACGGCCTGGGCAGCGCATTGTCCCTGGGCACCTTGATTTTCGCCGGCCGCGGGCTGGTCAATCGCTTGAAGTCGTCGATTCCGGTCACCGGTTGGCTGCGTCGGGGTACGGGGGTTGCGGTGCTGGCGGCTGCGGCGGTGATTTCTACCGGTGCCGACAAGACACTGCTGGCCGGCACTTCATCCGAAAGCCTGACGACGGTTGAGCAACGCGTGCTGGAAACCGTGCCGAAAGTCGTCGATTACTTCGTCAGCAAGGTCAGCGCAGAGTCGTCCATGGACAACGCCCAAGGCCCGATGCCGTCGCTGTCCGGTGCGGTCGAATGGCTCAACTCGCCGGCGCTGAGCAACGATTCGCTGAAAGGCAAAGTGGTGCTGGTGGATTTCTGGACCTACGACTGCATCAACTGCCAGCACACCTTGCCGTACGTGAAGGACTGGGCGAAGAAATACGAGAAGGATGGCCTGGTGGTGATCGGCGTCCACACCCCTGAATACGGTTTCGAGCGCATCATCGACAACGTCAAGGATCAGGTGAAAAAGCTCGGCATCACCTACCCGGTGGCTATCGACAACAACTACGCGATCTGGCGCAATTTCGACAACCAGTACTGGCCGGCTCATTACCTGATTGACGCCAAGGGCCAGGTGCGTTTCACCCATTTTGGTGAAGGCCGCTACGAGGCTCAGGAGAAGATGATTCAGCAGTTGCTCGAAGAGGCCAAGGCTGACGCCAAAACCCCCGTACCTGCCGCATGAACCTGTAAATCAACAGCGCCACCCGTGAAATCTCCAGACGATCGGGCAGGGTTGGCCGACGATCGGGCAGGACGCCAGCGTTGCCCGGCGCGATAGTTGGCACACAGGGTCTGCCGACCCTGTCATCAATAAAAAGAATGAGAGGTTGCCATGCCCAAGTTTGTTATAGAACGCGAGATCCCGGGCGCAGCGTCAGCGTTTCCCCGGTCCTGAACATTATCGATCCCATGACGGCGGAGTCAGTATCCGCCGGTTCCTGCTCAGTGATCCCACTCCGCCGGAGAAAGAATCCATGAGTACACCCATTGATCTAACTGCCTTGAAAAACCGTCAGATGGCCTCTTGGGCCAGTGGCGACTATGCCGTGATCGGCACCACCTTGCAGATTGTCGGTGAGCAACTGGCCGAAGCCTGCGATTTGCTCTGCGATGAACGCGTGCTCGACGTGGCAGCCGGCAACGGTAACGCGACGCTCGCTGCCGCGCGCCGTGGTTGCCACGTCACCTCTACCGACTATGTTGCCGCGCTACTGGAACGCGGCGAAGACCGAGCCAGGGCAGAACGCCTGGACGTGACCTTTCAAGTGGCTGACGCGGAAGCCTTGCCGTTCGAGGATGCCAGCTTCGATGCCGTGCTTTCGACCTTCGGCGTGATGTTTACCCCGGACCAGCCCAGGGCCGCGGCGGAACTGGCGCGGGTCTGTCGTCCCGGAGGGCGGATCGGCCTCGCCAACTGGACGCCCGAAGGTTTTGTCGGCCAGATGTTCAAGACCCTCGGCCGCCACCTGCCGCCACCGCCGGGCGCTCAACCGCCTTCGCAGTGGGGCACCGAAGCCTGGCTGCGCACGCAGTTCGACGAACGAGACTTCCTGCTCCAGGTAGCGCGCAAGACCTTTAACTTCCGTTACCGCTCGGCCGCGCATTTCATCGACACGTTCCGCACCTGGTACGGCCCAGTCCACAAAGCCTTCGCGGCGCTACCTCCTGAAGGCGCCCAGGCGCTGGAAAACGACCTGACTGAACTGTTGAACCGCTTGAACCGAGCGGGAGAAAAATCGCTGGTGGTGCCGAGTGAATACCTGGAAGTAGTCATCACCCGGCGTTGAGCTGGCAACACTATCCCCCTGTGGGAGTGAGCCTGCTCGCGATGAGGGCCTTACATTCAACATTGATGTTGACTGAAAATCCGCCATCGCGAGCAGGCTCACTCCCACAGGGGGATAGTGTTTTTGTCGGGGGGGCAATTATTCATCCAGCCGCTCGGTGTACACCACCCAAACGCTGCACGGCATTTTGTACAGCAGATGCTCCACCGTGCTGCCGATCAGCCGGCCCATGCCGCGATGGCCAATCCGGCCCATGACAATCACATCAACGTCATAGGCGTCGGCATAGCGGGTGAGGACCTTGGCCGGGTTACCCATGATCATGTGCCTCTGCTCCGGCGCGATGCCGTTGCGCTCGGCCAGGTCGTTGAAGGCGTCCTCCTGGTAATCGAATACGGTCCTGGCCTTGCCCGACGAGAAGAACGCCGAACCGTTGTCGAAGCCGAATTCATCGGCACTGATGGATGAAAGGTCATAGGCATAGACCACATCGAGCTCGGCATTACAGGCACTCGCCAGTTTCGCCGCCTCGTGAAGGATCCGGTCGTTGAAGGTTTTGTAATGGTCATCGCGATGAAAGGGGTCGACCGCCGCAACGATCTTTCGGGGCAGCGCGTGCACGGCGTGGCTGACGAAATGCAGCGGTACCGGGCATTCGCGCAACAAATGCACATCGAGCGGGGTGAATATCAGCCGCGACAACAGGGATTCGTGCTCCAGCGCCTTGATCAGCACATCCATCGGCTGTTCCTTGAGGTGAATCAGGATTTCTTCCAGCGGACGTTCTACCCAGGCCACTTCGGTGGTGACGTGAACCCCGATTTTGCGCAAGGGACGGGCCTGTTCCTCAAGCCATTGGCGGTGGCGCTCGACGTAGCCCACGCGCATCTGTTCCAGGGCCTTTTCATTGACCAGACTGGCGGTTGCCAGACCCTCTAGGTAATCGAAGGCGACGATGTGCAGCGCGGCGTCTTCGGCCTTGGCCAGCGCAGCGGCCCTGTCGAAAGCGGGGCTGTGTTCCATCAGCGGTGATGCAACCAGCATGAAGCGGGATTGACCAGACATGACGAACCTCCCGTGGATTAGCCGCCCGACGTGCGGCTCGTGCGACGTACACCCAGTCTCTAAGTATTGACCATGATCATCCTCCCGTCCGCAAACCGGACGCGGGCTGAAGTTCGTGATGGTGCCGCAAGCGTTGGTCAATCTGTGGGAGTAGGTTCGGCGGGTTGGTCTTGCACGAGGATATCGGGGACTGTTACTTGGGGCTGTGGAGGAGGGCACTACTGTTGATTACTAACTGCACCTGACGCTAACAGCCTTCGCGGCGCGTTGCAGTTCTTGCTTGACGTCGACCGGGATCCGCTGCTTCACCAGTCGTTGCTCGAGAAATGTCTGATCGCCTCGGGTATCAACCTCGGCGTCAATAGCCGCATCCTCTGCTTCGATGGTGGCCGCGTGAGCCTCTATGACCGAATCGACTTCTGCGTCGCTCTTGGCGGCGTCGAGTGCACCAATGAGTGTCGCCACTTCGTCTTCTTCAGCCTTGCCATAGGCTTCTACGGACAGCCCGGCAGCCAACGCCCGCGCCCGGATTTCCACGCCTTTGAGCGTCTGCTTGGCTTCTCCGCACAGCATGTCGTGTTTCTGGCTTTCGACGGTTTTCCATTGGAAAAACCCATACGTCATCGTGCCGATAAGCGCTACGGTGATACCACCGATCAGGATCTGTTTCATGGCTACAGTCGTGAACGTCTGGGGGGTGAGGGTTCGGTGAGCATCGCTTCGTTCTCTATTCGAGGAAATAAAAGCGTAGCACCGGAACCCGGTCAAGCCCCGTCCAATGTCAATGCAAATGCGTGACGACGTACAGGAACGGAAGGGCTTCAGATGATGGCCTCACGGCCCTTGGCGTGTTGCTAGTTACCGTCCGCCACTTTGCGTTCTATCTCCGCTATTTTCCGATTGAGCTCCTCAGCTTCCTGCTCCCGGGTTCGGGGTGAAGAGGGCGTGACGGTTTCATTCGCCTCTTTGGCGCCCGTGCCCCTGTTCTCACGATCTGTTTCGGCGTTTGAATTTTCGTCTGATTCGACGTCGTTAACACTGTCATCGTTGTTCATTTTAATGACCTCCATTGGCCTGAACATTGGATTCGATGCCATGGCTTGAGTTCGAGATTTTTGTACCGGATCTGGAAGAAAAATTGGCGTCATGAAATAGACAACTGACGCCACTTCATATCGCTTGCAAAGTGGCTACCTTGAACTTTACTAGTCACTGAACGTGAGAGCGTTCGTCATCAATAAATGTCTTTTATATCAAGGTTTAAGCGCGCCACTTTGAAGTTCCGCCTTGATCTTTTTCTGATCTGCCCCAAAGAAAGCTCAAAGGATGACGAAGAAATGAAAGAGAACGTGGCGGCCGTTATCCGCAAACTGATATCTCCTTCAATGCGGTATGAGATTAGAAACGCTTCACACTGGTTGCGAGACATCCTTGGGCGTGCGTGTTTCTGGCGCTGGGAGATTGCCAGGTTCAGAGCGCAGAACGAAAGTCCCTACGAAATCCTTTATATCGGAAGAAAAAAGAAGCGCGAGATGGCCAAGCTTCTCATCAGGGGAAAGACCCAGGGTAATTCCCCTGTTGTCGACGTCGAAGCGCAACCTGGCGTGTCGAGCCATGTAGTGGTGGTGAGTGAAATGCCGACTTCGGGGGCCTTGTTTGTACCCCTGTATTTGAGTGCCGTCGTACCGCTGGGGCGATCCGTCGAGGAGATCACCACAAAATACGACAGCGAATTACGGCGAAACATCCGCAAGAACCGGCCGCGCTACCGAATGGTCCAGACGCTGTTGGACGAAGACATTGAAAAGGCCGATAGGGAGATGCTTAGACCTTATGCCACGGCAAGGCAAGGCATCCACGCTGCGCAATTTGCCACGCCGGAGGTCTTCAGGATTGCCAAGACCGTCGGCCGGCTCGACCTGATCATGCTGGAGGACGAGGTCGTTGCCTGTCACCTTGGCTGTGTAATAACCCGGGGCGGAAAGCGCTACTGGAGCACGCTGCGTTTCGGATACACCGAGGCGATTTTTTCAGATGCCAAAAGACTGCGTGAAGTGAACTCGATTACCACCTTCATGGCACTTGAATGGGCGATAGACAATGGCTTCGATTATTACGACATCGGTCTTTGCCTGGCGCGGCCGGATGACGGACTTCTGAAATGGAAAAGAAGGCGCGGCGGTGATATTGATTCCATGGGCAACCACGCTTACATGTTTGTCCGGCTGCCCAAGACAGGGGCGGCCAAATTCCTCTGGGATACACCGTTATTCGCGGTTGAAGGCAAGGAATTGACCCTTCACCTTGGCTTGCCGGACGGGCCAAGCGATGAGGAAGTGGCCAGCCGTTATCATGAAATGGTATTTGGCGGGCTGCACAAGATTTATCTTTATTGCGCCAGGAACTCGGGCGAACAGTTTCTCGAAACCTTGCGTAGTCGCTATGCCAGTTTGCAGACCCCACCCATTATGAAAAGGATTGCATCGAGCTGAACAATTTCCAGGCCTGAAATAAACAGAGCGCTTCGCGTCTGACTATTGACCCTGTTGTGCAGGGAGGACTTTTCATGGAAAGCAATGTCTCGCCAATCAGCACTTCAACCACGGGCAATCGGAAAAAATGGACCCTTGCCGCCTACCGGTACATGGCAAGAAAAAGATTCGTCCGAAAGGCGGAGATCAACTTGAAAAGCCTGGCGGCGAAAACCTGGGACGTGGCTCCGGGTGGCACATCGTATTCTCCGCCTGCTTTCTTCCTGCCCAATCAAATGGACCGTGTCACAGGCTGGGAGGCAAAGCGCTTTTATCCTTTCGAGCATCCCGCTCGCACAATGGAAGGGCTGGGCACCGTTGTGCAAGGCCCGACACGTGGCTACCTGATCAAGGATGTCTGGCTGATCGATGGAGCGCTCTACAAGAACAATGCAAGTCACTGGCTGTCTCTCAAGCCCGGTATGTTTCCGCGAATTCTCGTGGAAAACGAAATCGAGCGCGGCGCCGCCTACTGCACGCAAAACGGAAATACATGGTTTGGTACGTGGTTGATGGAAGACTGCCCGACCTATTCATTGGCATGTAACGAAGGCGTCCCGATAACCACCGCGCCCTCTGCCAGGTTTCCTCTGTTTACCCAGGCTCCCGCTTATGAGGACTGGTTTGATATGAAACCGCTTCGCCTGCACAGTGCGTTTTTTCGTGAACTCGTGCTGTTCGACGATGTGAGCAACAATCAAAGCAGGCATTTACGTTTCCGTGCCATGGGCGAAAAACTCCTGTCGCACGTGAGCTATGAGTCACACCCCGGCGTGTTCATTCTGCGAGGTGGCGACGGTGACTTGCGCTATTTACGCAATGAAAGGGAGCTCGCTGAACATCTGCGCAAAAGCAGAGGGTTTCGCGTAGTCGATCCTTTGAAAACAGATGTGCCGACCATCGTGGCGACATGTGCCGGGGCGCGGATCGTGATGGGGGTCGAAGGGAGCCAACTGGTTCATGGTGTGAATGTACTGCCGCAGGGTGGTTCGTTGCTGGTACTGCAGCCACCGAACCGTTTCGTCAGCTACTTCAAGTACCTGACGGATCGCGACCACCAGAATTTTGGCTTTGTGGTCGGAACGCCAGAGGGCGATGGCTTCAAGATCGACATTCAAGAGGTCGAGCGCACACTGGACCTGTTCCCGTCCTGATGGGGGATGGCGCTTCCCTGCGACTTACCGTATCAGTGCTCTTTGACTTTCTTGATGCGGAAAATAATCAGCGCAAGGATCGCAATCGCGAGGGGCGTCATCGCCAGCATTGCCTCTCGCGGGGCCACCTCGGCGCCGAGCAGGTGCAACCCTGAGTAGCCGAGCTTGAGCAGGTTCAGCAGGTAGTAAGTGATGGCGATGATCGACAGGCCTTCCACGGCGCGCTGGATCTTGATCTGGGCATCGGCGCGGGCGTTGAGGCTTTTGAGAATTTCCGAGTTCTGTTCTTCCATTTCCACCTGGACCCGGGCTTGCAACAGGTCGCCCAGGTTGGCCACGCTTTTGGCCAGGTGCTCCAGGCGTTGTTCGGTGGCGGTGCAGTACCTGACGGTGGGTTTGAAGCGCCGTTCGATGAACACCCCGAGACGCTGGCAATCGCCGACGTGACTTTCCCGCAATTCGCCCAGGCGCTCGTACACGAGTTGCGCATAGGCCTGGGTGGCGCTGAAGCGGTGGCGGGTTTTCGCGGTGCTGCTGACCACTTGGGCTGACAGGTTGGAGATGTCAGCCAGCAGGGCTTTCGCGTTACCGCTGTCGGCGTCGGCGTTACGCTCGGATAGGGTAACCAAGGTCTTGTCAAAGACATCGAGTTGCGCGCTCAAGGTCTTGGCCGTGGTCAACGATAACGAGGCCATCATGCGGTAGGTTTCGATTTCCAGCAAACGACGGATCATCCGCCCTTGGCGGTAAGCATTGAGGCGCCGGTTGATGAACAGGATGTGGTTGTTGCCGTCCTCGCTGAGACGAAAATCGCTCCAGACCACCGCATCGCCACCGCCTACGCAGGAACCGCATGGGTCCTTGAAACCGTAGCCGGCGAGGTCCAGGCCGGCTTCGCCACGCACGACGATCTGCACCGAGTTGATCAGCTGCGGCAAATGCGCATCGATCTTTTGCGCCAGCACCTCGGGCAGTGATGTCCAGGACAGGTCATCGCTGGATGAAGTGACCACCAGGGTCAGGGTGAAGAACTCGGCGTGGCGTTCCCATTTCAGGGCGTGGCCATCGAGTCGGGTGATGCCCTGGGCAGCATGAGGATCGATTGGCGTCGGGCAGCAGCGCTCCAGCAGCGCGTTGCACTGTGGCTCCCCGCCAAGGAAGGCCAGATGAAACACATGGGCCGGTTCGTCGAAATACAGTGACGGACGCGCGTGCAGTTCGTTGTGCAGGGTTTGTCGTTGCGGATGCATGCTGTTCAGGCCATTGATCGACTGCTGTTGTAGGTGGGACAGGTCGATGAACTGATGAGTCACAAGCTCAAAAAAGACGCCTGCTCAATCGTGAGTCAGGCGCCCAAAACCCAAGAAACGGGTTACTTCTTGCTTGATTGTTCTCTGATCTGAGTCAGGCTGAGTCGAGGGGTCAAGGCTTCAGGGTCGACCCTGACCTCAATCAAGGATGGCCGGGACATGCCAAGGCAGCGTTCAAACGCTGGGGCAAACTCCGACGTGGCGGTGACTACCTCGCCATGCAGCCCATAGGCTTGGGCCAGTGCGGCGAAATCCGGGTTGAGCAGTTCAGTGCCTGACACGCGTCCAGGGTAATTGCGCTCCTGGTGCATTCGGATGGTTCCGTACATTCCGTTGTTGATCACAATGAAAACCACATGGGCGCCATATTGCGCTGCTGTCGCTATCTCCTGACCGTTCATCAAGAAACAGCCATCTCCGGAAAATGAAACCACCACCCGATCCGGGCACGTCAGTTTGGCCGCCACCGCAGCAGGAACGCCGTAGCCCATGGAGCCATTGGTAGGGCCTAACTGAGTGCGGTACTGGCGGAACTGATAGAAACGCTGAAGCCAGACAGCGTAGTTGCCGGCGCCATTGGTCAGGATTGCATCGTCTGGAAGTCTGCGATTCAACCATTCAATGATTTCGGCCATTTGCACATCGCCAGGGGAGGGCGAGTGTTGCAGGTTTTCGCGGTAGTTTTTGTTCAGGGTGCGCGTCCATTCACTCTTTACCGGGCTGGTCACCGCAGGAAGTTTTGCGGCTGATTGGGCAAAGGTCGACAGGCTGCTGTTGATCGCTAACGCAGGTTGGTAAACCCGTCCCAGTTCCTCGATGCCTTGGTGAACATGGATCAAGGTTTGCTTCGGTACCGGGATGTCCAGGATCGCATACCCGCCCGTTGAAACCTCACCCATTCTGGAGCCCACGACCAACAGCAGGTCGGCGTTTTTTATCGCTGAGGACAGCTGCGCTGACGCGGCGAAACCAAGATCACCGACATAGTTCGGGTGTCGATTGTCGAACAGGTCCTGGCAGCGAAAGGAGGCGGCAACCGGGATGTTCTGCTGTTCAGCAAACAGCTGGATGTCGTGCACCGACTGGGTGTCCCAACCGCTGCCACCCAGCACCATCAATGGCCGCTCTGAGCGTTCAAGCAATTGCTGCATGGCGGCCATTTGCTCGGCTGCCGGGGTCATCAATACGCGTTTGAAAGGCCCGGCATCACTGACTTCCGCCATTTCGGTCAGCATGTCTTCCGGCAGGGCGACCACTACAGGCCCAGGCCTGCCATTGACCGCTCGGTGGAACGCCTGGCTGATCAGTTCGGGAATTCTGCGGGTGTCGTCTATTTGCACGACCCATTTCGCCAAGGGGCCAAACATCTGGCGAAAATCAACTTCCTGAAAGGCTTCGCGATACTGCTGATCGCGAGCAACCTGGCCAATGAACAGAATCATCGGCGATGAATCCTGGAACGCGGTGTGAACGCCAACCGAAGCGTTCGTTGCCCCCGGGCCTCGGGTCACGAAGCAGATGCCGGGCTCGCCAGTGAGCTTGCCGTAGGCTTCTGCCATATAGGCCGCCCCACCTTCCTGGCGGCACACCACCAGATCGATTTCTTCTTGCACGTCATGCAATGCATCGAGCACCGCGAGGTAGCTTTCTCCCGGAACACAAAACGCTCTTTTGACGCCATGGATGCGTAAGGCATCCACCAATATCTGACCTCCGCTACGACGAGAAATGGTTTTACTCATTGTTATCTCCTGAGTCGAATGGTGCGGTGTGAAGGGGGGAATCGCGCTCTTTCTGACAGGTACGGACTCGATCAATTGGAAGAACAACGGCTAACGTCTGCGCCACGAATTCTGAGCATCATCGAGTAGGCGTACAAACGATGATTGCTCAGCACTTCATTCCCTCAGCTATTGAAGTCGGACTGCTTGTCAACCAGTTACTTCTTATGCCGTCGTGCGCTTCTGGCGTGGCGGTCAGTCGTGAAATTGCAATTTCACACGATGAGCGATTAATATACGGTTCATATACATTTCATATTGGATTGATCAGTGGGTATCGTAAAAATTTCAGAAGCCATGCACGAGAATCTGCGCGTCGCCAGCGATGCGTTGAGTCGCTCGATCAACGCCCAGGCCGAGCACTGGATGCGCATCGGGATGCTTGCGGAGTTGCATCCAAACCTGGACCACAGCGACATCTGCCGTGTGCTGATTCGTGCCGAACTGGCGGGCGGTCTCGATGTGAAACAGCTGTGCGCACTCGCCGATTTTTCGCAAAACGCCCAGGTTGATGCAGCATCAGGAGCCAAGCCATGAAGGCCAATGTAAAACTCAATACCCCGGCAGAAATAGCCATGTCTCGTGTGGCGGGCACGCTGGCCGCCGAGGTCCTGGCCATGATTGCTCCGCATGTCAAAGCGGGGGTCACCACCGACGAACTTGACCGGCTCTGTCACGATTACATCGTCAACGTGCAGAAAGCCATTCCAGGCAATGTCGGCTATCACGGGTTCCCGAAAACCGTGTGCGCATCGGTCAACCAAGTGGTCTGCCATGGCATTCCTTCGGCCACGCCACTCAAGGATGGCGACATCGTCAATATCGACATTGCCGTGATCAAGGAGGGTTGGTACGGCGACACCAGCCGCATGTACTTCGTGGGCGAGCCCAGCCTGCAAGCTCGACGTCTGGCAGAGACGACCTATGAAGCGATGTGTGCCGGTATTCGCGTCGTCCGCCCCGGCGCGACGCTGGGTGACATTGGCCATGCCATTCAGAAGGTGGCTGAAAGAGACGGGTTCAGCGTCGTGCGCGAGTACTGCGGCCACGGTATCGGCAAGATTTATCACGATGAGCCGCAGGTCCTTCACTACGGCTTCCCAGGCCAGGGCCTGAAACTGAAAGCCGGCATGATCTTCACCATTGAACCCATGTTGAACGCTGGCAAACGCCATGTGAAAACCCTGGCGGATGGCTGGACCGTGGTCACCAAGGACCACTCCCTCTCGGCTCAGTGGGAACATATGGTCGCGGTCACTGACGACGGCTTCGAGGTGTTGACCCGTTGGCCCGATAGTGTCGATGGGTATCCCGCTATCGTTTAGGCGCAAAATGGCGCTAGTGGTTTTGAAACCTCTACAGTTAGCATTGAGGTTTATCAACGCACTCAACGACAGGTTGGGTAACGTAACCGAGCAGGCCGAACATTGATCGAGCGACGTCAATTCAGCGGAGGCATGAAGGGGAAAAATCTCCGCTATCTGAATGAGAACCCCAACGAGAAGACTCAGGTGGTCAGGGCAGGATTTCTGCTGCTTGAGCATTTCTCGCTGCCCGCATTCACGCAAGCACTGGATACGATTGTCACCGCGAATCTTCTGCGACCCGGGCTGTTCTCTTCCCGAACGTTCGGCTTGACCGATGAGGAAGTCATCAGTGACCTGGGCCTGGTCATTCGCCCGGATGGCCATTTCGTTGGCTCAACGATCCAGGAGCTGGACCTGCTGGTCATTTGCGGCGGCTACAGGACAGAACTCAAAGCGACGGATGAACTCATCTCCCTGTTGAGGGCCGCATCAGACCAGGGCGTCATTCTGGCCGGGTTGTGGAATGGCGCATGGTTCCTGGGGAGGGCAGGCTTGCTTGACGGATATCGCTGCGCGATTCACCCCGAACATCGCCCCGCGCTCGCGGAAATCTCCAAGGCGACGCATGTCACCAGTGAACCCTACGTCATCGATCGAGACCGGCTCACGGCCTCCAGTCCTTCCGGGGCGTTCCACATGGCGCTGGACTGGATCAAAAGCTTGCACGACAAAGCCCTTGTCGAGGGGATTGAAGACATCCTGGCTTTCGAGGAGTCGCGTTATCGGCGCATAAAACCGACTGAAAATATCTGTGTGAGCGCGCCATTACGCGAGGTGGTGAAGCTGATGGATGCCAACCTCGAAGAGCCTCTGGAACTGGAGCAACTGGCGGTTTACGCCGGCCGTTCGCGTCGTCAACTCGAGCGCTTGTTCAAGGAGCAACTGGGCACGACGCCGCAACGGTATTACATGGAATTGCGGATTACCGAGGCGCGTCGACTGCTCCAGCACACCGAACTGTCCCAGGTGGACGTATTGGTGGCTTGTGGTTTTGTATCGCCCAGCCATTTCAGCAAGTGTTACAGCTCTTACTTCGGCTACAGGCCTTCCAAGGAAAAGCGCCTGGTCAAGTAGCAATGGGGGGCGGCAAGTTGCCCCCCCAGCCTCTCATCCCGCCGAGGGGCTGAATCGTTCAGCGCTCGTTGACCCTTGCCGTGCTATTGCGCAACGTCAGTTCAAACGGCAATACCACATGACGTTGCGCAATCGGTTTCTTCTCAATCAAGGCAATCAGCATTTCGACGGCTTTCTGGCCGAAGACTTCGGCGGGTTGCGCGATGGTCGTCAGGGGGGGATCGCAATACGCCGCGAAGGGAATGTCGTCGAAGCCTACCAGTGAAATATCTTCGGGTACCCGCAAGCCTTGCTGCTTGATGCGCTTCAACGCGCCGATGGCCATTTCGTCGTTTTCGCAAAAGAGCGCGGTGGGACGGTCGGCCAGCTCCAGCATCGCTGCTGCACCGTCATGACCGGCCTTCAAACTGAAATCCCCGTGGCAGATCAGAGAGGCATCGGAGGCGATGCCGGCCTGGCGCAAGGCGTCTTGATAACCGGCCACACGATCGCGGGTCAGCGGGCTGCTTTTCGGGCCCTTGATCAGACCAATCCGGCGGTGGCCCAGTTCTATCAAATGCTCGGTCATGGCCTTGGCTGCTGCGCGGTTGTCGAGGCTGATCGTGGGATGGCGGCCGCCTTGAATCACCTCACAGGCGTTGACGATGGGCGGTAACTCGGCGCTGGGGAAGGTCGCTTCAAAAGGGTCGTAGGCGCGCAGTTGAATCACGCCATCGGCCTGATGGGCGTACACCAGCTCGGCGAATTCCCGTTCGATTTCCTCACGACCCTGGGTGTCGCACAGCAGCAGTCGGTACCCGGCGGCCTGGGCAGCCTGTTGGGCACCGCTGATCACCCGGGCGAAAAACGTGTTGGCGATGGCCGGGACCAGAATCACCAGGTTGCCCGTCCTGCGTGAGCGAAACTGCACCGCCATCAGGTTCGGCCGATAACCGGCCTTTTCCACGGCGGCGTTGACCTTGTCCCGCGTGTCGGGGAGCACGCGCTCAGGCGATTTCAGCGTTCTGGAGACCGTGGCCACCGAGACGCCGGCAAGCCGGGCGACTTCACGGATATTGGACAAGACCACCTCGTTGTCGAACTGTGCGGCTGGCGAGCTTAGCGCAAGTCGAGCGTGCCCTGAAATGTTCGTCGATATTAATCCGGGGTTTGACACCTCGCGCAACAGGGCCTAAATTTCCGTGGCGATGTAACCGGTTACATCGCCACGGAGTTTAAGTGTCCAAACAGCATAGGTATCTACATAAGGCTAAGTCTGTAGCAGCTGCCGAGCCTGCGAGGCTGCGTTCGAGGACGAAGTCCTCGCCAGGCCTGCATACGCGGTTTGCCTGAAAGCGCCCGCAAACTGATTTGACGACTGCTTCGCAGTCGAACGCAGCCTCGCAGGTTCGGCAGCTGCTACGGGGGGCCAAAAAGATGTGTAGTGCCTCAAACAGAGAAAAGTCGCGATGAACGTTCCAGTGGCAAAAATAAGAATGGGCTTTGTCGGAGGCGGCGAGGGTGCCTTCATTGGCAAGGCTCATCGTCAGGCCGCCGGGCTCGATGGTCGTTTTGAATTGGTGTGCGGTGTGTTCAGCCGAGACGCCCGCAACAACCAGGCTACAGGCGCGGCGCTGGGATTGTCCGCTTCGCGCTGCTACAGCGACTGGCAGCAGATGCTCGATGCCGAGGGCGCACTGCCCGCCGATCGGCGCATGGAACTGCTCGTCATCGTCACCCCTAATCACCTGCACGCGCCGATTGCCACTCGGGCGCTGAGTGCAGGGTTTCATGTGTTCAGCGAGAAACCCGCGGCGCTGAATCTGTCCGAGCTGTTACCTCTCAAGAAACTGCTGGAGAGCAGCGATCGCCTCTATGGATTGGCTCACACCTACCTCGGTTATCCGATGGTCTGGCAGGCTCGGCAAATGGTCCGCGACGGCGTGATCGGCACGGTGCGCAAGGTGATCGTCGAGTATCCCCAGGGCTGGCTCAGTCAGGATGTGGCCGGGCAGGGCAACAAGCAGGCGGGCTGGCGCGATCTGCCCGAACAGTCAGGGTTGGGCGGCTGCATTGGCGATATTGGCACCCATGCCTTTTCATTGGCCGAATTCGTCGCAGACCAACCGATCAAGCACCTGTGTGCGATGTTGAATACGCACCTTGCAAGCCGGCAACTGGACGACGACGCGGCGATGCTGTTCAAGATGGCCGACGGCGCGAGCGGTGTATTGATCGCCAGCCAGGTCTGCGCTGGCGAAGAGAATCCGTTGAAGATCCGCATCTACGGCGACAAGGGCGGGCTGGAGTGGCGTCAGGAAGAACCGTCGAGCCTGATTCATCGCGCCATCGATCAACCCTTGCGCACCCTGCGTTCCGGTGTCGGTCAACCCTGGTTGTGCGAAGCCGCGAACCGACGCATGCGTCTGCCCGCCGGACATCCCGAAGGTTATCTGGAGGCCATGGCCAACCTCTACGGCGACTTCGCCAGCGCGATCCGCAGCAACCTCAAAGGCAATGAGGCCCCCGGTGTGCCGGGCATCGAAGTGGGATTGCGCGGCATGGCTTTCATCGAAACCGTGATCGCCAACCATCGTGGCGACAACAAGTGGACCGAACTGGTCTGCCATCCATGAACCTGGAGAATTCCCCCGTGAATCCTACATCCCAACCCTCGACGGGCTTGCGTGGTCCAGGCATTTTCCTGGCGCAGTTCATGTCCGCTGAAGCACCATTCGATACGTTGGCCAATATTGCTCGTTGGGCGGCGTCCCAAGGGTACAAGGCCATTCAGTTACCCACGTTGGGCACGCAATACATCGACCTGGCGCGCGCCGCCGACAGTCAGGATTATTGCGACGAATTGAAAGCCACCTGTGCTCAGGCGGGCGTCGAAATCAGTGAGCTGTCGACGCACTTGCAAGGCCAACTGGTCGCGGTGCATCCGGCGTTCGATGCCTTGTTCGATGACTTTGCGCCGGCGCATGTGCGCGGTCAGCCGCAGGCGCGGACCGAATGGGCCATCGACCAATTGAAGCTGGCGGCCCGCGCCAGTCAGCGGTTGGGATTGAAGGCCCATGCAACCTTTTCCGGCGCGTTGCTCTGGCCGTATCTCTACCCTTGGCCGCAGCGGCCGAGCGGTTTGGTCGAACAGGGTTTTGCAGAACTGGCCAAGCGCTGGTTGCCGATCCTCGAGTGTTTCGAAGAGGCCGGCGTCGACCTGTGCTACGAGATCCACCCCGGCGAAGACCTGCACGACGGCGCCTCGTTTGAGCGTTTCCTGGAGGCGGTCGATCATCATCCACGCGCCGCCATTCTGTATGACCCCAGTCATCTGCTGCTGCAGCAAATGGACTACCTGGGGTTCATCGATCGCTACCACGACCGCATCCGCATGTTCCACGTCAAGGACGCCGAGTTCCGGCCCGATGCCCGTTCGGGGGTCTACGGCGGCTATCAGGCATGGGTCGACCGACCTGGCCGCTTCCGTTCTCTGGGCGATGGCCAGATCGATTTCAAATCGATCTTCAGCAAACTGACCCAATACGACTTTGCCGGTTGGGCCGTGCTGGAGTGGGAGTGTTGCTTGAAGGATTCGGCACAGGGGGCCGCGCAAGGAGCGGCGTTCATCGAGCAGCACATGATTACCAAGACACAAAAGGCCTTCGACGACTTCGCCAGCGTGACGTCCGACGAAGGTTTCAATCGCCGCCTGCTGGGTTTGCCCGCTGCCTGAATAAAACGCTGTTCGTTGCTCTTCTCCAAAAACAAAAACAATAAGTCGGTGACTGTTATGACCCTGATGACCGCGCGATTAAGCGCCATGATGTTCCTGCAATTCTTTATCTGGGGTGGATGGTTCGTCACCCTCGGTACCTTCCTCGCCAGTGATCTGGGCGCCAGCGGCGGGCAGATCGGCATGGCGTTCTCGACCCAGTCCTGGGGTGCGATCATCGCGCCGTTTGTGATCGGTTTGATCGCTGACCGTTTCTTCAATGCCGAACGCATCCTCGCCGTGCTGCACCTGGTAGGCGCGGTATTGCTGTATCAGCTTTATCGAGCGCCGGATTTCAGCACGTTTTATCCGTTCGTACTGGCCTACATGATGATCTACATGCCGACCCTGGCATTGGTCAATTCGGTCGCGTTCCGGCAGATGAGCGACCCGGCCCTGGAGTTTTCGCGCATCCGCGTGTGGGGCACCGTTGGTTGGATTGTGGCCGGTGTGGTGATCAGTTTTGTGTTTGCCTGGGACTCTCAAGCCGCGATTTCAACAGGCGGGTTGCGCAATACCTTTCTGATGTCGGCGATGGCGTCTCTGGTGCTGGGCCTTTACAGCTTCACCTTGCCGCGCACTGCACCTCTGAAGCCAGAGTCCGGCAGCGGCGGCCTCAAGCAAATGCTCGGGCTGGATGCCTTGGGCTTGCTCAAGGACCGCAGCTACCTGGTGTTCTTCATTGCTTCCATTTTGATCTGCATTCCACTGGCGTTTTATTACCAGAATGCCAATCCGTTCCTGGCGGACATCGGCATGACCAACCCCACCGCGAAAATGGCCATCGGTCAGGTCTCGGAAGTGCTGTTCATGCTGCTCCTGCCGCTGTTCATTCAGCGCTTCGGCATCAAAATCGCGCTCCTGGTGGGAATGCTGGCGTGGGCCTTGCGCTACCTGTTGTTCGCCTACGGTAACAATGGCGACCTGGCCTTTATGCTGTTCACCGGTATCGCCCTACACGGCATCTGCTACGACTTCTTCTTCGTCTCGGGCCAGATCTACACCGATGCCAAAGCGTCGGAACACTTCAGAAGCTCCGCCCAGGGCCTGATTACCCTGGCGACCTACGGCCTGGGCATGCTGATCGGCTTCTGGGTTGCAGGGCAGGTGACCGATCATTACGCGTTGGCGGGCAGCCATGACTGGAAAAGCATCTGGCTGTTCCCGGCCGGGTTCGCGTTGGCAGTATTTTTCTGTTTTTCGTTGGCGTTCAAGGGGCGGCAAACGGCAGTCGTGCAATCGACCATCTAGCGATTGATGACAGCCACTGCCTTTCGAAAACAGATCGAAAAAAACAGCCGAAGCCTTTAGGGACTTCGGCTTTTTTTTGTCCAGTGCCGGCGCGACGGCATCCGAACTAACGCGTCTGGGTTCTTGCAGACGGGGAAATCCCTGCTTAACTCTGAATCAGTGGTCAGTCTGTGACTATGTAGTCACGGAGGCCGTACGGGCACCGTCATGCTGTGCGCTTAGCTCAAATTGGTACAAGGAAAAGTTACATGATGCCGAAAACTGCCATCGTCGAGATCTGCGGGAAGTACAAGGTTCATACCGAGCACTATCTCAACACAGCCGCTAACAAGACCATCATTCTGGTCAACGGCTCACTGGCAACAACAGCATCCTTTGCCCAAACGGTGCGTTACCTGCAACCACGATTCAACGTGGTCCTTTACGACCAGCCCTACGCCGGTCAGTCGAAGCAACACAACCTCCACGGCGAACCGATCCGAAAGGAAGACGAGGCAGCGATACTGCTGGAGTTGATCGAACACTTTTGTGCACACCATGTGCTGTCCTTTTCCTGGGGCGGTGCGGCGACCTTGCTGGCGCTGGCCCAGCAGCCGCGACGTATCGAGAAAGCGGTGATCGGTTCATTCGCAGCACGGGTCAATGCGCCGATGCGCGATTACCTGGAGCGCGGCCTGAACCATCTCCAGGCGTGTGACCGCCTCAATGTCAGTCGCTTGATCAACAGCACGATCGGCAAGCACCTGCCATCACTGTTCAAACGCTTTAATGACCGCCATGTCAGCAGCCTGGCCGAGCACGAGTACCGGCAGATGCATTTCCACGTCAATGAGGTGCTGACTCAAAACACTCATTGCTATGTCGCCTGTGCCAATGCCATTGAAATCCCGCTGCTGTTTGTCAACGGCGAATGGGATGAGTACACCTCGGTAGAAGACGCCCGGATTTTTGCTGATCACGCCCCTCAGGCCAGCTTTTACACCATCAGGAACACCGGGCATTTCCTCGATATGGAACACCCGGCGGCGTTGCATGACACCCGGCAGGCCTTGCTCGGCTTTCTCGATCCGGCGTGCAGGAAGCAGGGCCGTGTTGCCTCAGACATCCAGGTCAATTACGTATGAATCATTGAATTGCGGGTTTTCATTAACGCCATTTTTTGCATAACCCCGGGGATTGCAAATGACCCGGGTTTTGCCCACCGCATAGTCAAAGCTTCCATGGGTATGGCCATGCAGCCAAAGCGCCGGCTGCCAGACGTTGATCCGTTCTTCGAGGTCTGAAACAAAACTCGCGTTGATCGGTGAATTCTCGAATAGCGGGCTTATGCTCAACCGTGTCGGTGCGAAATGCGAAACCACCACCGTGGGCGTCGTTCTGTCGCGGGTGAAGCAGTCTTCCAGCCAGGCGACTGTCTGCAAAAAAACCAGTTGTGAAACTGCCGGAGTGAACAGGTCTGGAAAATCGGGCGAGATTTTTATGTGGGTGTAGTCCCGCATAAGCTTCGTAGCCAGATCAACACCCCGTGCCCGATCTTCTGCAGAATCGAAAAGACGATAGTCGGACCAAAGGGTGCAACCCAAAAACCGCACGCCGTCGTGGACATGCTCCGAACGTTCCAATACGTGGATCCGTGTCCCTTGCGACAACCTGTTCAACTGTTCGTAGGTAGAAATCAGGTCACTGCCATAAAACTCGTGATTCCCAGCCACGTACACGATCGGAAGAGGGCACGATTTGGCCCACTCAATGGCCGCAGCCGGACGGGAAATGTCTCCGGCGAGAACGACAATGTCAGCATCCACATCGGGAAAAGGTAACGCGTTGACGGACAAATGGATGTCTGACAGCAAGGCGATGCGCATCGATCGACTCCTACTTGATTTGAATGTCAGCCCCGTTGAACTGACGTCGGCAAACGCCGCTCCATGATGATCGTACGCTCGGCCCCGTGAAACTCGTCGCGGATTTTTCGATAACCCAGCTTGAAGTAAAAGGTTTCGGCGGTGATGGAAGAGGGGACGCGCAGTACCTCGATATTTGCGGCTTGGGCGACCGATTGAAGGGTCGCCATCAACTGCCTGCCGAGTCCGCGGCCCTGATGGTCTGGGTCTACGAATACGCTGCGTACAACGTCTTGATCAAGACTGGCCGTGGCGACTACACGCTTATCGTGGGTGGCGACAAAGACCTGGCGTTGGTTTAACAGGGCGAGGATGGCCTCGGGAGAAAAGCTTTTCTCTACCTGGGTGATGACGTCGGGCGGGTAGTCCCGAGCATTGGACTGGCGCAGTGATTGAATGATGATCTGGCTGATGGCTGCCGCATCGTCAGGGGTAGCGAGTCGAATCTGGTTATTCATTTGAAGACCCCAATCCTTGTGTCTTTGCCAAAATCCTAAGTCGATCTTGAACGGTCAATGTCGCCGTAGCGAGCGACTAGTTGAGCTGAGCACCTCGCGCCTCTAACAACTCCCGCAATACCGAACGATGGCAATGCGCTTCCTCTTCGCAATAACAGCCAATGGCCAGTGACGTTTGATGGGACAACGCCGCCAGCAAATCGAGCAACTGACTGGGCGCTGGGTGGTTCATTTCGCTCTTGAACTTGCGCTTGAACACTTCCCACGCCTTGTCGTCTTCCGCCGCTTTGGCTTCTGCGACCAGCTCGGCGCTGGGAGACAGCAACGGCTGCCATACGTCATAAAAATCACGGCTGGCGAACTCGGCTTTCGGCACGCCACGCGGCGGACGCCGCACCGTGCCCAGGCGCAGGCCTTCATTGGCTGCGCGCGGTGAACCGAGGCGCACGATATGGATGGGCATGCTCTACCTTCCTTTATTACCGCGAGCTTTCGAACCACTCCAGCGCCGTGCGCCAGATGCAAATCCCCAGGAAGTAAGCCGACATCAGCAGCCAAAGCCCCATTACCAGCGGGTTGATCACTGGATGGTTGACCACCAGCGACAAGCTGCACAGCAGCCAGATCGCCGTCACGGCAATGTTGATCGGCATGAACTTGCGCACGCGGAACGGGTGGAGGAACTTCATCCGGGTCACGGTCAACAGCGCCAGGCCGATGATCGCGAGAAAAGTGATCCACGGCGGCGGAGCGATGATGTACAGGCACAGGGCAACCACGTTCCAGGCGGCGGGGAAGCCCTGGAAGTAGTTGTCTTTGCTCTTCATGTTGACGTTGCAGAAACAAAACAGCGACGAGACCAGAATCAGCGAGACGGACAGCAGCAGCGTGTAGTCCGGCAAGGGGATGTAACGATAAATGAACAGGGCGGGGATAAACACGTACGTCAGGTAGTCGATGACCAGATCGAGGATCGAGCCATCGAAACTTGGCAATACCGACTGGACATTGACCTTGCGTGCCAACGCGCCATCCAGCCCATCGACGATCAGGGCGACGCCCAGCCACAGCAGGCAGTTTGTCGCCTGGTTTTCCAGCAGGGCGAGGGTTGCGAGGAAGGCAGTGACCACGCCGGTGGCGGTAAAGCCATGGGCGCCCCATGCTTTGAGCCTGGCGATGTGTAGGGTCGATATCACGGGAGTATTCTCCAGAAAGTGAAGCAAGCCTGTTATCACCCCTTCAATCGGGGGTGTCGGCAAACCAAGTCAGGTTGCATGTATCGACCGGGTATCCGGGGATAAGGTTCACCATCTGTAAATCTTAGCTGGGCTGAAAAAAAATACCCCGGATCAATTCGGGGGTAATAAAGCCAAACGGTGGTGGCGCATTCGTCGGCGAGGACTATCGTTGCCTGACTGGATCACCCCAACTGATGAGGACATCTCATGAACACCAGCGATCTGCTCGAACAACTACTGCGGGCCGGTCAAGGCTCAATGTCGCAACAGGGTGGCGGTGGCGCGTCGGCCCAAGGTGGTCTCGGTGGGTTGCTCGGCGGCCTGTTGGGCGGCAGTGCCGGGTCAAGCGCCGGGGGCGGTGGCCTGGGTGGTTTGCTCGGTGGTCTGCTGGGCGGTGGCTCAACCATGGGTGGTTCGACCCGGACCCGCTCGGGTGGCGGCACTAACTACGCGGCACTGGCTTCGCTCGGAATGATGGCATTCCAGGCTTATCAAGCCTGGCAACGCAGCCAGGCCTCGGCGCCGCAACCGGCACCGCGCACTGTCGACCTGTTGTCCGGCCCGGAAGTCGAGGACCACAGCCATGCGATTCTTCGGGCATTGATTGCGGCGGCGAAGGCCGATGGCCGGATTGATGCCGCCGAGAAGCAGATGATCAGCACCGAGATCGGCCGCCACACCGATGATCCAGAGCTCCAGCAATGGCTGGATGAC
The DNA here is from genome assembly GCF_900105495.1 of Pseudomonas frederiksbergensis. Classification (NCBI taxonomy): domain Bacteria; kingdom Pseudomonadati; phylum Pseudomonadota; class Gammaproteobacteria; order Pseudomonadales; family Pseudomonadaceae; genus Pseudomonas; species Pseudomonas frederiksbergensis. The sequence goes on along the minus strand of NZ_FNTF01000002.1, from coordinate 4,883,736 downwards.
GAAGTCGCGCGGCCGCTGGACGCCGCCGATGTGGCGCAGTCGGCTACGGATTCCGGCATGGCGGCGGAAATGTACCTGGCCAGTGTGATGCTGGTGGACGACCAACAGGACGCCGAACGTCGCTATCTGGATGAACTGGCTGCGGCGCTGAACATCGATCCGGACCTGCAAGTGCATCTGGAGCAACAGGCCAAAGGTGGCGTGGCCTGATGATCGTTTCTGCGCTTTGCGTCACCAAGTTGCCGGGTAAGGCTCTGGCATCGTGGATGGAACGCGGAGCGTCCCGAGAGGCGTTCCCACGCGGAGCGTGGGAACGATCAACGCCTACGAGGTCATGGGGGCTTTCGGCACCAAAAACGTAACGCCGAAGCGCTCGGCGATTGCCAATATCTGCGGCAAATCCTGCGGCACTTTGAGCTGATCCAGTGCGGCAAAGAACTCGCCACCACGCGGATCAGACACTACGCCGATCATCTTAGCCGTCGCACTGATGTTCTTGTAGGCATGAATAGTCCCAGCGGGAATATGCACATACCCCCCGGGGGAAAGTGTGGTGGCCTTGCCCGCAACGGTCACTTCCACCTGCCCGTCGATGACGTAGAACGCTTCGTCCCATGGATGAAAGTGCGCGGGCGGCCCACCGCCTTGCACGCCTTCCTGGATATGCATTTCAAAAGGTTTGCTCAGATCCCCGCCCGCAAGAATGGTGATGGCCTCACCCACGACACTGACCGGGTCGGGTTTTTTGTCGGACTCGATGACATGAATCGTTCGCATGATTGCTCTCCGAAGGATGAGACCACACCCGCTGAGTATATTCACTCGATCCGGTACCGGGTGCCGTGCCACAAGCCCGTCTGTCCGGGCGATTCCCACGCTGATGGAATTTTCTTCCGGGGGTGTCGCTCTGCTGATGTAGAGACGTGCTGATTGAGCGTCCTGCCACTGGCCTCAGACCGAGAGATACGCCCATGACTGCCCTGACACGACTTGAATCCCAGCCGGCCCCCGAGCGCGCGATCCTGACCGCCGGCAGCCTGAAACGTATCTACGAACAGTTATTGCTGAGCGACGATATCGAACACCAGCGCGCACTCGGAAAAACCTTCCTGGAGGCGCAACTTGCGCAAGCCGCAGACCTGCCCGAGGACATGCCGCGAGACCTGTCGGCACTGCAAACCTTTGTCGAACAGCACTGCGCCGATGTAGCACGCCAATACGCCGATTACCTGCAACAGCGCAAGGACGGCGGACCGCGGCAGTTCTTTACCAACAAGGCGCACGCGTTGTATTTCCTGCAAGCCGTTGCCCCGACCAAACTGGTGGACGGCGCGTGGCTGTATGGACTGCTGCGGCACTGGCATGACCCGCGTTTCGAAGGGCTGATTTGCACCTATCTGGAAGAGTTGGGGGAGGGCAACCCGGCGCGAAATCATGTGGTGATATACCGCAAGCTGCTCGCCGAACAGGGCTTGCTGGACAATCCGTTCATCCCGGACGAGCGTTACTTGCAAGGTGCGGTGCAATTGGCGCTGGGTTATTGCAGCGACGATTTTTTGCCGGAAGTGATCGGCTACAACCTCGGCTATGAACAACTGCCGCTGCACTTGCTGATCAGCGCCTATGAACTCAGTGAGCTGGGCATCGATCCGTATTACTTCACCCTGCACGTGACCATCGACAATGCCAGCACCGGCCACGCGCAAAAGGCCGTGCAGTCGGTGCTGCAATTGTTGCCGGTGGAAGCCGACCGCGAAGACTTTCTGCGCAGGGTTGCGCTGGGTTATCGGCTCAACGATCTGGGGCAGGGTAGTCGCGAGATCATCGAATCGTTCGACCTGTACGGCGAGTTGCTGAGCATGCTTGAGCGCAAGCGCCCGTTTGGTCAGCACATGCATTCCGACTATTGCCGGTTGGAAGGCCAGACCGTCAATCAATGGCTGTCGTCGCCGGAGCAGTTGCCAGGCTTTCTCAGCGCCATGGAAAACAAGGGCTGGATCAAACGTCACCAGGACCCGCAAGCGAGTCGTTTCTGGCAACTGGTCGAGGGTGACGGTGCGGCCATGTTCGGGGTGTTCAGCCCCTACGAAAAACAACTGCTGCACGACTGGATTGCCGGAGATTGGCGACCTGAGCGATCGCCCGCTGCGGTTCGACGCAGTAGCCGCGCCGCGACGGAACCACCCGTGCCCGCCAATGACCCGGATGTCCAAAGCCTGCACGCTACACTTAAAGGGCTTGCCGCCGACGAGCAAATGCAAGTCTTGATTCCGTGGTTATCCGCCCATCGGCACGCCCACCCCGCTGGCCTGCTGGCCACGCGACGGTTCATCGAACTCAAATCCGGTTTTCGATAGGGAGCCCTTCATGAATCAGGAAGAACACCTTGGCGCCGCCGATCTGGCCTTGTTGCAACTGGGGCGCCGTTTGCAGGCCGACGGTTATCGATTCATCACGCCAACGCCGCTGACCCATCAGCGGGTCAATGATCGCTCTTTCGGGCAAAGCGCCCGGACCCTGCGCGAAGTGTTCGGCTGGTCGCGGCCGTTTGAGCCTGGCCTGTTGTCGGTGGATGAGCAGCGACAGTTGCAACAGGCTGGCGTCCTCGATGAATGCAATGGTCGACTGAAAAGTCATGTGCGCTGGTCAAGCCTCGATGACCTGTTGTTCGTGCATTCGGGTTACCCCACTGATGCCGCTGACGCGGTGTTCTTCGGCCCCGACACCTACCGTTTTGCTCAGCTGATTCACGACCATCTGCAACACAGCTTCGCGCCGATCAGGCGCGCCGTGGACATCGGCTGCGGTGCGGGCGTCGGGGCGATTTTGATTGCCCGCGCACGCCGGGAAGCGGAAGTCCTGGCCGTGGACATCAACCCGTTGGCGTTACGCATGACGGCGGTCAACGTCGCCCTCGCCGAGGTGGCTAACGTCAGCATCGAGGCCAGTGACGTGCTGCAAGACGTCGACGGCCAATTCGACCTGATCGTCGCCAATCCGCCGTACATGGCCGACCCGGCCGAGCGTGCTTACCGGCATGGCGGTGGCGCGCTGGGCGCGCAATTGTCGTTGCGCATTGTCGAACAGGCCCTGTATCGGTTGACTCCCGGTGGTTCGCTGGTGCTGTACACCGGCGTGGCAATGATCGATGGCATCGATCCGTTTCTGGATGCAGTGGCGCCGCGCCTGGAGTCGCCGATGTTCGGCTGGACCTACCATGAAATCGACCCCGACGTGTTCGGTGAAGAGCTGTTGACGCCAGGCTATCAGCGGGTGGAGCGAATTGCCGTCGTCGCCCTGATTGTCACGCGTATCGGCCCAGGCATCGGGGGCACCGTGACCGCGTCAGCAGGTGCGCCATGAGCAGGAGCCTGGACGATTACAATCGCATGCGCGATTTTTCGGCAACCTCTGAACCGGCTGCCGGCAAACGTTCGGGCAAGAAAACCGCGAAAGACCATGCGTTGCAGTTCTGCATCCAAAAGCACGACGCCTCGCGCCTGCATTACGACTTTCGCCTGGAGCTCGATGGCGCGCTGAAAAGCTGGGCGGTGCCCAAAGGCCCGTCACTGGACCCCAAGGTCAAGCGCCTGGCAGTGCACGTTGAAGACCATCCGATTGATTACGCCACCTTCGAGGGCAGTATTCCCGAAGGGCATTACGGTGCCGGCGAGGTGATTGTCTGGGACCGGGGAGTCTGGATTCCTCAGGACGCCCCGGCCGAGGCATACGCCAAGGGCAAGCTCAAATTCGAGCTAAAGGGCGAGAAGCTGGGAGGGCTGTGGAACCTGGTGCGCACGCACATGCCAGGCAAGCAGGAGCAATGGTTTCTGATCAAGCATCAGGACGGCGCGGCCAGGCCCGAAAGCGATTACGACGTAGTCGCCGCTGAGCCCGACAGCGTGCTCAGTGACCGGACCATCGTTGGCAAAAAGCCGAAGACTGCTGCCAAACCCAAGCCCGTCGACAAACCTGCCAGCCCGGCGCGCAACGAAAAATCGGCACCCTTGACGGGCGCCCGCAAAGCCAAATTGCCGGAGATGCTCAAGCCGCAACTGGCGACGCTGGTCGAAAAGGCCCCAGGCGGCGAGTGGAGCTATGAGATCAAGTTCGATGGCTATCGGATCATGGCCCGCATCGACCACGACGAAGTCAAACTGTTCACCCGCAACGGCCATGACTGGACCCATAAACTGCCCAGGCAAGCCCAGGCGTTGGCGGCGCTGGGTCTCGAATCGGCCTGGCTCGACGGGGAAATGGTGGTCGCCAACGAACAGGGTGTGCCGGATTTCCAGGCCTTGCAAAACGCCTTCGACTCGGGCCGCAGCGGCAACATCCTCTACTACCTGTTCGACATGCCTTACCTCAACGGTGTGGACCTGCGCGAGGTGCCGGTCGAGGAGCGAAGGGTTGCACTGTCGACCGTGCTCAACCCCAATAAAGATCCGCTGCTGCGCTTCTCCGATTCCTTTAGCGAAGAACCGCAAGCGTTGCTCAACAGCGCCTGCCAAATGCAGATGGAAGGGCTGATCGGCAAACGCCTGGGCACGCCTTACGTGTCTCGGCGCAGCAGCGACTGGATCAAGCTCAAGTGCAAGCATCGACAGGAATTTGTGGTGGTCGGCTTCACCGACCCGAAAGGCTCGCGCAATGCCTTCGGTGCGCTGCTGCTGGGGTTGCATGACCGCGATAGCGGTGAGTTGCGTTACGCGGGGAAGGTCGGCACCGGGTTTAACGAGACGACGCTCAAGCGCATTTATGAGCAACTGAAACCGTTGCAGACGAAAAAGATCCCAGTGGTCAATCCGCCGAGCGGTTTTGACGCCAAGGGTGTGCACTGGCTCAAGCCGACACTGCTGGCGGAGGTCGCTTTTGCCGAAATGACCAAAGAAGGTTCAGTCCGTCATGCGGTGTTCCATGGTCTGCGTGACGACAAACCTGCCGAAGACATTACCGAGGAGCGTCCGAAAGCCGTGAAGACTTCAGCCGCGAAAAAGACCACTGCCGAAAAACCTTCCACCCCTGCCAAAAAGAAAGCCACGCCCGCACCCTCACAAATCGGCCTGGGCGAGGGCAAGGTGCGCATCACTCACCCCGAGCGGGTGATCGACGCCAGCAGCGGCGCCACCAAAGTGCAACTGGCGGAGTATTACGCCAGCGTCGCCGAGTGGATTTTGCCTGAACTCAAGGATCGCCCCGTGGCGTTGGTGCGTGCGCCGGACGGCATTGCCGGCGAACTGTTTTTCCAGAAGAACGCCGAGCGCCTAGCCATTCCGGGAATTACCACCCTGGACAAGGCACTCACCGGGCAACCGGTGATGATCATCAATAACGCCGAAGCCTTGATCGGCGCCGTGCAGATGAGCACTGTTGAGTTGCACACCTGGAACGCCACCTCGGACAACCTCGACAAACCCGACTGCTTCGTCCTCGACCTCGACCCGGACCCGGCGCTGCCCTGGAAAAGCATGGTCGAGGCGACTCAACTGACCCTCTCGGTGCTCGATGAACTGGGACTCAAGGCGTTTCTCAAGACCAGCGGCGGCAAGGGGATTCACCTGGTGGTGCCACTGACGCGCAAGCTGGGTTGGGATGAGGTGAAAGACTTCAGCCACGCAATCGTCAGCCATATGGCCAAGTTGCTGCCGGAGCGTTTTTCCGCTGTGTCGGGCCCAAAGAACCGGGTCGGGCGGATCTTCATCGATTACCTGCGCAATGGCCTCGGGGCCACGACCATCTGCGCTTACGCCGTGCGCGCCCGCGAAGGGCTGCCGGTGTCGGTGCCGATCTTTCGCGAAGAGGTGGGGGAGCTCAAGGGGGGCAATCAGTGGAACATCCACACAGTGCATCAACGCCTGGCCGAGGTCGGCGACGAGCCCTGGAAGGATTTGAAGAAAACCCGGCAATCGATCACCGCCGAGATGCGGCGGCGGGTCGGGATGAAAAAATAGCCACGTACATCTTGTAGGAGCACGGCTTGCCGGCGATGGCGCCCTTTAGAACGCCATCGCCGGCAAGCCGTGCTTCTAAAAAAAAGCTATTTGATAAAGGCCTGCAGGTCGCTGGTCAGCTTGTCGATTGCGACTTTGAAATCCTTGGTGGTGATCTTCTGGCTGGCGTTTTCCAGTGTGGTGCCAAAGACTTTGCGCACGACTTTGGCCACGGTCTGGTTGTTGCTGGCGTCGACGAACTCGGCCTCGATGAACAGTGTGGTGTCCTGATCGCGGTGACCACTGGCGGCGGAAACACCCCCGACGACGGCGGCAATCGGCACCACTTCATACCACTTCATGCCTTCGGTTTCGGCACTCACTCCGGTGATCGCCGCGCGCATGATCAAGGTTTTTGAACCGGCTGGCGCTGATTTCGTGCTCGATACCACCCGATATTTCTGACCCAGCACACCTTTGGCCTTACTGGTCATGTAGCTCTGCAACTCGTCCAGGGTTTGCTGGTTGACCCGCTCATTAGGCTTGGGCGCCGGGTAGAGCTCCAGCTTATTGAAAACCACGGTGTTATAGGCCTCTGGATTCCAGGACGGGCTGACCCAGCGCATGGCTGTTTCGCCGCTGGTGGTGGTGACTTGCTGCAAATTGTTGTAGTTGGACAGGAAGCCGGAATACTGCTCACGCTCGGTGACTTTCGAGGTGCAACCGCCGAGCAGCAGGCTGGTCAGCGCAACGCCAATAAACAGCTTTCGGGACAGATTCATAGTGGTGTGTGCTCCATGGATTAAGTCGTTTTTTCGGTAGCAGATCATTAGAAGCGCCAAGTCATGTTGCCGGTGACGGCTTGAATCCAGGCAGTGTCGAACTGACTAGAAGTTCGAATATACCCGACGTGAATATGGTCTCCTCCACCGGCTTATCGCCCGGCCAGACCATGGCCCAGCTGACATTCAATGCCGGTGACCTCGTTCAGAGCATAGGTGGCTCCGGCCGCAATGCGCCAGGATTCTCGCATTGGCACGGTAAAAGTCCGGTTTGCGTCTGGCGTACCCTGAGACGAGCCCCCCGACCGGCCATCCACTGGATCCCCCCGCGATGAGCGTAGGTATGAATCGTTAAATTTCCAGTTATTGGTTTTTCGACCACAGGCCTTTGTTTCCCGTGCCTGGATCGATCATAGAGAATGTATTGTTCCAACGCGGAAGGGCATGGGGCGGCGAGCCCGGCTCGCCGCCCCAACGACTATTGCTTGCCGATAGCGGCCGCCAGCAGCGGCGCTATCTGTTCATCGGTCAGTGCCGCCTGGACTTCCATGGTCATAAGGTCGCTCCATTCCAGCACCCACTTCTGAATGGTTGCCGGATCACTGGCCTCTGCCACGCCAAAACCGGATGCACCACCGATGGCGTGCCAACGTCCAAGCATCTTGACGCCAGCGGGTGGCGCACCTCCGGTCTTGAGGAAACGCTCGATCGCGTTGTTACGATTTGCCGAACTGATAGACCAACTGACTATGAATAACATTTGCCACCTCCTGCGACGGATTGGCACCTGTTGCTCTTCGCGCACCTGGTGGGTGCCGGGACCAAGGTCACGCTTGAATGTCCAGTTTCATCCCTGACTGGCTTGAAACCACTGCTCCCATGAGAAGGCATAGCAGCGGGCCAGACTCGGCGCATGACCGCTGATCCTGTTTCGCTATATGGCAACGAATTTTTCCGGTGCCTGGAGGGCGATATTCATGCCGCTGATTTCACGCATCGCGCAACAGGTCGTTGGCGTTAAGCAGCGCGTAGGCGATTTCCGGGCGCTTCTCCAGTGCGCGACGAATCGCGGCCGGGATCGACTGACGGGTTTTGCGGCATAGCCCCGGTTGTTCACCCAGGTTGATACCGATACCGCGCATGGTGCGTACTTCGTTGAAACCGGGGGCGATGTCGACGCGAATGCCCAACTGCTCATACATCCGTTGTTGCAGGCGTTCCAGATCGCTCAGGCTCTGGAGGTTTTCCAGACGTTCGATCAGGCGCTTTTCCTCTGAGCGGGTCAGAAACAGAATGCGCACGTCCGCCCCCGGTGTTTCCAGCAGCGGGTCTCGCCCGCAGTCGCAGACGCCGGGTGGGCAGGGTTGGCGGATCGGAGGCGTGGTGGTCATGGGGTCAATCATAGAGTGCTGCAATCGGGTTTGCCCATAGGGTATTTGCCGTTCTGGCGAACGGGAAACGCCGGGTCTAGGCTTAAAAGTCGGGCACAGGCAGGGTGCAATTCATCACGTTCCGACTGTTTGATTTCAGAGGAGACGCAGCATGGAGCGATTCACGGGGGGTTGCCTGTGCGGCAACGTCCGAATTGAGGCGTCGGGACTCCCGTATCGGGTTGGCCTTTGTCACTGCCTCGACTGCCGCAAGCATCATGGGGCGCTTTTTAATGCTTGCGCGATATTTCCTCAGAATGCGGTGACGATTGAAGGTGAAACACGCGACTACGGCGGGCGATTTTTCTGTCCCCGCTGCGGCTCGTCTGTTTTCGCCCGCAGCGACGACGAAATCGAAGTGAACCTGGGGTCGCTGGATGCCCCGGACCAACTGAGGCCTACCTACGAAAGCTGGATCGTGCGTCGTGAATCCTGGTTGCCGGCGTTTCCGCTCATGAGACGCTACGAGCGCGATCGTGACCCCGCTGGTCGCTTTGAGGAGTAGGTGCCGATTGATGAATCCAGGGCTTGCTACACAAGACTTGGACTCTCAATCCAGTAGATATCGCTTTCAAAACGGGGCCTTCCACACCGAGTTCCCAGCCGCTATATACTCGACAGCCTCTTTACCCTCTCAAGCAAGAGACACCCATGGCAAACCACGATCTGACCTTTCTCCCCGACCCCGATCCGCAATCCATCTCTTCCGATGTCGCCGGTTTCGGCGGCCTGCTGGTCTCCACTCAGATTCCCACCCGCGCTGACGGCAGCCTGGAACTGGGCGACATCACTTTGCAAAGCGAATGCACCCTGCAGGCGCTCAAGGTTGCGCTGGAGCACGCCGGCAGTTCCATGGACCGGGTTCTGCACCTGACCATCTACCTTACCGACATGGCCGACCGCGCCGCCTTCAACGAGGTTTACCAGCGTTTCTTCGCCAAGCCCTGGCCGGTTCGAGCCGCCGTTGGCGTGGCCTCCCTGGCGGTTGAAGGCATGCGTGTGGAAGTCACGGCGATGGCGGCCAAGGGCTGAGTCCATGGGGTTGACCGGCAGCCTCGCTCAACGAACGGGTACTACCGGGCGGATTGGCAAAGACTGCCTCAAGGACGGCTTTTATTGGCCGTCTACGAGGCGAGGCAGCCCCAAGGGATCAAACTCGCGCAATGTCTCAGGCAATAGCGCATCCGGAAAACCCTGGTAGGACACCGGGCGCAAAAAGCGTTCAATCGACGTCATGCCCACCGAGGTGAAACGGCTGTCCGACGTTGCCGGAAACGGTCCACCGTGGATGGTGGCGAAAGTCACCTCCTGAGGGTGCGCGAAAGCGTTGACCACGATTCGCCCGGTACGCCGCTCCAGGACCGGCAGCATGCGATGAGCCAGCGGCATATCGCGCTCATCAAGATGCATGGCGGCGCTGAGCTGGCCCTTGAGCGAGCGAGCGACGGCAAGCAGTTCATCCTCATCCTTGACGTTCACCAGCAGTGCTGAGGGACCGAATACTTCTTGCGCAAGTACCGTTTCGGTCAGGAAGCGTTGACCGTCGACCTCATGCAACACCGATTGGCCATCAAAATCAGCGTTGGCTCGCGAGCCTTCGGCGATGCGATTTGCACCGACGCTCTCCATTGCGCCGAGGCCGCTCAAGTAGGAGGCATGAATACCTGGCGTCAACATCGTGCGCGCCGATGCTTCGGTGACGCCTTTTGCCATGGCGGCGCGCAGCGCTTCAAAGCCAGCTCCTTTGATGGCGAAGAGGATGGCGGGTCTGAGGCAGGCTTGCCCCACATTGACCAGCATGCGTTCGATAAAGCCAGCACCGATTTGCGCTCCACGCTCGGCCAGCGCATGGGGCAGGATGAACGTGGGGTTGACGCTGGTCATCTCGGTGAATACGGGAATGGGATCAGGGCGTAGCTGCGCACGCCGATACAGCGCCATGCCGCCATGCTCCGAGCCGGTGAACGTCACGGCCTTGATCAACGGATGATCGACCAAGGCTTCGCCGATCGTGTTGCCAATGCCACGCACCATCGAGAAAACACCCTCAGGCAGTCCGTTCTCGTGTACCGCCTTGCGGATGGCACGCGCCTGAATTTCCGATGCGCCTGGATGGGCGTTATGCGCCTTCACGATGACGGTCGCGCCAGCTGCCAATGCCGAAGCGGTATCGCCACCTGCGACCGAATAGGAAATGGGAAAATTACTCGCGCCGAAAATAGCCACAGGGCCGATTGCCATTTTCTGAAGTCGATGATCCATGCGTGGGCGAGGCTGACGATGGGGCTGGGCCGGATCGATGGCCAGCTGGAGGAAGCGTCCTTTACGTACGACCGCCGCGAACTGGCGAAACTGGGTGGCAGCTTTTACCGCTTCGCCTTCAAGCTGAGCCTCAGGCAGGCCCGTTTCGAGCGCGGCCCGTGCGGCAAGCTCATGACGGACAGCGTCGAGATTGTCGGCAATGCTTTCCAGGAACGCCGCGCGCCGGGTGAGCGAGGTATGGCTGTAATGGTCGAATGCTTCGTCGGCAAGCATCGCGGCCTGGTTGACGTCTGCCATACCACCGAGTGCGAAATCCGGCTCGATCAACTGGTTGGTTGCGGGGTTGAGCGCCTTCATTGTCCCTTCAATGGCCGGGACTTCGTTTGCGCCGATAGTGAGGTTTGCAGTCAATGTCATGTGTGTCACCCCTGCTGTGCCAGAGACGCGATGAGCTCGTTCGTCGCCACAATGGCGTGGGCGAACGTGGGGCCGTTGAGTTCATGCGCGGCCTGCATCATTTCCGGCTTGAAGGCAGCGGTCGCATCACGTACCAGTGTGACGTGGTAACCGAGTTCCACGGCGTAGCGCGCGGTTGCCTCGATGCAGGTATTCGCCAGCAGACCCACGATGATCACGTGCGTGATGCCTTTCTGCTTGAGGCGAAAATCAAGGTCGGTGTTGGCAAAGCCGCTCGAGCCCCAATGTTCCTGAACGACGATGTCGCCGTCCTTGGGCGTGAAATCGGGGTGCCATTCCCCGCCCCATTCCCCGCGTGCGAAGTGATGCATGTGCATGACCTTGCACTGGGTAGGGCTCGGATGATCCCATCCTTCGTAGTCGCCTTGTTCCCAACGGCGGTGCGGTACGATGACCACCGGAATATCGAGTGCACGGACGGCGCGGTCGAGGGCGCGCAGATTTTCGAGCAGGCCGACTTGCTCGGCAATCGGCTTGATCAAGGGGTAGACCTTTCCGCCTTCCGACAGAAAATCATTGTAAGGATCGACCAGCAGATACGCGGTTCTGGTGAGGGGATAAATGGCTTTGGACATGGCGATTTTCTCCAGGGATTTTGGATGACTCGCGCCGAGGGTTTGCCCAGGTACGATTTAGATATGATAATCATAGTAACTGTAGGAGAGGCAAGTCCTTATGTCGGTAAACACGAGTGCTGCGCAAACCCTGTGCCCGATTGCACGGGCTGAGGCGGTCGCAGGCGACCGCTGGACCGTACTGGTCCTGCGTGAGTTGTTCATGGGGAGCCATCGATTCGACGAAATCCAGGCGCAGACCGGAGGAACCCCGCAAATGGTTGCCGCACGCCTGAAAAATATGGAGTCTGACGGACTCGTCGCTCGCCGTCCCTATAACGAGCGGCCGCCACGCTACGAGTATCACCTCACCCCGAAAGGGCAGGCCTTCTATTCGGTGATCCTTGCGCTGCGCGCGTGGGGTGAAACCTGGTGCAAGTCGCCAGAGGAAGAGTTGGCGGTCGTTTACACCCACAAAACCTGTGGCCAACCCGCCGGGCTGGGGCCGCTTTGCGAACATTGCGGCGAACTGTTGCGCCGTGAAGAGCTGATCAGCGAGCCGAGCGCCGCCTACATCGAAGAACGAAACGCACGGCGTGAGGCTTTCAAGGGGAGTCGAATCCAGTCATAAGGACGTGCGGTTCACCACTGCTCAACGCCTTGATCAGTCGGTGTATGCCCTCACCGAGACGCAGTTGCTCCCGGCGAAAACCCAGCGCTTCATCGAGTTCGCGATCTTCGTTGCCGGGACGCAATGTGAGGGTTTAAACCCCACGGATTACCCGCTCAGGAAAAGACATGTAAAACGGGCGCCTTCAAGGCGCCCGTTGTTTTACTTTGCACTGTGTACAGGCGCTAGTTCATTTCAACACCAGCAAGCTATAAACCCCGCCCTCGCTTTCAATCCCATGGGTGTCATGGGTGAAACCCGGGAAGGATCTGTCGAAGGCTTCCAGTGCCTTGAGATAGGCCAGCAACGGGCCGTCCGCAGCCCCGGCGTTTTCGCCCGGCATCAGCAATGGAATGCCCGGTGGATACGGCACGATCCCGGTCGCAGCGATACGCCCGGCGGCTTCTTCGAGTGTCACCCGTTCGATGTCGTTTCTGACCAGTTTTTCGTAGGCCTCCACCGGGCTGAATTCGGCTTTGGGCAGTGTGCCGAACGCCTGGGCCATGTTGGCGGTGGTTTTGTGTTTCTTCATGGCGGCGAAGATTTCGTCGGCCAGGTCCTTGAGGCCCATGCCGGCATAACGAGCCTGGTTGGCGGCCAGCAGATCCGGCAGGCACAGTTCCAGTTCGACGTTGTCGTCATAATCGCGTTTGAAGTCGAGCAGGGCATTGAGCAACGTGCCCCATTTGCCTTTGGTGATCCCGATAGAGAACAGGAACAGAATAGTGAAGTCGGTGGTTTTCTCGACCACGATGCCCTGGCGTCCCAGGTAGGCCGTGAGCACACAGGCCGGGATGCCCGAGTCGAGCAGGTTGCCGTCGTCGCCCATGCCGGGGCTGAGCACCGAGACCTTGATCGGGTCGAGCATGCAGTAGCCTTCTTCGATGTCGCCGAAGCCGTGCCATACCGCGTTGGGATGCAACACCCAGCAGTTCGGCTCGGTTTTCAAAAGCACCGGGTCGACTTCATGGAACGGCACGGTGGCCGCGCCAACCTGCACGGTCGGCGGCTGCCAGCAGGTAAAGAACCACTCTTCCTTGCTCAACATCTCGTTGTGCATGCGCGAGACTACCTGGCGGAAACTGATAGCCTCTTCGATCGATTCGGTGGTGAGGATTTGCCCGCTGGGCGCGTCCATCATCGCCGAGCTGACGTCGCATGAAGCCATGATCGCGTAATTCGGCGAAGTCGAGGCATGCATCATGTACGACTCGTTGAAGCGACCATGATCGATCGGATTGCGGCCGTTACGCACGTGAATCATCGAGGCCTGGGAGAGGGCGGCCAGCAACTTGTGGGTCGACTGGGTGGCGAACACCGTCGGCTTCGAGTCGTCGTGATCGTCCGGGCTGCCGTGCATGGCGTGGCGCTCGCGGTACAGCGGGTTGAAACGCGCATAACCGTACCAGGCTTCATCGAAATGCAGACGATCGACGCTTTGCCCCAGCAACTCTTCGACGCGGGTGACGTTGTAGGTCAGGCCGTCGTAGGTGGAGTTGGTGATGATCGCGTGGACGGGTGTCGGGTCGATGCCTTGCTTGACCAGCGGGTTACTGGCAATGGCGTCTTTCACGCCGCTGGCGCTCAGGGTTTGCGGCAGGATCGGGCCAATGATGCCGTAGCGATTGCGGGTCGGTACCAGATAGGTCGGGATGGCACCGGACAGGGTCATCGCATGTTCGGCGGACTTGTGGCAGTTGCGGTCACACAGGGCGATCTGATTGCGCGTAACGCTGGCCATGAGGATGACGCGGTTAGACATCGACGAGCCGTTGGTGACGTAGTAGGTGCGGTGGGCCCCGAACACTTTGGCGGCGTAGCGCTCGCCCTGGCCGATAGGGCCGCTGTGATCAAGCAGCGAACCGAGTTCGCCGACCGAAATCGACAGGTCCGAACGCAGCAGGTTCTCGCCAAAAAACTCATAGAAAGCGCGCCCCGCGGTGCTCTTCAAAAAAGCTGTGCCGCCAGCATGTCCAGGGGTGTGCCAGGAGTATTCATAGCTTCGGGAAAACTTCACCAGCGCCCCGAACATGGGAGGCAGTGCGGCTTGGCGATAACGTTCGATGGCTGCCAGGATGCGCCCGCTGAGGAAGCGGCTGGTGTCCTCGGGCAACCAGATGAAGTCGTCGGCGTGCTGCATGACCACCAGCGGAATGCTCGACGCGGTACTGCGATCGCTAATCAGGAAAACCGGCACGCGGGTGTTGCGCTCACGCAGACTGACCAGCAGTTGGATGCATTCCTCGTGACCTGCGCTTTTGTCCATCTCCCAGCTGAGTAGCACGCATTGAATGGCTGGGTCCGAGCGCAGGATCGACGTGGCATCGCTCAGGGTTTCCGACGCCAGCACCTGGACTGCGCGTTCCTCCACATCGTTGATCAACTGATCCAGGGCGCGACCGAAGACGGTGCGTTTGTCCGGCGGGCTGCTGACCAACAGCGTGAGCATTCCAAGCGAATGTCTATGTTCCATCATGATTAAGCCTCCACTCTGACTGCATGCAAGTTATTGACCGGCACCGGTTTGCCCGTGATGTGCCGAGCGTTGACGGTCTGTGTTGGTACGCTGTTATTGAGTGCTTCGAGGCGGATCAGGCGGTTGTTGACGAAGCCGAACAGCGTATAGCCGAAGATCGTTGCCACGCCGCCGAGCATCAGCGCCTGCGGGCCCGAGCTGTAGAGCGCCAGGTAGCTGTAAGCCGCAGCCACCCACGCAATGATGTTGGTGGCCAAGGCCTTGCCCGCCGGTACGTTGGACACTTTTTGCATGGTCATCAGCGCGGCCATGGATAGGATGTAGGGCACCAGGTTGGTGACCACCGCGAGGTTGACGAGTGTGTCGAACTGCTTGCTCAGGTCAGGGCTGATGGTGAGAAAAGCCAGCGCCGTTTGCACTGCCAGCAGCACCAGCATGCCGATAATGGGTGTTCCGGCCTTGTTGGACTTGGCAAAGATCGACAGGAAATAACCGGTGTCCGCAGAGCTTTTGTAAACCTGCGCGATGGTGAACTGCCAGCCCAGCAGCGAACCGATGCACGCCAATACCATCGCAGCCATCACAATGTCGCCGACCATAGGCGTGAACATCTTGGCAAAGACCAGCCCGAACGGTGCGGTGGAGGAGGCCAGTTCCGGGTTATCGACAATGCCGGCAATGACGTTGGTAGAGACGATGTAGATCACCGCCGCGCCGAGGGTACCGCCGAGGACTGCAATCGGTACGTTCTTCTCCGGGTTTTCCACGGCATCGGTGTTGGCGCAAGCCGACTCGAGACCGAGGAAGGCCCACAAGGTGATCGCCACCGATGCACCTGCGGCATCGAACCAGCCCATGTTATGCGGGTTCCAGCCGGCGGCGTAGACACTGCTGTCGAACCAGAACCAGCCAATGGTGGATACCAATACCACTGGCGCAATCACCCCCCAAACCGTGATCGCACCGATCCGGCCGGTAATCCGCGCGCCGCCGAAGTTGGCGAAAGTGGTGATCCACAACAGAGCGATGGTCGCCAGACCCACTTGCAGTGAATCAAGCTGAACATGGAACAGCTCCTGGATATAGCCGACCGCAGTAATACTGATCGCCACGTTGGCAATCAACAGCGAGAGGCCATAGGTGTAGTTGGTGATGTAGTTGCCTGCCTTGCCGAAAGTGTATTCGGCATAGCCGCCCATGCCCCCGGTCTTTCGGCTGAGCATCCCGCAGCGCGCAAAGGCATAGGCCAGCGCCAGGGAGCCGGTGGCCGTGATCAGCCAGGAAAGGATGGAAATACCGCCGACTTCGGCAAGTTTTGTGGGGAGTAGCACAATACCGGAGCCCAACATGTTGACGGCTGTCAACATCGTCAGTTGCCCCACTGTCATTTTCTTTGCGACTGACATTCCGTTGCCTCATTTGTTGGCGGGAGAGAGCGTTAGCTATAGCAAAGGATTGAATTGGCGCAAGAAACGTCCGTACGACAGGAGAAAAACCGGCTATAGCGCACTTAAGGCATTTTGCTGGCCCCGAAGATTGAATCTTTTGACCAAAATCAATTTACTTTCAGTTAGTTGGGATCGAATTTAAATGCGGAATGTGATGGTTGCGCTGATTTCGTTAGGCCTGGCGAGCGTTGCCGCCTCTGTCCAGGCCAAAGAGCTGGCATCGAGTGATCGTTACATTTGCAGCTGGGGCGCAGGTACCGCGGCAAAAGCCCAGGAACTCAAGCTGTCCGGGGTTTCCCTGTATGCAGCGCGGCAGAAGCTACATACCTACAAATTCAGCAAGCCGTGGATGCACATGATGGCGATGGGCATTACCGAGCAGACCTATGACAGTCATTCTCGGATGAAGCCCGCAGCCCTGCGCGAGAGCTTTTACGAGGAGTGCGTGCGGTACAAGTTGGCACGCAAATGAGGAGGGCGGCCCGCCACAATCATCCGGACACGGTTCTGCGCCGTGCCGGGCTGGTACGTCAGTCGGGTAATTGAGGCCTTTCCTGTAGAGGGAGAACTATCGAGTCCTTCTCAGGTTTTTTGCCTTTAACCTCCTGAGCATACCCATTACCGGTCGCAGGATAGGCACCCTGTCAAACAGGGAAAGCTCATGCAGGTCGGTCCGCGAGGGCCTTTGGTAGCCACAATTCCAGGTGAAATAATAAGCCGAAATTTCTTTGTTCTTATGAATGAGCGTATTGAGAGCCGCGTCATAATGCATTGGGCCTCCGTCAGGATGTCCCGGTGGCCGCTCCAGAATCTCGAATAAAAAATCCCTCAATTTCCCAAAACACTTCCCGTTTACAGCATAGAAATGGGCCAGGTGTATTGGCCGGTCGACTGCTTTCCAGGCGGGCAAGTTTGAATTTTCTTCAAACGGATGCCCGAAATAGACGATGTCCCACTCCAAACCTTCCAGAGCCTTGATGGCCTCTCTACCGTATTGAGAAATGTGTCTGGAAAACTGTATGTCGTCCTCCAGGATCAAGACATTTTTCAAATTCAGGCGGATTGCCTCTTCCAGCACCCCCAGATGACTCAGAAAGCAGCCTCTGACACCGACGCTCGGGAAGCCATTTCCCTCAGTGGGCGTAACAGCCTCAAAAAAGCCTGTTTTTTCATCATCGATGTGAAAGCCGTTGCGAGTGAACTCTTCAACTGTTTCTAAACGGCGATCCTTTCTTGACGAGATATTGATGATTCTTACTCGATCAAAGTATTCGATCACATTCATCTGTCAGGTCCTTGGCGCAGACAATCAGGGCAGTTGGATTGGGGAACCCGAGTGCGGAAAACACCGTGCGGGCAGCATCAGAGCAGGGCCACTTTCTGCATTTCCTGACGGCTCGGCGTCAGCTTCCATGACCTCAACCTGACAGGCTGAGTACTTGGCGCTTTGTCCGTTTCTCTATCGACCCCGGATTGCAGTATAGGCAGCATTTCGTCTCGTAAATCGGTATGCAGCGGATAGGTCTGCTAGCCCTTTGGCGGATCGCGGATACAGAGCGAAGTCTTCAAGGTCTCCTATACTGGATCGTTCCGAGAGTGTCCCTACCCTTCACAGCGAGGAGAACGCATATGACCATTCGTATTGGCGACGAAGCACCGGATTTCACCGCCGAAACCACTGAAGGCACGCTCCATTTCCACGAATGGATTGGCGACAAGTGGGCCATCCTGTTCTCACACCCGAAGGACTTCACCCCGGTCTGCACCACTGAACTCGGTTATATGGCCGGGCTCAAGCCGGAGTTCGACAAACGCAACACCAAGATTATCGGTCTCAGCGTCGACCCGGTCGGTAACCATCAGACCTGGTCCAAAGACATCGAAGAAACCCAGGGCCATGCAGTCAACTACCCAATGATCGGCGATGAGAACCTGGTGGTGGCCAAGCTCTACGACATGATTCACCCGAACGCCAGTGGCGGCGCTCGTACTGCCGTGGACAACGCAACGGTGCGTTCAGTGTTCATTGTCGGTCCGGATAAAAAGATCAAGGCGATGCTGGTCTACCCGATGAGTGCCGGGCGCAATTTCGATGAAGTATTACGGCTGCTCGATGCTATCCAGTTGAACGCCAAGCACACGGTTGCCACTCCGGTGAACTGGCGTCCGGGCGAGGACGTGATCATTCCGACGTCGGTATCCGACGACGATGCAAGGAAGAAGTACCCGGAAGGCTTTAAGACGGTGAAACCGTATTTGCGTACGGTAGCGCAACCGAAGTAATGGTCAGGTGATCATCCTGCCTTCAATCGCGATGCAGGCGTCGTCGGTCCAGTGCATGGCTTTCCCTGAGCCGCCGTAGCCCGTTGCGGGGAAGCTGTTCCGGGTCGACGCCAACAGCCCGAAGCGGGCTGACGCCTCATGCGCAAAGCCATTTCACAGGGATAGAATTTACTGGGTTGCGGGGCATATTGTGGCGTTATTTTGACGCCATCCACCCTGAATTTAAATTTGGATTTATTATTGTGACGAGCTATTGACGTAATGGCGATGTGCTTATAGGCTCAATTTAGCCGATATAGATTTCTTAAACCGACAAAAGAATAACCCCCTTACGCAAGGAGGCGGTGTTATGCGCTCAACATTTGTCATTAAATTCGTGTTGTTGTCCGTGATCCTGAATGGTGCAGCCGTTGCTAGTGCGCAGGCGACCAGTCTGGCCTATGAAATTAGTCGCATAGGCAATACCAGCGAGGCGTTGAGGCCCAAACTTGGCGCGGTTCTTGAGAAGTATGCGGATGGCGCTTCGCTTACTTTGGGAAAGGGTCTTGGTTTGCCTTCGTTGATCACCGATATTTATTTCGATAATGCCGATTCCTCCAAATTTAATGGTGTCATCGATCACGCTGACTCAGGCGTTGGCGTATCCGTCAATTCTTCTTCGAGTGACGGATTAATGGCGGCGGCAAACAATAAGCAGATCAAGACTGATTCGGCAATCCAGGTTAAAAGTCTGGCTGAAACAACTGATACCAATCAACCGAATGCAGTACCGCTTTCAGCGGCAGCATGGTTGTTCTCTTCCGCATTGATTGGTTTTATTGTGGTTGCCAACCGACGGAAGATATAGATGGATGACACTAAGCGTTGGTTGTAAGTATGGATATAAAGTTAGTTGCATCGGCAAAGGTTGCCATTAACAGATTGACGGTGTTGCAGTTAAACCGGCTCAAGCGGGTAGGGTGTGGCTAATATTGACGCAAATACGTCGAAGGCAGCTTGCTTGTTCCAACCTGTTGTTAAATAACGCTATTTTGTTGTCTTGCACTAACGTTCCGGTTTTGGGTGTGTTGCATTGTCGGAATTGACCACCCGGAAGCTCAAAGCGATCCTGTTTGGTAATTTCTTTTGCGTGAAATGGGCTAGAGTCATTTGACTAGGTTTTTTTGTTCTAAGCTCTTTGCATGGCTACTTAGACGGAGGGATCCCGATGTTCCGTTCATTGATACCTGTGCTGTGCGCGCTGGCCGTTTGGCCCAGCATTTCCAATGCCGTCGAAAATGACGGGGCTTACAAGCTGAATCAGGGAGACAACCTTTCTATTTCCGTTTGGGGGGAAGACAAGCTCAAGCAGGATGTACGCGTACTCCCCAACGGCAGCATTACCTTTCCGCTGGTAGGGCGAGTCGATGTTGAGGGGCTTGATACCACCGCTGTCGAGCAGCAAATCGCTGCCAGGCTTGAGAAATTCATACCTGATCCGCAGGTGAGCGTGGTCGTCACCGGCACCGAAGGTAATCTCGTCTACGTTCAGGGCAAAGTGCTGAAACCCGGCACCGTGCATATGTCAGGTCAAACGTCAGTGCTGCAGGTAATAAGCATGGCGGGTGGGCTCGACAAATTCGCCGATAAAGACGACATTAAGGTCGTGCGACTCAACGGGACTAAACAAGAGATCCTGCGCGTCAACTACAGCAAGTTGATGTCGGGGGATGACATGTCCACCAATTTTCTACTTAAAGCCGGCGATACGCTGGTCGTGCCTTAGCCTTGGCACTAAGGATTATCTTGCTTGGATTTCGAACTACCGGGGTTGCGACGGCAATCCTGGCTTTGTCGTGTTCGGACATGGCCTCTGCTGCTACTTGGCAATCAGCTATAGCCGTGCCTTCGACGGTCGAGTACGACAGCAACCCACTGCTGCTCACGAGTGATGAGGAAGGGGTGACTCGTACCATCATCGCCCCCGATTACAGCCTTGTGGGTACTTCCGGGCCGGATGAGTACCGGTTCGGTCTGGGGGTGAATATCGTGCGTTCGTCGGATACGTCGATCGTTTCGGACCGTGAAGATCCCAGATTAAGGTTGGGGTGGCAGCGCGAGACCGAAACGGGGGCTTTTGGGCTTGTGGCGAGGTATGAAGAAAACTCTACGCTTTCCACGGTGGTCCAGGAAACCGGCGTAGTTGCCTCTGATGGCACGCAAAAGATGTATTTGGTGGGCGGCAACTGGAGCACTGCTCTCAGCGAGCGAAGTACCCTGGTTAACGAAACTGACTACACTCATGTCACTTACGATATTGATTCACTGACCGACTATGACGAGCTGGCAACCCGCTTCAGCTGGAACTATGCGTGGAGTGAGCAGGTCGAGCTGTTCACCCGTCTTGGCGTGAGGCGCTATGAGCCGGAGGAGGGTTCTGCGGTGGCTTCCTCAAACAGCTACACCCCTACGACCGGCTTGAATGTCCAATTCTCCGAGCGGCTAAGGGGGACGGCTTACGTGGGTCTCAACCAAGTCTCCGGCACAGATAGCGGCCCAAAAGGCCAGGGCGGTTTATTGCTGCAATATGCCGGTGAGCGTATTGATACCAGCATCGATGCCAGTCGCAGCACGCTCGCCAGTGGCGACGGTGGTTTCGTCGAGGTTGATGCCCTGAGAGGTTCATGGAGCTATTCGATCGACGAGACCCGACGCACCGGTTTCGATGCTTCCTGGCAAGACGCCAAAGGCCGGACGCCTAATACCCTGCAAAATTACGGTGCCTGGTTTAGCCAAGAACTCTCGCCTTTTTGGATTGCCCGCCTATCCTACACATACAAACAACGCCAGCAAGATGGCTTGCCGGATGCCACTGCAAACGTAGTCGGGCTGACGCTGACTTATAGTTATCCCGGTCTCTGACATTCAGCTGTGTGAGAAATATGGCCACTGAATACGAAATGTCGTTCAACGACTACCTAGCTATCATCAAGCACCACGCCCTGCTGTTGATCGTGAGTTTCGTGGTCATACTCGGCGTTTGCGTAGCGGTAGCAATCTCTCTCCCGCCTACCTATGAGTCATCCGGCACGATACTGGTGGAGTCTCAGCAGATTTCGCCAGACCTGGTGGCGGCCAACAACAATACCTTTGCCGATGAGCGTATCGAAGTCATTCGCCAGCGCGTGATGACCCGTGAGCATCTGGAAGGGATCATCAACAAATACAATCTTTTTGCTTCGCAAAGTCGGCAACTGACCGTTACCGAGAAGATCGAAGAAATGCGCAATGCGATTGTGGTCTCCCTCGTCAGTGCTGCCGTCAAGGGGCGCGGAGAGGTGACGATTGCTTTCCGTCTTTCCTTTGAGCACCGCCAGCCAGAGATTGCGAACAAAGTTGCCAAGGAGCTGGTGACGCTGTTTCTGGATGAAAACATCAAGCAGCGCACCGAACGCGCCAGTGAAACCACAGAGTTCCTGACGCAGGAAGCGGACAAACTGAGGGTGGAACTGGAAACCCTTGAGAATCGGCTGGCGGACTTCAAGCAGGCACACAGCAACGCGCTGCCCGAGCATCAAGAGCTGCGCATGAACATGTTGACGCGCGCCGAAACCGAGCTGAAGGAGATCGACCGTGACTACAAGACTGCCCGTGAGGAGTTGCGTTTCAATGAATTGGAGCTTTCCGCCGCGAATGCCGGGCTAGCGACCAGGCCTGGAGCACTCGGTACGGCTGCTGATAAACCACAGGATCTGGCTAGCCTCAAAGCGGAGTACATCCGCTTGCAGTCGCTGTATACGCAAGCCCACCCCGACGTGCGTGCCGTCAAGCGCAAAATTGCTGCACTTCAGGCCGGCAAAGGCGCTGGCGCATCAGCTTCGGTCAATCTGGACGTTGCCAGGGCTCAGGCGCGGATCTCCGCAGCCGAAGCACGGATCAAGTCGCTGGCCGATCAAAAGCAGCAAATACTCGGAAAAATAGCCGAATACGAGGCACAAATTATTGAGACGCCGCAAATCGAGCGCGGCTTGGTCACGGTGATGCGTGACCATGATAATGCTCGTAAAAAATATGAGGAAATTCGCACCAAGGAAATGAGTGCGAAAATTTCAGAAAGCCTGGAGCAGGAGAACAAAGCCGAGCGTTTCGTTCTTCTGGAATCACCGCTGATGCCCGAAAAACCGGTACGGCCGAACCGTAAAAAAGTGGTTGCCATGGGTTTCTTGCTTGCCCCGGTGGGTGCCGGCGCGCTGGTGATGCTCCTCGAGATGATGAGTCAGCGTGTACGCGGTGCCCAGGCCTTGGCCAGCGTGCTGGGTAGACGCGTACTGGTTTCCATTCCTTACATTCACACCAAGGCCGAACTGGCACGCCGCAGGAAGTGGCGAATGCTATCGATCGTCTGTGGAGTCGCAATACTCGCGATCTTTCTGGTGCTCTTGCACTTCCTCTATATGCCTCTGGATCTTCTGATATTTAAAGCTTTGGGCCGGTTTGCATAAGGAATATAGCCATGGAAATAATCAATTCTGATACCGAAAAAGCCGAGCAACAGACCTCGTCAAAAGCCATGACACCGACCGCGCAATCAACAAGTCTGAATGCGCTCAGTTATGTGCAAACCAAGGTTGTACCTTTGCGACCGGGTCACCTTGAGCGCAACCGAATTGTGGCTTACAACAAAAATTCGAATGTGGGCGGAGCATTCGATCTACTGCGTACACAAGTGCTGAAAATCATGGAGGAAAATGGTTGGCGCACGCTCGCCATCACCTCGCCGACCCCGGAGGCAGGCAAGACGGTGTTGGCTATAAACCTGGCGATGAGTATTGCGCATCACACCACCAAGACGGCGTTGCTGGTGGACTTCGACTTGCGTCGTCCGAAGGTGGGTGAATATCTGGGACTGCCGATGGATAAATCGCTTAATGAATTGTTGGCAGATGAAGCTGAACTGCAAGAGGTACTGGTCAACCCGACTTTGCCGCGCTTTGTAGTCCTGCCTACGCGCGAGCCGATTCCTCTTTCCACCGAAGTGTTGTCATCGCCTGCAGTGAGCCATTTGATTGCTGATCTGCGCGAGCGCTACAACTCACGCATCGTGATTTTCGACTTGCCGCCGTTGTTGAGTTCGGATGATGTGATTAACGTCCTGCCCAGGTTCGACTGCGTCCTGCTCGTTGTCGCTAATGGATTGAACAGCAAGAAAGAGATCGAGGAAAGTCTGCATCATCTTGGCACAGCCAACCTGATTGGTACGGTGTTGAACAAAGCCGAGCCTGAAAACCGCTCTTACTACTAGAGCATCATCCGCACGAGGTCGGCGCTATCGGCTGGCGCCGACGCTCAGTGCCAAGGGTACTTCTGCTCCCAGCTCCAGGCATGCGCCACTATCTGTTCAAGTGAGCCAAATTGCGGGTGCCAGCCAAGTAATGTGTTGGCCCTGCGGGGATCGGCCACCAGGCGGGGTGGATCGCCCGCGCGACGTGGCGCTGCGCTGACAGATATAGCCTGGCCGGTCACGTAGCGCGCGGTATCGATCACTTGCTGTACTGAGAAACCTTGACCGTTACCGAGGTTGAACGCCGTGCTTGCACCGCCTGCCAGCAGATAATCCAAGGCAAGCGCGTGAGCGGCAACGAGGTCGACAACGTGGACGTAGTCGCGGATGCAAGTACCGTCAGGTGTGTCGTAATCACAGCCGTAGACGGTGATGGTTGCGCGCCGTCCCGAGGCTGCTTGCAGGATCAGGGGCAGCAGGTGGGTTTCCGGTTCATGGCGTTCACCTAACTGTCCTTCAGGGTCTGCTCCGGCGGCGTTGAAGTAGCGCAGGCAGACAGATTTCAGCCCGTATGCACGATCGAAATCTTCTAGCATCTGCTCCACCATCCACTTGCTGCGCCCATAAGGGTTGATCGCTGCCTTGGGATGCTCTTCGTCTATCGGTACATACACCGGGTCACCGTAGACGGCGGCGGTAGAGGAAAAAATGAAGTTTTTAACCCCGGCGCGAACCATCGCCTGGAGCAGCGTCAGGGTGGCGGTGAAGTTGTTTTGATAGTACTTGGCAGGTTCAGCGACAGATTCGCCCACCTGTATAAAGGAGGCGAAGTGGAACACAGCATCAAAGTGGTGTCTCGCAAACAGGACATCCAGTGCCTGTTCGTCGGCTATGTCCAGTTCGACCAATGTCCCGCCTCTCAACGCGCTGCGATAACCCGTTGAGAAATTGTCTGCCACCACAAGATCGTGACCTGCGCTCAGTAGCTGCTTCACCATGTGCGAGCCAATATAACCCGCGCCACCCACCACCAAAAATTTCATCCTGATCTCCGATTTCCTGGGCGCTTTGCTGTGAGCTCAAATGATTGTATAGCGGCAATCAAGGCAGGTCGCAAACAGCTTCTTCATTTGCTCCTGCATGCCAAGGATGCACAGCGCCAAACCTTGCAGCTCGCTACGTCTGGAGCACCAAACGAGGGAGTATTTTTGAACGTAATGCAGCGAGTACGCCAATTGGAGCTACCCTCTGAGGAGGCATATGGGCATCCTGCGGGAATAATTACCAATGAAAAATTCTGCCAAAATTATCGATGGTTTATTAAAAATATTAAAAGCAGAATGGCCAAATTTAGTGTTGTGGTCATATTTGCTTTCACCCTTGGTGGTTAGAACGCTGACAAGCTATCAGTACTCTAAAATTGATTTGTTAGTCTTTTACACCCTTGGCATGTCGGTGTTGTGGCTTTTGGCAATCAGATTTATTTCCTCCAATCAATTCAAGGTTCACCTCATTCTACTGCCATTCTATTTGGTAGCAGCTATTGATCTATTTTTGGTTTTGAACTTCAACTCAAGATTAACGGCTGCCTATCTGTTTATTGGCTTGACGAACTTCCAGGAAGCAAGCGAATTCCTGCCGACCTATTGGCGACCCATCAGTATCGTTTTGATGATTTTCATACTGTGCTATGGGGCTGGATTAATAGGCCTGCATAAACGCAAATTATATAAGAGCAAAGGTGTTTTTGTTTTGGCTATTAGCGCCTTGATCGCAGGGTATGGGGCGTATTTTTATAAAACCGTTCAGCTTAACTCTTTCGGGAAGTCTGCAGTCATGGACCTCCTTGCAAAAGATCAAAGCACGCCAGTAGGTTATTTGTCGCAAATTACCCTTACTGCAAACTTGTATTTTGGGACGGAGAAGCTCATCAAACGTCGTCGGGAATCTGACGTAAAAATAACCAGCCTATCGGATCAGTCAACTATAGAAACCATTGTTTTTGTAATCGGTGAGTCATCGCGGCCGCACAACTGGTCCCTCTACGGTTATGACAAGGACACAACTCCGAATCTTGGTAAGCAGGCGGGCATTTTCAAGTTTAATAAGATCTGTACGACAGCCCCATACACCTCGTTCGCCGTGCCTTCAATGCTGAGCCTTGAGCCTATATCGGATTGGGACTCCATTGCGTCAACGAAATCGTTGGTGAGTATATATCGGGCGGCCGGGTACATGACCTATTGGTTGTCGGTGCAGGAAGTTGATAGTTTTGGCGGAATAATTCCACAAATAGCCGCCGAGGCACAATACCGTCAATACTTTGAGAGAAGTTATGATGGGGCGTTGATGTCGGAATATGAAAAAATACTCAATAAAAACGAAACGGAAAAGAAAGCCATATTCATTCATGTCAAGGGAAGCCATTTCGAGTATTCACGCCGATACCCGGAAAGCTTCGATCAATTCAAGCCGGCAACAAGCAGCTTCAAAGACAAGATCACTGCAGAATATGATAATAGTATTTTGTATACAGACTGGTTGTTGAGTACGATTATTGATCAGTTGAAGTCGAGCAAAAAACCATCCGTCTTGTTTTACTCATCAGATCATGGCGAAAACATGATGGATGACAGTCGAGGGTTGTTGGGTCACGGGATTGGCAATAAATATGATCTTCCGGTTTCGGCGTTTATCTGGGCGTCCGAGAATGTTTCAAACCAGCAATCGCTCAAATTTTTAAAGCTGAAGGAAAGAGAAAGTCAGAAAATCAGCATATCGTCCTTGCCCCATACGCTTTTAAATATCACCGGGGTTTTTACGAACAGGTATAAAAGTTCGGATGATTTATCAAGTGATGATTTCGTTTCGTCGAAATGTCCGCATTTACTCGGCGCAGGCTATGTTCCATCGTTTGATTTTGACGCTCTTTAAATACCCCTCGTTGAACAACGCCGCAAGGCGTTGTTCTCAGGTTGAGGCCGGTTACGGCGCCTAAGGTTGTGCTGGCGTGACGTCCTTTTTCAAGAACAACCAGTTTGAGGCCTGTAAGCCGTCGAG
Source organism: Pseudomonas frederiksbergensis (assembly GCF_900105495.1). Classification (NCBI taxonomy): domain Bacteria; kingdom Pseudomonadati; phylum Pseudomonadota; class Gammaproteobacteria; order Pseudomonadales; family Pseudomonadaceae; genus Pseudomonas; species Pseudomonas frederiksbergensis. The sequence continues at coordinate 4,857,104 of NZ_FNTF01000002.1, read as the reverse complement.
CTTGATTGTGTAGCGGCCATCGAGGTAGGTCGCAGGCAGTTTCTTCATTTGCCGCAGAATACCGTGGGTAAACAGTGTCAAGCCTTGCGGCGCCTGAATGGTTAGCGTGCCCTCGAGGGGCTCCACGTAAAAAGGTATTTTGTCGCCGTCTTGGGGGATGGCACGGGAGCCCAACGAAATCATTAAATCCTGCGATTGACCCAAAGGTGAGTCGTCCAGGCTTTGCACCGCCACACTGGCGTTGGCAGTCTTCACTTGAATCTTGATGTTGCCAAGGCTGATCGACTCGCCGCCGATCCAGCCGGTCGCAGCCTGGGTGCGCGGCGTATTGATGGTGTAGACGCCTTGTTTCCAGTTGCGCTTTAGCTCACCGGTGTCGGTCGTGGACTCGCTGGTGTTGGCGTCCAGTAGCGACTGGTCAGGGTCATGGAATTCCTGTGCACCGCGTGGAATAACGCTCTGTTGCAACCAAGGCAATTCCGGTGTCTGCGGCATCGCGATTTCCAGCTTGCCTTTCTCCATGGCTGTACGCAGGAAAGCAGAGCTGGCCGGTGTGATCATTTGATTGAAAAGAGTGCCTGGCGTCGGAGCGAAGACGTAGGTCGTCGTTGCTCCGCGAACGTCTGCACGGCGATAAAGCAAAGCGGCGGCGGGCAGGGTGGCCAGCATTGCAGGGTCGTTATAGGCATGCCAGTTATTGGCACTCATCCCGTTGCCGCCCATTGGCTCTTGGCTATAGGCATATTGCATCAGTGCATCCCAGCCTTGGTGGCTGGCGGTGCCGGCGATATAGAGTGGCAGCGAGTGACGGTCTGCTGTCGGGAAGGGCTCATTGTTCCACTCGGTAACGGTCAAGGGTTTGCCGACGACCTGGCCGGCGGCAATCCAGTTCACTATGCTTTCGCTGTAGTGCGGATTTTTCTCTATCTGTCCCGAACCCCCGTAGCTATGGACATCGATGACGTCCCCGGCGGTAAGGGCCGGCAGGGAGTTCAGGCCATTGCGACCCCAGCTACTGGTCGTGGCGATGGGGACCTTCACGCCTATACCACGCAAGTGTTGAATCATGTCGACGTTGAAACGTCGTTCCAGATCGTTAAGGAACATCTTGGAGGGGCCTGGCTCCCAGGAGCGCCAGGTCTGGTTTGCGGACAGGTTGTGCTGTTTGGCAAAAGCCTCGGCCTCGGCCATATAGATGCGGTTGTGTTTCGGTAAATTCTTGTCTGGCAGCAGGGCATTGCCAAAGTGGTTGGTGACGTCGTTTTCGTTGGTAATCAGTACGGCGGCAATCGCCGGGTCATCTTTGTAGGCGAGACCGGTATAGCTGTTTACATGGGTCAGGTAGTCTTCGGTAAAGCGCTTCATGGCTTTCTGAATGGTGAGATTCACATAGGAATAGCCCTTGAGATAGGTGTAGTTCTGTTCTTCTTTTGGCAATTCATCGAAGCCATAAATGTTGTCTTTTTCAGTAAAGACGCGCTGGACGTGCAGATCGAGCCAGACATAAATGCCTTCGTCTTTCAGGCACTTGATCCACCAGTCGATCTTTTTCAGCGATTCCGGGCTTAGTTGCTGGGTGCTGCGCGTGATCCTGCCGTCGCCAAAGATGTTCGGGAAGACCCATGGCGAGTCATGGTGGTGCAGTCGTACAAGATTGAAGCCCAGTGCCGACAGGCGTTTGGCCTGTAGCTTGATGGCATCGTCTGACGTGAGGAACAGCGAGTAGGCCGAAAGGTTGGTGCCCCAGAAACGCGCCACAGTGTTGTCGGCAAATTGCAGTTGCTCACCGGAGGCTTTGATGAAGCCGCGCTTGCCGGCAGGTTTTTCCTGAGCGTTGAGAAAGGACAGGTCGACTGGCGAGGTTTTCCAGTCGAGCTTGTCGGTCGGCCAGCTCTTGGGGTCCGACAGCCCGAAGCGCTCGGTTGTGGTTGGGCCGACCGTCACATCACCAGAAACGCTCAAGGTAGCCGTGAAATCCTGGCGGCCACGTTTGAGCGTGTTCTTGTAGAGAAAAGCACGCACCTCGGATTTGCTGCCCGGTTCAAAGTACACGCTCTCCAGTGCGGGCTCGAAGCGCATTTCGATGCGCCGCCCTTGTGCATTGCCCCAGGTCCAGCCGCGGTTGTCGGGTAGCAAAGTGGGCTCGCCCATTTCTCCAGCGAACAGAGCGGGGTCGAATGTGAAGACGATGCCACCACCTGAAAGGCCCGACTTCCCACTACGTGCATCCAGGGCAAAGTTCCAGGTCAGCTTTTGCTCGCCTTGCTTCTGAATCTGCGCAGTCAAGTCGAAATCCAGCGCTTTGTTTTTACCCGCGAAGGAGTATCGATAAGGGGTGTTTACCTTGAATTCAGGGTGCAAATACGTCCAGCCCCAGCTGGGTCCAAAAAACGAGAATGTCGTAACGAACACCGGACTGCCACCACGCTCCAGCATTGGCAGGCCGTTGCGCTCATCCACACTGACGACCCAGTCCGATGCCCAGGTGCCAAGCGGCCAAATGGCAAAAAGCAGCAGGAGCAGTATTTGAGGGCGGCGAGACAACTGGATCATGGGGGCTACCTGAGTTGGAGGTGGGCACTCGCCGCAACGGCCGTCGAGGTGTTCTTGAGCCTGCGTGCCATCTGAGCGTAGGCCACGCACAGTCCAGCCACCGACCAATACACCACGGGGATTACCGTAATACTGCTAACGGTGACGATGGTGATCAGGATCCCGGCCAGTGTCGCCAGCAGTGCACGTCCGAGTCGGCGTGCCTCATCGTCTTCTTTGGGGAAAGAACGAATCCCCTTGCGCAGGCCCTGCAGGACACTGACGAAAAAAACCACGAAAAGTGTCAAGCCAATCAAGCCGAACGACAGCGCTATGCCGATATAGGTATTCACGATATCGATGATTCCCTGGCCTTGAATCATGGACTGCATTTCCGGTGTGCTGCGGAAATTGAAAGAGCCCAGCCAAGGGTTGCGCTGGATAACGATCACGGCGTTATCAATCAAGCGCTGCCGATAGGTGATGTTTTCGACTTCCACCGTGCCGATAAACGGTAGCAGATCAAGCACTTTTTGCCCGCCCGGCACGATGGCCAGCAAGGGAAGTGCGAGGATCCCGGCGACCGCCAGCAGCGTTAGGCGTTTGATCGCTTTGCGGCCAGTGCCGATGAACACGACGATAATGACGGCTGCACCAATCCAGGGGCCACGCGACAGCGGTGCGAACAGACCACCGGCTAGCAACAGTGCGCCGAGGGTGCGCTGTAATTTGCTACGTACTTCCTCCTGCAAGTACAGGTAAAAGCCGATGGACACACTGATGACGAAGCCCAGGGCAATGGCCTGGCCGGTAGTGGCGCTGGCACGTAGTGAGCCACCGCGACTCAAGTAGCCAGGATCCCATTGCATGCCCATGGCGGTAACAACCGCGCTATACAGCTGCCAGTGCTTGGCATATTCGAAGAGACCTATAAGCGACAGCACCATGGCGGCGAGTACAAAACCGAGCAAAGCGTCCTTGAAGTCGCTGAGGTTTTTCAGCGCCCGGCTGGCAACGTAGTAAGGCAAAAAAACTTCGATGAACAGGTAAAGCATTTGGCGCAAGGTGTCGGTGACGGTGGTTTCGCGCAGGAAAAGCAGACTCGTCAGCAGGAGGTAGGCGGCTAACAGTCTGTCAGGCCAGGTGCGCCCGAAAGAGACCGTGTCGGCGCGCCTGCGCAAAGTGAAAAAAGCCGGAAGCAACACGCACAGTGCCAGCACACGAATATGGTTGAGGGAAAAAAAATAGTTGACCAGGCCGAAGCCCGGAATCTCCGCCGTGGCCGGCGGGATGAGAAACAGCAGAAGAAAAAATAGCGCCATCGGATTGCGTTCGCGACTTCGTGCGAAGGTCAAAACGATCGTGGCAATGCCTGCGTACACCCAGAAACTGTGCGAAACAAATGCCAATAGCGTCAATACGAACCACAAGTTGCGCCGACGAGTGAAATTACGGTCGGAAATCAGGTCTGCTGCTGGTCGACGTGCCATGGCAAAAACGATGCCGGTGAGGACCAGAATGACTACTAACGCTCGGAAGTGCTCAGGCATGGATGATTGCACTTATTGATTGTTGATCGACGGCTAGTGGAATGGCTAAACGCGACTATAGTTCGTTTTGAGCCATTGAGTCCGGGGATGATGTTATGTCGTTAGTCGATTCGCCAGTGTTGGGCCTTCGTAAGCGAGCGATCTCTGCCGGCGCATGGAATTTCGGGGCGCTGGTTACCTCTCAAGCCTTTCGCTTGGGCGGCAACCTGATAATGGCCCGTCTGCTGATGCCGGAGATGTTCGGCATCATGATGATCGCCATCACCGTTTCTCTGGTTCTGCACATGCTTTCCGATGCCGGCTTGCGCCAGAACATCATCCAGAGCCCACGTGGCGACGATCCGGTGTTTCTCAATACCATCTGGACCGTGCAGATCGTGCGCGGCTTTATCCTTTTTGCTTCAACACTTCTTCTTGCGGCCCTCGCCTGGTATGCACAGACCATTAATTTGTGGGCGCCCAATTCCACCTACGCCGCCCCCGAGTTGCCGTTGGTGTTGGCCGTGACCAGTTTCTCGGCAATCATTGTTGGTTTTCAGTCGACCAAAATGGACCTGGCAGTGCGCACTTTCCAGCAAAAGAAAGTGGTACTCACCGAGTTTGGTTCTCAGGTCGTCGGGCTGTTGGTCATGCTGGGCATCGGTTACTTCACCAGGTCCATCTGGTCGCTGGTGATTGCAGGTCTGGTCCAGTCGATGGTCAGCACGCTGCTGGGGCATTTCTGGTTTGAAGGCCCTCCCAACCGTCTACGGTGGGAGCGTGCTGCGCTCAATGAATTAGTCGGTTTCGGTCGTTGGATACTATTGTCGTCAGCGGTGGGCGTATTGGCCATGTACGGTGATCGCGTCTGGTTCGGCGGCAGCATGACGGCCAGCGAACTGGGCGTTTACTCCATTGCCGTGCTGATTCTGGGCGCTGTTCAGCTTGCGTTGCAAAAGATCGTCGGGGCCGTGGCCTTGCCGGCCTTCAGTGAGGCCTCAAGAACTAATGACACCGTACGGCTCCACGCTTTGTATTACCGCTTGAAATTGATGCTCGATCTTGCCTGCCTGTTTCTCTGTGGACTGTTCCTGACCGGCAGTCCACTGCTCATCGGCATCTTGTACGATGAGCGTTACGCTCAGGCCGGCAACATGATGGCCATTCTTTCACTCTCTTTTTTCACAATGCGCTACCTGTTGGCGAATCAGGTCTGGATTGCCTTGGGACTGACCAAGTACCAGGCCATGGATAACATTATTCGCGCCGTCTCGTTGTGGGTGCTGCTGCCTCTGCTGTTGGCGATTGGCGGGGTCGACTATGCGATTTGGGGCGCAGCCCTGTACACGTTTCCTACGCTTATCCTGGTTTTTTACGTCAATTATCGTCTGGGGCTATTCAGCCTCAAGCGTGAATTGATAGTGCTGCCCATGCTCGCGGTGGGGGCTTTGTGTGGGGAGTTATTGACGGATCTTTTTAAATGGCTTTGATCTGATCTGTTTCTCTCAAGTTTTCAAAGCTGTGGCACAGCGTCGCCATTGAGGTATTGATGGCCGTCGCCAAAGTATGTGGCCTTGATGTGTAGTTGGAATTTTCAACGCAATCTCGATGTCGTGGAGCTTTGAATCATGAGAGAAGCTGATTTGAATACCTCTGTGATGGGACGCAGAAGCTTTCTCCAGGCTTCTGTTCTATTGAGTATCGGAGGACTCATGTTCGGATTTTCCAAAGCCGTTGCCCGGCCGTCTGCTGTTAAATCCGAGTTTGTTGTAATCAACGGATGGGTGCTGCCTGCCCAGCATTTTCGGCAAACGCCAGCATGATCAAAGACTACCAATCGCAGAAAGAACTACGCGATCACTATGACCTCTGCATCATCGGTGGGGGCCCCGCCGGCATTACGCTGGCCTTGCGTTTAGCCGGTAATGGTCGACGTGTGTTGCTTGTCGAGGGTGGCGGGCACGAGTATTCGTCGACTTCGCAGGACCTTTATAAGATTTCATCTTCAGGCCTCGAGATGTACGCCCATGAAACCCGCCTGCGTTACCTCGGTGGGACCTCCAATCACTGGGCCGGGCGATGCCGCCCATTCGAAAAGTCGGACTTTACCGTAGGACCTCCGGGTCCCGTGCCGGGTTGGCCCATCGCCTTTTCCGAGATCGAGCGCAATTTGTCGGCGGCCATGGATATTGTTGATCTTGCGCCGCACTCCGGATTCAAGGCGATCAATGCAAGTCTGGACGGTACCGACTTTGAAGCGGATCGTTTCCTGCTTAGCCCGCCGACGCGATTTGCACAAAAATATGCCAAGGAACTTAATGAGACCGAGGGGCTGGATGTTTTCATCCATTGCAATTGCGTCGATCTTGAGTTCGACAGCAAGACCGGCCGCATCGCAACGATAGTCGTCTCGGACTACCAGTTACATCGAGAGCGAGTTACGGCAAAACGATTCATTCTGGCGACAGGCGGAATCGAGAATGCCAGGCACCTGCTCAACAGCGAGTCCCTGGCGGCTGGCGGTATCGTAAAAAAGGACGGTTTCGTCGGCAGATGCTTCATGGAGCACCTGAACGTCGAGATGGGAAACTTCATCCTGAAAGACGGGCAGGGCACAGATGCTCGGCAGGAATACTTCACGACCGATGCATTCGTGATGGCGCACAACTCAGGTAAAGGGAATGTGACGGCCACGCTTGTCTCGGAAGTGAAATCCTATGGACGAATGGCTGCCATCAAAAGCTTTTTCGAGAACCTCATTTGCGAAGTAGGCGCGGAGCGCAAGGTTGAGTTCATTGCCAAGTTCGATTGCCCTGGAGATGGGGTGATCGGCACGTTGATTGAGCAGTTTCCCAACCCCGATAGCAGAATTTCATTGCTCGACGAGCGAGATGCATTGGGGATGAGAAAGGTCGAGATTCATTGGGCGCTAACGCCAGCAGACAGGGAAACCGTCAAGTCCATAGGGCTGGAAGTGGCGAAGTGTTTTGCCGACACAGGGCTGGGCTTCGTCAAACTGGAAGAATATGTGTATGACGTCGATGTGCCACTGAGGCTCAATCCACATGCTCATCATATGGGGACCACGCGGATGGCGAGTTCGCCAGAGTTTGGTGTGGTCGATGAGAACTGCAAAGTGTTTGGTGTTGAGAATCTTTACGTTGCGGGCAGCAGTGTGTTCTCTACAGGTGGTGCCTGTAACCCCACGATGCCTCTTTTGCAACTTGCTTTAAGGCTGGCAGAACATCTCAACCATCAGATAGGGCCCGGGGTGGGCAGGTATTCCTGAGCGCGGCGCAGGTGGATTATTGGAGTGTTGGATTTTAGGGAAGCGTCTACGCTTAGGGTAGTGGTAATGAAGAATCAGGGTGTATCTAACCTTGGCACAGGTGTCTATCGCTGAATTAATGAGGCTGACAGGATGATTGGTCTACTAAAACGCACTATTGCTTATATTGCAAAAACAACGGGGTATGGGACTCCGCTCTATAAAAAATTCTGTAAACCGGACGGGTATGAATGGGCTAAACATATGGTTCGGTGGGGGGGGCTGCACTCCATCGGTCAAGGCGTATGGATCAATCCTGCTGCCAACATACCTGACCCTTCACTAGTACGACTCGGAAATAATGTAGGTTTATCTTGTTGCACGCTGTTCGGCCACGATGGAGTAGTCGGCATGCTCGAGGTGGTCTTTGATAGAAAACTTGATTCTGTCGGTCCTGTCGACATTCTTGATAATTGTTTTATCGGCTATGGCGCTATGATCTTGCCGCGTGTGACTGTTGGCCCTAATTCGATTGTCGCAGCCGGTGCTGTAGTCGTAAAAGATGTTCCGCCTGGGGTGGTGGTTGCGGGTAATCCAGCCAAGGTTATTTGTACGCTGGAAGAGGTGTTGGCGAAAGTCGAAGAGCGTAGTGCCACTTATCCGTGGATTGACCTTATCAGGCAGCGCAGTGGTGTATACGACTCGGAACTTGAACCGACGCTCATTAAAATGAGAGCGGAATACTTTTTTGGCGCGCGATCCAATGGTTAGTGCTCCTCTTGACGTATTGGTAGTCAATTACAATACAGCGGAGTTGTTGCAACCGATGTTTAATGCGTTACGCCAGTCAAATAGTGTGAATCGCACGCGCTATTTGGTGGTGGATAATGCCTCTGTCGATAATTCGCTGGAATGTCTGGCAACTATCTGTCCAGAGGCAGTGCAACTCGCCAATGAAAATAATGTTGGCTTTGGTCGTGCCAATAATCAATTGGTTGAACACCTGGAGGGCAAGTATGCGTTGCTCCTCAATACCGATGCCTTTGTGGCCGCGGATACGCTGAGCAAGACGCTCGACTACATGGAGACTCATCCTGATTGCGGTGTCCTCGGCGTTCGATTGGTTGGACGTGAGGGTGATTTGCAGCCCTCCTGTCGCTATTTTCCAACACCGTTAAATGTCTTCCTTTCGCATACAGGGCTTGAACGTTTTGTCCCTGTGGTGAAAAGAATCGACGACATGGCCTGGGACCATGCTTCGGTGCGTGAGTGCGACTGGGTGCCCGGGTGCTATTACCTGATCCGTCGTGAAGTCATCGACGAGGTTGGCTTGTTCGATCCGCGCTACTTCCTTTATTTCGAAGAGATCGATCACTGCAAACGCGTTAAACAGGCAGGCTGGAAGGTCGTTTACTACCCGCATACCACGGTGGTGCATATCGGCGGTGAAAGTGCCAAGTCTGTTGACAAGCTCAATGCGGATAATCGCCAGTTACCTACGTTACAAATCGAAAGTCAGCTGTTGTATTTTCGCAAGCACTACGGTCTGCCTGGTTTGGCCTCACATATGCTGCTGGTGAGTCTGGGGGATCTGATTGTGGCGCTCAAGGCGTTATTGAAAGGCCGCGGTCGGGCCGCTTTAGCAGCGTGTTGGCAGCATACTCGTGTGACCTGGGCGTTGTTGCGTGACACCAAATTCGCTAGCCAACCAACACGGTAGAGCCAGTTATGTTCGAAAACATACGTGCGGATTTACGTGCATACGGCGGAGATTGGGGGGCTCAGGGGTTTTGGGTGATGGTGGTTTATCGTTTTGGGCGCTGGCGTTACGGTGTGCGACCGGCCCTGTTACGCAAGCTGTTCTCCTTTATATACAAAGTGCTCTTCAAGCTGATGCAGATCGTCACGGGTATCGAATTGCCCTGTGAGGTGGTGGTCGGGCGCAACTTCGTCATCGATCATTTCGGCGGAATCGTCATCAGCGGCTATGCGCAATTCGGCGATGATTGCCGTATCCGCAATGGTGTCGTTGTAGGCCTCAAGAATGTGAATGAGCCGATTGCTCCGGTGATGGGTAACAATGTTGATATCGGGGCAGGGGCCAAGGTGCTGGGCAATATCCGCATCGGTAACAATGTCGTGATTGGTGCCAATGCGGTGGTGCTGACCGATGTACCGGACGACTCGGTGGCAGTGGGCGTGCCGGCGACTATCAAGAAAAGGAAATACGCAGAATCGAGGGAGTTCTCATGAACCACCCGATGGATTACTTCAATTGCGTCGCTGAGTGAACGCCATGGTTATGGGGATGGGTGTCGTTGTTATCGGTCGCAACGAAGGCCTACGACTTGAGCGTTGCCTGACATCCCTCGTCGGTTCGGCGCAGAAGGTTGTATATGTCGACTCTGGATCAACGGACGATTCAGTGCAGACGGCACTCAGGCTTGGGGTCGATGTGGTTGAGTTGGATATGACGATTCCCTTTACGGCTGCGCGTGCACGCAATGAAGGATTTGCCTGCCTGAAACGCTCATTGCCGCAGATGAGTTATGTGCAGTTCGTCGACGGTGATTGCGAGGTTGTCGGCGGTTGGCTCCCCCGGGCGCAGGCCTTTCTTGATAAGCATCCTGACGTTGCGGTGGTCTGCGGACGGCGCCGTGAACGTTTTCCGCAGCACTCGGTTTACAACCTGCTGTGTGATTTCGAATGGGATACGCCGGTAGGCGAGGCCAAGGCATGTGGTGGCGATGCGCTGATGCGGGCCGACGCCTTTGCCGAAGCATCCGGGTTTCGACCGGGACTTATTGCCGGGGAAGAGCCTGAATTGTGCGTGCGTCTGCGCGGGAATGGCTGGAAGGTCTGGCGTCTGGGCGAGGAAATGACCTTGCATGATGCAACCATGACCCGGTTCGGCCAATGGTGGCAGCGTACCCTGCGCGGTGGTTATGCCTTTGCCGAGGGCGCATTTTTACATGGGGCCGCACCGGAGCAACATTGGTTGCGCGAGTCACGCCGTGCCTGGTTCTGGGGATTGGGTGTCCCGCTGGCAACTGTTATCGCGAGTTTGGTGGCGGGGTGGTTTGGGCTGCTTGTGCTGCTGGTCTATCCACTGCAAGTCGTGCGCCTCGCCCGCAGGGGCGACAGATCCACACGCGAGAACTGGCTGCGGGCTTTTTTTCTGGTGCTGGGGAAATTTCCCGAGATGCTCGGGCAAGTCAAGTTTCTACTGAACAGATTCGGCGCCAGCAAGACGGCGTTGATCGAATACAAGTGAGACTTATATGAATAATTGGGTGATAGTAAAAAGTGTATTTTTTTTACATGCCGGGTACTCTTTAAGGGCGTTGAATAATAAGTTTAAGATGCTGGTGCTGGTTGTAAAAAACTGGTCCGAACTTAAGTTGTTTTGCGGGCGTATGTCGAGCGCCTTGGGTAAGTCCGGTGTCGAGAAATTAGGCGGGGATTGTGTCGGCGTTGTTCATTGGCCCTACATCAGCAGAAACTGGGGCCCGAAGAATAAACTTGGCGTGTTGGCCTCGCATTACGAAGTGGTCACCCAACGCTGTCCGCAACTATTGCTGTTGGGGCGAAATGAAAGTTTGCTGCTGAGTGATTTATCGGAGTTTGCTGCTGGCTGCTCCCTGGTGCTGGATCGTCCCTTCTGGTTTATGCGTGAAGGGGAATTGGTGCTGAACTTGTTTCAGGGGGATCTGCGCATTGCATCTATAGCATTTACTTTGTGTCGTACAGACACTGAACTATGTATTTTTATTGGCGCCGTTCAGGGGATACATAAAGGCGTCGACAGTGAACTGTCGTTGAGTATCTACAGGGACCTGACAAAAGACTTTGAAGGTCTTCGACCAAGAAGCTTTCTGATTGAAGTCATTAAATACATTGCCATTAACATCGGTGTTGAGAAAATTTACGCAGTAGGGGACGGGTATCGCCACCATCGTCATCCGTATTTTGGCGCTCACAAAGCTCTGGAACTGGCGGCAAATTACGATGTGATCTGGTTAGAGCATGGCGCGACGCCGTCAGAGCGCGAAGATTTTTTTGAGATTCCAATGGTTCTGTCCAGGAAACCGCTCGACAGTATTGCGTCAAAAAAACGCGCCATGTATCGCCGGCGCTATGAGCTGCTGGACGACACTTTTAAAAAGATAGACAGCGTGTTGATAGGTAGTTATTGCAGTAACCGTGAAGCTGGTTGAGGTTCCTGCTACCTGTACTACTGTGGGATTGCTTGCAGTAATAATCCACCGCAACGACAACTAAGTCTGGTTCCTATGCGCATCGCCTATTTCATCAATCAATACCCCAAAGTCAGCCATAGTTTCATTCGCCGGGAGATTTTGGCGTTGGAACGTCAGGGGTTTGTGGTGCAGCGCATTGCTCTGCGTGGCTGGGATGCCGAACTGGTGGATGCCGAGGACGTGTCTGAACGCGATAAAACCCAGTATGTGCTGGAGGGCGGAGTCAAAGCGCTGTTAGTGCCTGTGCTGCAGGTATTGCGCGCCCAACCGCGACGGTTTTTTTCGGCGCTGTGGCTGGCGCTGCGCATGGGCCAGCGTGCTGATCGTCCCTGGCCATACCATTTGGTTTATTTATCCGAGGCGTGTGGTGTGCTGATGTGGTTGCAGGCGTTTGGAGCCGAGCACGTGCATGCGCATTTCGGCACCAACTCAACCGAGGTGGTGATGCTGGCCAATGTACTCGGTGGGCCAGCGTACAGTTTTACCGTGCACGGGCCGGAAGAGTTCGACAAACCGCAGTTTATTCATTTGGGCGAGAAAGTCCGGCGCGCGGCTTTTGTCGCGGCGATCAGTTCTTATGGGCGTAGCCAGCTGTTTCGCTGGGTGGCTCATGCGCATTGGCCAAGAGTAAAGGTGGTGCACTGCGGGCTGGAGCGGGCGTTTCACGATGTGCCGGCCGTTGCCGTGCCATCTGCGCCGCGGTTGGTTTGCGTCGGTCGTTTGTGTGAGCAAAAGGGACAACTGTTGTTGCTTGAGGCTGTCCGCAGCCTGGCAGCACAAGACGTGGAGTTCGAACTGGTACTGGCGGGTGATGGGGAAATGCGCGCAGAAATCGAAAGCCTGATTGCACGGCATGGCTTGCAAGCACGGGTGCGAATTACCGGCTGGATCAGCAGCGATCAGGTGCGGGCGGAAATTCTCGCGGCGCGGGCCTTGGTGTTGCCGAGTTTCGCCGAGGGGTTGCCAGTGGTCATTATGGAAGCCATGGCGTTGCGCCGACCAGTATTGACGAGCTATGTGGCAGGGATTCCCGAGTTGGTACAACAGGGTGTGAACGGTTGGTTGTTTCCCGCGGGAGCCGTGGATGAATTGGCGGCGGCGCTGGCGGACTGCCTCGCGCAACCTGTCGAGGTGTTGCAGCGGATGGGCGAGGCGGCTTACCAGAGAGTGCTGGAGCGACACGACATCGACATCGAAGCGGCCAAGTTGGCTAATTTGTTCAGGGCGCAAGCATGACTACATTACTTGGTTGGCTGTTCAGCTCACTGCTGATGCTCATCCTCCTGCCGGTGTTGGTGCTGTTTGTGCAGGTGTTGATGGCCTGCCTGCCTGCGCGTTCGCCTGCGTCGGCGCAAGGCTCGCGACCGCGGGTGGCGGTGTTGATACCGGCACACGATGAATCCTCGGTCATCGTCGCGACGTTGAATAGCATTCGGCCGCAGTTGCTTTCGGGTGATCGCCTGCTGGTGGTAGCGGATAACTGTTCTGACGACACGGCGGCGCTGGCCCGCACGGCGGGCGCCGAGGTGGTGGAGCGCAGCAATGCTCAGCAGCGTGGCAAGGGTTATGCGGTGGACTGTGGGGTACGTCATTTGGCCAGCGATGCGCCGGACGTCATGATTGTTGTCGATGCGGACTGCCAGGTGGCCGAGGGCTCAATTGAGCGTTTGGCCATCTGTTGCATCGACTCAGGGCGGCCAGCGCAAGCTCTTAATTTAATGCTTGCTCCGGCAGGTTCCGGGCTAAAAGTGCGGCTTGCCGAGTTTGCCTGGTGTGTGAAGAATCGGGTACGGCCGCAGGGTTGGACCCGACTTGGTTTGCCCTGTCAGCTAATGGGCACGGGAATGGCTTTCGTCTGGCAGGATCTGACGTTGATCAATTTGGCCAGTGGCCACATCGTTGAAGATTTGAAGATGGGCCTGGATTTATGCCGAAACGGCAAGCCGCCGGTGTTCTGCCCCGATGCTCTGGTGACCAGTTACTTTCCGCGCAGCGATGAAGGCTTAACGACCCAGCGTACGCGCTGGGAACATGGTCATTTAGGCGTAATTCTTGGGGACACGCCAAAGTTGCTGGTCGAGTCGCTTGGCCAGCGTAACTGGCGTCTGCTGGCGATGACCCTGGATTTGCTGGTCCCTCCGTTGGCCTTATTGACGTTGGCCTTGGCGGCGGCGTTTGTTCTGTCATGGTTGGTCTTTCTACTGTCCGGAGCGTTGGCGCCCGCATTGATAGCTTCTTGCGGGGTGGCAATTTTGGGTGTGGCTATCTTGCTGGCATGGAGCCAATTTGGTCGCGGGATTATTTCTTTTTCAGCCTTGATGTATGCGCCGTTCTACGCGATGAGGAAAATCCCGCTGTATCTCGGGTTTTTGCTCAAACGCCAGGTTGAATGGGTGCGGTCGAAGCGAGATGACAGCTAATGCGCGCTTTATCCTGGCAGCACAGCTGGCAAACGATTACCCGGAAACTCAGGGTGGTCAGCGATGCTGATGACGAGCAAGCATTGATTGATGCGTTATCCAGACCTGACGTAACGACAGTGCTCGGGTTCGCCAATGCCCATGCCATGAATCTGGTGGCGGCCAACCCCGACTACTTCAACGCCCTGTTGGCTACGGACGTGTTACTACGGGATGGCTCCGGCATGGCTATTCTGTTTCGTCGCCTCGGCCTGGAGCCGGGGTTGAATATGAATGGCACCGATTTCATTCCCAAGTTATTGGCCGCGTTCAAGGGCCGTCGCGTGGCTTTCTGGGGTACTGAAGAGCCCTTTCTGGCCAACGCGGTGCAGCGAAGCGAAGCGATATTTGCGGTCAATGTCGTCTCTGCTCACCATGGTTTTGCGTCGGTGGATACCTATGTAAACCTTGCCCGGCAGTTTCAGCCGGAACTGGTTGTGCTGGGTATGGGCATGCCCAAGCAGGAAGCCGTTGCTGCGAGGTTAGCCGCCAGTGGCGCGCCCTGTCTGGTCGTGTGCGGAGGGGCGATCCTGGATTTTCTCGGCGGCAAAGTCACTCGTGCTCCGCAGTGGGTGCGGCGTCTCGGTTGTGAGTGGGTGTTCAGGCTGATAGGTGAGCCAAAGCGCTTATTCAGACGCTATGTGCTGGGTAATCCGATGTTCTTGTTGCGTACATTGATCTACAGGGACAAGGGCAGGGGTAATGCGTAAGTTCATATCCGTTTGGCGGTCTTTTTAAATAACCTCCATTGTTCCGGGGGAACCCTGAATGGCCTTGAGATCGCCCAGACACTCGAGAATGGCTAGTAGGCATGTTTGCCGGAGAAGGCAAACACCGTTCGTAAAAGGATGACGAAATCGAGCCATAGCGACCAGTTGTTGATGTACTCGATGTCCGAGTCAACACGCCGAATCATCTGATCGATATCCTTCGTTTCACCTCGATAGCCACGTACCTGAGCCAGGCCTGTGATGCCCGGCTTAATGTTGTGGCGCGCAAAGTAGCCCGAGACATCGGGCGAGTACTGCACATCGTGTTGAATAGCGTGCGGGCGAGGCCCCACCAAAGACATTTCCCCCATCAAGACGTTAAATAACTGCGGTAGTTCATCCAGGCTGGTTCGCCGAATAAAGGCCCCAACCCTGGTCATGCGCGGGTCGTTCTTTTGCGCCTGTTTGACGATGCCGTCTTCATCCTGATGGACGACCATGCTTCTGAACTTCCAGATCCGAAAAGCTTCCCCACTCCAGCCCATCCGCTGCTGACGAAAGAATATCGGGCCGGGGCTATCGAGCTTGATGGCAATGGCGACGACTACCAGGACGGGCGCTGCAAGAACCAAAATGAGAAAGGCCAGGACTTTGTCCTCAAGGTTCTTCAGAAACAGGCGCATCCCCATCAACGGAGTTTCAGACAGGGTCAGGACGGGAATGCCGGCAATTTCGCGAACGCTGTGGTTGATCAGGCGCAACGAGAAAATGTCAGGCACCCAGTTAACAGAGATGTGTTTATCGAACAGCCTTAAGTAAACATCCTGGATGACCTCTGAGCCACCCAGAGGGGTCACGAAATAGACGGTACGAATGGCATGTTTGACAACTAACTCATCAAGGTCGGCGATATCGCCCAGGATCGACAGACGCTGAGCGCCTTCCAGACTTTCCTTTCCCCGGTCATCGTCCGCGCCAATCAACACACAGCCAACTATGCGCTCGCCGAGCCAAGGGTTATTGCTGATTTTCTTGTGAAGATAGCTGGCCAGTTCGCCCGAGCCAATGATGAGCGAGTTTTCCAATTGAGTCGGATGGGCCAAAAACTTTTTTTGCATCTCGCGGGTCGCGAGGTGCAAAAGCAACTGAGCAAAATATCCAACAACGAATAACTGCCCGACCAATAAACGCGAGTACTGTTCGCTTTGCTTGGTAAGAAAGGCCATGGCAACGAGAAAGCCAAACGTGGCAGTCCATGCTTTCAAAAGCTTGAAGGCTTTGACGGTAAAACCGACATTGCTGCGGTAAATGGCGTAGTGGTCGTACACGACGGCCAAAGCCCCCAGCAGCAACAGGAGCAGGATGACATAGGACTGCGTTATGAAGCCGATATGATAATTGATCAAAAACCATGCAACACCGGTCACCGCAACACAATCGAGACCCGCCTGGACAACGATACTGGTGCTGCTTCTTCGCTGGAGAACGGAACGGGTACTGTTGGGCTCAAATATCATATTTAGACCTCATGTCTGCTGCCCCTCGCGCTCGATGACGCGATTCAGTTCATGCAGCCCTCGCTTGAGAGCATTGGCGTCACCGTGATCAGCCACCCACCTTCGAAAATGACAAGCGTTGGGGGCATGTGGGGGCGCGTGCTATCACTTTAGCAGTGCTGTGAAATCATTCACTGGAACTGCTTGGTTCTGCGTAGTTTAGTAGAACCTTGCGCACGCATTTGCTTGATCAGTTCGGCGCGGGTGCCGGGGAGGTAGAACATGTTTTTTGCGCAAATACCGCCATGTCGTCAGCGCGCCAAGGCTGATAATTCGCCAGCGTGCTGTTGTCCGCCTTGCAATCAATCGGGGAGGGAGTTCGAGTGGGGTCGTGCAGTATTCGAGGCTTGCACCGAGCTGGAATCTGCGTGCATTGCGCACTGATTCCATCGCACTAAAACGAGGCGGCGCCATAATCGGCGCCGCCTTCGTTTGGGTCGATCAGACGCGTTCGAACAACACGGCGATGCCTTGGCCGCCGCCGATGCACATGGTTGCCAGGGCATAACGACCCTGAACACGCTGCAGTTCATGAATCGCCTTGGTGGCGATAATCGCACCGGTCGCGCCCACCGGGTGGCCCAGAGAAATCCCCGAACCGTTCGGGTTGACCTTCTCCGGGTCGAAGCCCAGCTCCTGCGCCACGGCACACGCCTGGGCCGCGAATGCTTCGTTGGATTCGATGACATCCAGGTCGGCAACGGACAGGCCGGCGCGTTTGAGGACCAGACGGGTGGCGGGAATCGGTCCCAACCCCATCAGCTCGGGTTCCACGCCGGCATGGGCATAGCCGACCAGTCGGGCGATGGGCTTGAGGCCTTGGTCGAGAACCATCTGACCCGTGGCCAGGATCAATGCACCGGCACCATCGTTGAGGCCGGACGCGTTGCCGGCGGTGACGCTGCCATCTTTTTTGAAGGCCGGCTTCATCTTGCCCAATTGCTCGGCATTGACCTCGGCGCGCACATGCTCGTCCGTCGCAAACGTCACGGTGCCTTTGCGCGATGCCACTTCGATCGGCACGATCTGGTCGGTAAATCGCCCTTCGGCAATCGCCCGGGCCGCTCGTTGCTGGCTGAGCAGCGCCAACTCATCCTGAGCCTGACGAGTGATGCCATAGCGCTCGGCGATGTTTTCCGCAGTAATGCCCATATGGAAACCGCCAAACGGGTCTTGCAGAACGCCGAGCACGTAGTCGATGGCTTGCATATCGCCCATGCGTGCGCCCCAGCGCGCCTGCGGCAACAGATAAGTCCCGCGGCTCATGGATTCGACGCCACCCGCCAGCGCAGCCCCGGCATCCCCGAGCATCAAACTTTGAGCGGCACTGACAATGGCCTGCAAACCAGAACCGCAGAGGCGGTTGACGTTGAAGGCGGGCGTCTCTTTCGGCAGGCCGGCATTCATCGCCACGGCACGAGAGATGTAGGCATCACGTGCTTCCGTCGGGATCACATGCCCCATCACCACGTGACCGATGTGTTCAGGCGCCAGCCCCGAACGTTCAATGGCGGCGCGGCAAACATCAGTCGCCAATTGAATGGGCGGCACATCTTTGAGCGAACCGCCAAAGCTGCCGATAGCGGAGCGGACGGCGCTGATGACAAAAATGTCGGATGGGTTCATGCGGGTTCCCCTGGAACAGTCCTGGATTCAAGTGTGCTTTTGCACTGTTATTTGGAGTGAGTCTAGACACCGTGATGATTTTGGCCTATGCCAAAACTGCTCAAGGGGGGTGGCGTTTTTGGCCATTTCAGTTGAAGTCGCTTTTTGATCTCTTCGTGGTCCGTAAGCTGTTCACTCACTCTCCCAATGGCCAAGGCTTTCTGGTTCCCGGGATCTTGTACAACCACCCGGTTGTCATGAAATGAAAAGCCATTGTCGTCTGATGAGAAGCGACCCTGCAGACGTCGTCCTACAGTCCAATCAGCGCAATTCGACGCAGCACGCCCATCTTGCAGATTGGAGAATAAGAAAAATGGCCAAAGCCGTACGCTTCTACGAAACCGGTGGTCCCGAAGTCCTCCGCTATGAGGAGGTCGAAGTTGGCGACCCCGGTCCAGGCCAGGTTCGTCTTCGTCATGTGGCGGTCGGCCTGAACTATGCCGACACCTACTTTCGCAACGGCACTTACCCGATCCCGATGCCCAACGGCATGGGGGTTGAAGCGTCCGGTGTGGTCCAGGCCATCGGCGAGGGGGTTACCAATGTCCGTGTAGGCGATCGCGTCACCTACACCGGTTTTCTCAACACCTTGGGGGCCTACAGCACCGAACGCCTGATCCCGGCCGCGCCGTTGATCAAACTGCCGGAAACCATCAGTTTCGAGACCGCCGCCGCCATGACCATGCGCGGCCTGACGTCGTCGTACCTGATGCGGCGCATTTACGATTTCAAGGCCGGCGACAGCATTCTGCTGCACGCCGCTGCCGGTGGCGTGGGCCTGATCGTTTCGCAATGGGCCAAGCTGCTCGGCCTGACCGTCATCGGCACCGTGTCCACCGCGGTCAAGGGTGAAATTGCCCTGGCCCATGGCTGCGACCATGTCATCAATTACAGCCACGAAGATGTCGCCCAGCGCGTGCGCGAGTTGACTGATGGCGTGGGGGTCAACGTGGTGTTCGACAGCGTCGGCAAGAACACCTTCATGGGTTCGCTGGATTCGCTCAAGCGTCGTGGCCTGATGGTGTGCGTCGGCACGGCATCCGGTCCGATCCCGGCCTTCGACCCGGTAATGCTGGCGATGAAAGGCTCGCTGTTCATGACGCGTCCGGCCCTGGCCGATTACATTTCCGACCCCGCGGAAAAAGCCGCCCTGGCTGGCGAATTGTTCGACCACGTTGGTAGCGGTCGGATCAAGATCGAGATCAACCAGCACTATGCTTTGCAGGATGCCGTGCAGGCCCATCGCGACCTGGAATCACGCAAAACCACGGGCTCTTCGATTTTCGTCATTTAAGGGAGTTGTCCGCCATGAAAGTCGAACAATTGACCTGCAGCATTGGCGCCGAACTGATCGGCGTCAACCTCGCCGACGCGGTGCATGACGACGGTCTTTTTGCCGAGATTCGTGCTCAGTTGCTCAAGCATCGAGTGGTGTTCCTGCGCGATCAGGACATCACTCGTGCCGAGCACGTGGCTTTCGCCCGCCGCTTCGGTGAGTTGGAGGACCATCCGGTGGCTGGCAGTGATCCGGATCATCCCGGGCTGGTGCGCATCTACAAGAACCCGGACCAGCCGATGGACCGCTACGAAAACGCCTGGCATACCGACGCGACCTGGCGCGAGGCGCCGCCGATGGGCTGCGTGCTGCGCTGCGTGGAATGCCCTCCGGTGGGCGGCGACACCATGTGGGCCAACATGGTCGAGGCCTACGCTCGTTTGCCAGAGGACGTGAAGGTGAAGATTGCCGACCTGCGCGCCCGCCACAGCATCGAAGCGAGTTTCGGTGCCGCCATGCCAATCGAAAAGCGTCTGGCGCTCAAGGCGATGTATCCGGATGCCGAGCACCCGGTGGTGCGTACCCACCCGGAAACCGGGGAGAAGGTGCTGTTCGTCAACGCCTTCACCACGCACTTGAGCAACTACCACACCCCGAGCGGGTGCGCTTCGGCCAGGATGCCAACCCTGGCGCGAGCGAGTTGCTGCGCTACCTGATCAGCCAGGCCTACATCCCCGAGTATCAGGTGCGCTGGCGCTGGAAACCCAACAGCATCGCCATCTGGGACAACCGCAGCACCCAGCATTACGCCGTCATGGATTACCCGCCGTGCCATCGCAAGATGGAGCGTGCCGGGATCATCGGCGACAAGACCTACTGATCGACCGCAACTGCATTCGCACTCGTAAACACGCCTGCCCGGCACGATCCCGGGTGGGCGCGACAATCATAAGAACAGGAGTAACTCATGCAATTCTTCGACGATTCCCTGCACCCGGAAAACATGGAAAAGGTGGTGATCACCGTGGCCCCGTACGGCCCGGAATGGATGCCTGAAGACTTCCCCGAAGACATCCCGCTGACCATGGATGAGCAGGTGCAGAAGGCGGTTGAGTGTTATGAGGCAGGTGCAACGGTATTGCACCTGCACGTGCGTGAATTGGACGGCAAGGGTTCCAAGCGTCTGTCCAAGTTCAACGAATTGATCGCCGGCGTGCGTGAAGCCGTGCCGGACATGATCATCCAGGTCGGTGGCTCGATTTCCTTTGCGCCGGAAAGCGATGGCGAAGCCGCCAAGTGGCTGTCTGACGATACCCGGCACATGCTGGCCGAGCTGACGCCAAAACCGGATCAGGTCACGGTGGCCATCAACACCACCCAGATGAACATCATGGAGCTGCTGTATCCGGAATACCTGGAAGGCACGTCCCTGGCCAATCCGCTGTATCAGGCCGCCTACAGCGAAATGACCGTTCCGGCAGGCCCGGCCTGGGTCGCCGAGCACCTCAAGCGTCTGATGGACAACGGCATCCAGCCGCACTTCCAGCTGACGGGCATGCATGCCATGGAAACCCTCGAGCGTCTGGTGCGCAGGGGCGTCTACAAGGGCCCGTTGAACCTGACCTGGATCGGTATCGGCGGCGGTTTCGATGGCCCCAATCCGTTTAACTTCTTCAACTTCATCCACCGCGCGCCAGACGGTTGCACCCTGACCTCCGAGTCGCTGCTGAAAAACGTCATGCCGTTCAACACCATGTCGATGGCCATGGGTATGCACCCGCGTGTGGGCAATGAAGACACTATCATTGATCACAAGGGCGATCGTTTCGGCTCGGTTGCGCAGATCAAGCAGACCGTGCGCATCGCTCATGAGCTGGGTCGCGAAATCGCCACGGGTAAAGAAGCCCGTGAGATCTACCGCATCGGTGTGCAGTACCAAAGCATCGAAGAAACCCTGTTGGCCAATGGCATGGCCCCCAACCGCAAGGCCGGGCAGAAAGGTGTGCCGCAACGCGGCTGATCGGCAGACGAAGCGGGCGGTCAATGGCCTCCCGCTCGCTGCACTGCAACACGCTTGATAACAACAATAAAACAAAGCTTTGAGGAGGCTGCATGGCCTTTCACCCAATCGCTGCAGACGATGACGACTGCAGTGGCGTCGGCGTTGCGCGCAAGTACGCCTGGATCGTCTTTGCACTGACGTTCGGGCTGTTGATTTCCGATTACATGTCACGTCAGGTGCTGAACGCGGTGTTCCCGATGCTCAAGGGCGAATGGGCCCTGAGCGACGGCCAGCTCGGCCTGCTCAGTGGCATTGTCGCCCTGATGGTGGGGCTGCTGACCATTCCCCTGTCATTGCTGGCGGATCGCTTCGGCCGGGTAAAAAGCCTGGCGCTGATGGCTTTGCTGTGGAGCCTGGCGACGCTGGGCTGCGCATTGGCGCAGGACTATCAGCAGATGTTCATTGCACGGTTCATGGTCGGCGTCGGTGAAGCGGCGTACGGCAGCGTCGGCATCGCCGTGGTGATCTCGGTATTTCCCAAACACATGCGGGCAACCCTGGCCAGTGCGTTCATGGCGGGTGGCATGTTCGGTTCGGTGTTAGGGATGGCGCTGGGTGGTGCAATCGCCGCCAAGCTTGGCTGGCGATGGTCGTTTGCCGGCATGGCGCTGTTCGGCCTGCTGCTGGCGGTGCTTTATCCGATCATCGTCAAGGAAGCACGCATTGCGCCGCAACGTGCCGCTCAGGTGGCGAACAAGGCAGCTGCCGCGGTCAAGCGCCCGTTGCGTACGCTGTTTTCCAGCCGCTCGGTGATCGCGGCCTACATCGGCAGTGGCTTGCAACTGTTCGTCGGCGGCACCGTGATTGTGTGGATGCCCAGTTACCTCAATCGTTATTACGACATGGCCACCGACAAGGCAGGTGGCCTCGCGGCAATCATCGTGCTGTGCAGCGGGGCGGGGATGATCCTGTGCGGCATGCTCAGTGATCGACTGTGTCGCCATTCGCCGGAGCGCAAAGTGGCGTTGGCCATCGCTTATTGCCTGGGCAGTTGCCTGTTGTTGTCGGCGGCGTTCGCTCTGCCGGCGGGGCCTGGGCAATTGCTGCTGATCTGCCTGGGCATGTTGATTGCCGCCGGCACGACCGGCCCCTGCGGAGCGATGGTTGCCAACCTGACGCATTACTCGGTCCACGGCACGGCCTTCGCCACGTTGACCCTGGCCAACAACATGCTGGGGCTCGCGCCTGGGCCGTTCATCACTGGCAGGGTGTCCGACCTGATTGGCTTGCAGGCTGCTTTTCAGCTGGTGCCACTGGTCAGCATCGCGGCGGCGGCGGTGTTCTTTTATGCCAAGTGTCATTACCACAAGGACATTGCCCGGCTTAAGGGCGAGCAAGTCCGAGATTCGATTAGCAAAGCGGTGTTAGAGGTGAAGTTGTGAGTGGTCGTCGTTTACGTATTGATGTGTTCTTCGATTTCATCTGCCCCTGGTGCCTGATCGGCAAGCGTCAACTGGAGCATGCGCAGGTACAGTTTCGCAGTCGCCACCCGGACGTGCAGATCACCACGGTGTGGCATGGCGTGCAGTTGCTGCCTCAGTTGCCGGTAGAAGGTGAACCCTTCGCCGATTTCTATCGCAAACGTCTGGGCAATGCCGACGCCATGACCATGCGCCAGGCCCAGGTACAGCAGGCTGCTGCGGCGGTTGGACTGACCATCGACCTCAGCCGTATCGAGACGATGCCCAACACCGCCGACGCCCACCGTTTGTTCGAACGCGTCAGCGTACTGGGCAATGCTGCTCAGCGTGAAATGTTGCTTGAACGGCTGTTCGCCGCTTATTTCCGCAAACGCGAAAACCTCGGGTGCCGCGAGACCTTGCTCGCCATTGCCCGCGCCTGCGGCGTCGATACGGACGTGGTGCTCGATTGCCTGAAGGGCGACGCCACGCCATTCGAAGGCTTGCCCGGCGCGACCAGTGGGGTGCCGAGCTTTCAGTTCGACCGCCGCATGACGGTGATCGGGGCACAACCTGCCCAGGCGCTACTCGGGGCCATGAGCCAGGCACTGAAAGAAAGTGATAACGAGCGGCAACCGGCATGAATCGGCGTATCCCCGTGCCTGCCGGAAAACTCCCGCAGGCGGGCGGTCGTGCACTGTTCGAATTCGATGACAAAAGCCTGGCGTTATTCAACGTCGAAGGTGAGGTATTCGCCATCGACGACAGTTGCCCGCACCAGGGCGCCTCGCTGTGTGGCGGGCGCCTTGATGGGCGGGTGATTCAATGCTGCGCCCATGGCCTGCGCTTCGATTTGCGCAGCGGTTACTTGCTCAATTCCACCGCAGTCAAAGTCGCCAATTATCCGGTCGAGATCATCGACGGCCAGGCATTCATCGTTATCGTTGCCGAGGAGTCCGCGCCATGAGCGCCATCGCTCTCACCCGTATCCACAGCCGAACGCGCGAACTGGCGCCAGGCTTTGTCGTTAGCCTGATCGTTGCAGCCGCAGCGTCCTTTTTGTCCGAGCATTACGGCGCGCCGGTAATGCTGTTCGCTTTGTTGCTGGGCATGGCGCTGAACTTCCTGGCCGGTGACGGTGCCTGCAAGGCTGGCATCGAGTTCACCGCACGCACCGTGTTGCGCATTGGCGTGGCGCTGCTGGGCATGCGCATCACGCTCGAACAGATTGCCGCGCTGGGCTGGAAGCCTGTGGCGCTGGTGGTGATTGTGGTGGTGGTGACCATCGGCGTTTCAGTGATCGCAGCCAAGGCGCTGGGCTTCCAGCGTTTGTTCGGCATGCTCACCGGTGGCGCCACCGCGATTTGTGGTGCATCGGCCGCATTGGCGCTGGCGGCGGCATTGCCCAATCATCCGCAGAAAGAACGCGCGACATTGTTCACGGTGATCGGGGTGTCGGCGCTGTCGACCCTGGCGATGATCGTGTACCCGATGATTGCCAACTGGCTGTCGTTGTCGCCACAAGTGGCGGGCGTGTTCCTGGGGGCGACCATTCACGATGTCGCCCAGGTGGTCGGTGCCGGTTACAGCATGTCGACCGAGACCGGCGATACGGCCACGGTGGTCAAGTTGATGCGGGTTGCCATGCTGCTGCCGGTGATCGTCTGTGCCGCCATGATCACCCGCATGCAAGGTGCCGATCCGGCCGGAAAACGGCCGCCGCTGCTGCCTTGGTTCGCCGTCGGGTTTCTGATCCTGGCCTGTATCAACAGCACCGGCTGGGTGGCCCCGGTGGTGCAAGGGTCGGTCAATGAACTGTCGCGCTGGTGCCTGGTGGTTTCCATCAGCGCCCTGGGCATGAAAACCCAGCTCAAGGAGCTGGCGGCGGTGGGCATCAAACCGATCCTGCTGATGGTGGGGGAAACGGTGTTCCTCGTCGTGCTGGTGCTGCTGTTGCTGCGTTGGGGCCTCTAAGTCCGTTAAAAATATTGGCGGCGGTAATGCGATCCGTAGCAGCTGTCGAGCCTGCGAGGCTGCGTTCGGCTGCGAAGCAGTCGTAAAACCAGAACCTGCGGTGCATCAGGCAAAACGTGTCAGCCGGATTCACGACTGCTTCGCAGCCGAACGCAGCCTCGCAGGCTCGACAGCTGCTACAGCCGAACGCAGCTGCTACAGCCGGACCTCGCTCCACATTGCAGTGGAACTCCTCGGCCGGTGTGTCATAAACACCGGTTCTTTTTACGGCGACTGTGCCAGCAGTCGCCGTTTTTTTTTGCCTGTCCTGCGTCTGTTCCGTCCGGTTCAGGGTTCGCTGGGGCCGGGCAGGGGGCTCAGGTCCGACGGTGCCTTGACGGTGTGCTTTTGCGCGCTGCGCCAAGCGGCGGGCGGCATGCCGAACTGGGTGATGAACCAGCGGGTGAAGGAACTCGCCATGGAGTAGCCGAGCATGTCGGCGATCCGGCCCAACGAATAATTCGGGTTTTCCAGGTAGCGCAACACCAGGTCACGGCGCACGTCGTTGATCAGGTCGTTGAAGGCGCAGCCGTCGTCTTTGAGGCGACGTTGCAGGGTGCGTACGTTCATGCCCTGGGTCTGGGCGATCTGCTCGATGGTGGCGCGCCCCATCGGCAACAACAGGTAAATGGCTTTGCGCACCTCGAACAGCATCGACGGACCTTCGTGGTGCAGCAGTGAGTCGAGGTAGCTCTGGGCGTAGCGCGCCATGGCCGGATCGGCATGGGGGTTGGTCATGTCGAGGCTGGCATTGGGGCAGACGATGCCATTGAACTCGCTGCCGAACTCCAGTTTGCAACCGAACAGGCGGCGATGCAGTTGCAGGTTGTCGGGAGGCTGGTGCGTGAAGTTGACGCTGTAGGGTTGCCAGTGCGCGCCGAGCAGGGCGGCGCACAGGCGGAACATCACCCCGATCGCCAGTTCATTGGCTTGTCGGCAGGGCATCGGCGATTCGGTGACCACCTCTTCGCGAATGATCACCATCTTGCCCGCCTCCTCGATGAAGAGGGCCAGCGAATCGTTCATCAAATGACGGTAGTGCACCAACACTTGCAACGTGTCGCGCAGCGTACGCTGGTGGCTGAGCAACAGGCTGACCACGCCGAAGTCCGAGAGCTGGCGCGACTCGGCCATGCTCAGGCCGAAACTCTGGCAGCCACTGGCGACGGCCGAATCCTCCAGCAAACGCACGGCGGCATCGATGGGAATGCGATGTTCAGGGGCTAGCAGCTTGGCTTTGCTCAAGCCGACGCCGGCCAATACATCGCGCGGGTTGAACCCCAGGTATTGAGTAACCTCCAGGTAGTTGGTCAAGACGGCGGCGCGAACAAGCTTGGGCATGCGAAGGTCTTTCCTGGGCCAGTTGCGATTCAAATTTGCGTGGCGACTATATCCAGCACATCAACGATTGAACAGTTGTGACGTTGTCGAGGGCGTTCGCCCAATGCTGTCCAAAATCACACCGTCGTTGTCCAGCAATCGACGCTCACCCTTTGATTACAGTGAGCTGTAGAGAACCTGTGGGGATATTCGACCAATGGTCGCTGTGTGCCCGACACCTGGAAATCTGTCATGAAAAGAAAAGTGCCTGACGTCTAATGAAAAGCGCTTCGGGCGGGCGCTCTTTAATGTCAGTCCTACAAAAAGCCCCTGGCGAACAGAGCCAGTCGAGTCATCGAGAAAGCGAAGGTGTTGAAAGTGAACAAACTGCAAACTGCAGCAACCGTTCTGATCGTACCGGGCCTGCGCGAGCACGTAGCCGAGCATTGGCAAACGCTGCTGGAGGCCAGGCTGTGCAAAGTACGCAGTGTGCCACCGCTGGACACCGACAAGCTCGATTGCGCCAAGCGGGTCGAAGCGATCCAGCACGCGCTGGAGCAGATCGACGGGCCGGTGATTCTGGTCGCTCACAGCGCGGGTGTGCTGATGGTCGCGCACTGGGCGGCGCAGCACAGTCGGCCGATCAAGGGTGCGCTGCTGGCCGCTCCGCCGGACCTCGATGCCCAGTGGCCGCAGGGCTACCCATCCGCTGAAACCCTGCGTAGCCAGGGTTGGGACCCTCTGCCCAAAGGCCGGTTGCCGTTCCGCAGCCTGGTGGCCGCCAGTACCAACGACCACCTTGCCAGCCTGGATGCCGCCACGCGCATGGCCGACGGCTGGGGCAGCGAACTGCTCAACCTCGGCGAAGTCGGTCACCTCAATCCTGCTGCCGGGTATGGGCACTGGCCACACGCCGAAGCCCTCATCCTCGAGCTGGATCGCTAGTTCAGGCGCCGTTTGGCCCGCGCCATCCGGCATTTGCCCTCATTCCTGAAACCGTAAACCCCTGGAACAAGGGGTTGCGCGAGGGCGGCTGCGCTTAAAACAAATACAAAAAGGCGGAGACAACGCAATGCACAACAATAAGAGTCACGGGTTCGCACCCTCGCGTTACACCTTGTTGGCCTCGGCCATCCTGGCCGCAGCCGTGCCGGTCGCGCAGGCGATCGAGCTCGACACAGGTAACCCGGACTGGACCGTACGTCTTGATAACACCGTGAAGTACAACTACGGCGTACGCACCGAAAGCGCTGACAAACGCATGCTGGCAACGCCGAACAACAACGACGGCGACTACAACTTCCGCAAGGCCGGGACCAACATCACCAACCGTGTCGACCTGTTGACCGAGCTGGATGTGGTCTACCAGAACCACATGGGTTTTCGTGTCAGTGCGGCCAGTTGGTATGACAAGGCCTATGAAAACACCGGTTCCAATTCCAACCCGTTCGTCAACGGCAACGACGCAAGGTCGGGGCTGGTCGCCAACGATCCACGTCTGGCCGGCGTCACCGGTGACAACGTTGGCAACGGCAGCCCGCACTTGAGCAACTATGCCCAGCGTTACTACACCGGGCCGTCCGGCGAAATCCTCGATGCCTTCGTGTTCTACAGCACCGAAGTGGGCGAGGAGTCACTGCTGAGCGTCAAGGCCGGTCAGCACAACGTGTTCTGGGGCGAGACCATTCTCAACCCGGTGCACTCGAACAGTTACGGCCAATCGGGCCTGGACCTGGCCAAACTGGCTGCCTCGCCCGGTACCGAAGCCAAGGAACTGTTCGTTCCGCGTAACCAGTTGTCGATGTCGTTCACCGCCAATCCCGAGTTGACCGTGGGTGCCCAGTATTTCCTCGATTGGGATGCTGCGCGCCTGCCTGAAGCCGGTACTTACTATGGTGGTTCCGATCTGGTCGGTTTCGGTGCGCAGTCGTTCCTGCTGGGCAACACCAATGGCGTGGTGCCGGGCAGCCCCCTGGGTTGTGGCCTGGCGCCCTGCAATGGCTTGACCAATGTGCGTCGCGGTCATGACCTGACACCGGACAAGCGCGGTGACTGGGGCGTTATGGCCAAGTGGTCGCCGGCCTGGCTGGATGGCACCCTCGGCGTTTACTACCGCGAAACCTCGGAAATCCTGCCGCAAGCCTGGCTGGATGCCAGAGGCCTGAGTTCGGCCAACCCCAACGGCACCCGGCCGGCCGGGCAAGTGCCTGCGGTGATCAACACGCTCAACTCGCTGAGCACCGCCACCTATCAAATGGCCTATGCCGACAACATCAAGATCGTTGGCTTGAGCCTGTCCAAGGATGTGGGCGGGGTGAGCGTCGGTTCTGACCTGAACATCCGTCACAACATGCCGCTGGCCAGTATTCCGGCGGTTGTCAGCACGAACAGTCCGCTGGGCCTGGGCGCGGGTCTTGGCCTGTTGCCGGCGCGTACGGCGGCCACCGGTGTGGTGTATGACACCCCGCAGGGGGGCGACAGCATGGCCGCCACCGGCGACACCTTGCACTGGACGCTCAACGGTCTGATGACCATTGCCAAAACGCCGGTATTCGACTCGGCAACCCTGCTGGGCGAGCTGTATTACAGCAACCTGCTCAAGCTCGATAGCAAGAACGAGGCGCTCTACAAAGGCAAGGACACCTATCGCGGCATCGACCAGCCGACCCGGGACAACTGGGGCATCGCGGTCAACTTCACGCCGACTTGGTACCAGGTGTTTCCCGGCGTCGACCTCAACGCACCGATGTCCATCAACGTCGGTCTCGACGGCGTCTCACCGGTCTCCGGTGGCGGTGCCAAGGACACCGGAAACTACGCCATCGGCCTCGGGGCCGTTGTGTACAACAAATACTTCGTTGACCTGAAGTACGTGGACTCCTTCGGCAAGACCGACAAGTGCGACACCAGCGGTCTGAGCACCGGCGCGGCCAATGCCGGCAGCGGCGACGGTTCCACACCCAATGCCTTTAGCGGCAATGAAAACTACGCCTGTTACGGCGGTGGCTACTCAGCCTTCTCCGGTGGAGGGGCCACGACTGAGGACCGTGGCGCCGTTTACCTGACGATGAAAACCACTTTTTGATGCACCACTGATTTGCTCAATGCAAGCAGGAGAATAACAAGATGAAATTCGCAAAAACCGTGTTGGCCGCTTCGCTGGCCATGGTCCTTGCCGCCCAGGCACAGGCCGCTGTTTCACCTCAGGAGGCTGCCAAATTGGGCAGCAGCCTGACCCTGGTGGGCGCCGAGAAGGCCGGGAACGCTGATGGTTCCATCCCCGCCTATGAGGGTGGCTTGACTACGCCGCCGGCCAGTTTCAAATCCGGTGACAGCATGCGCCCGGATCCCTTCGCCAACGAAAAACCATTGCTGGTGATCGACGGCAAAAACGTCGATCAGTACAAGGGCTTGCTCAGTGCAACCACGGCGGAACTGGCCAAACGTTTCCCGAGTTTCCACGTCAATGTCTACCCGACCCACCGCACCGTTTCGCTGCCCAAAGCCATCCTCGATAACGGCGTGAAGAATGCCAGCGGCGCCAAGTCCCTCGAAGGCGGTCTGGCCATCGATAACGTGCTGCCGGGCGTGCCGTTCCCGATCCCGCAGTCGGGCAACGAAGCAATGTGGAACTTCCTGCTGCGCTATCAAGGCGTGAGCATCAACTCCAAGTACGACTCCTGGAACGTCGACTCCGCCGGCGTGCCGAGCCTGGCGACCACCGGCCAGGCGTTCATTTCCTACCCGATCTACGAAAACCTCGCGCAGCCGATCAGCAGCGCTGACGTGTACTACCAGATGAAGCTGTCCTACACCGGCCCTGCGCGCCGGGCCGGTGAAGCGGTGATGCTCAAGGACGCCGCCAACCCGCTGCAACAGCCGCGTCGCGCCTGGCAATACCTGCCTGGCCAGCGTCGGGTCAAGCTGGCGCCGAACCTGGCTTACGACACGCCTAACCCCGGCACCGCCGGCGCGGGCACCTACGACGATGTTTTCGTGTTCAACGGTGCACTGGATCGCTACGACTGGAAGCTGGTGGGCAAGCAGGAAATGATCGTGCCCTACAACACCTACAAGCTGACCTACGCCCAGGATCCCAAGTCGCTGACCACCGCCAATCACCTGGCTCCCGATTACGTGCGTTGGGAGAAACATCGCGTGTGGGTCGTGGAAGGCAACCTCAAGGCCGGCGCCCGACACATCTATCAGAAGCGCCGCTTCTACCTCGATGAAGACAGCTGGACCGCTCTGGCTTCTGATCAATACGACGCCCGTGGTCAGCTGTACCGTGGCTCTTTCGCATTCCTCAGCCAGAGCTACGACAAGCAGATCCCGGATTCCACGCCCTTCATGATCTACGACTTGGTAGGAGGCTCGTACAACATCAACGGCGTGGTCGGGCCTTACGGCGGCATCAAGTACATCGATCCGCTCTCCAAGGCGCAATGGTCGTCGGAATCCCTGGCCGGCAGCGGCATTCGCTAAGCCAACCGCAAAAAGCGCCCGCAAGGTCCACGGCTCACCAAGCGTGGATCGTGTGGCGGTCGGTGCACGCCGATCGTCGCGGGCGCCAGGTGTGAACGTCAGACACACGGATGTGTGTCCCGGCGCGGTTTTCCGAAGAGGACGCGGTATGTGTTCGTATAAGAATTATTTGCAGGTGGCGTTTGGTGTGGTGCTCGGCCTGTTGCAGGGCGTCACCCACGCGGCCGATTACGTCGATGTGCTGGACCTGCCCGCCAGAGTCAGTGCCTTGGCCATCAACAGTCCGTTGTCCGGCATGGCCCGCGCCGGTGAGCGGGTGATCGCCGTCGGTCAGCGTGGCCATATTCTGTTTTCCGATGATTCCGGTAAGCACTGGCAGCAGGCCGTGGTGCCGGTCAGTGCTGACCTCAATGCCGTGAGTTTTCCTTCCGCGACCCAAGGCTGGGCGGTGGGCGGCGACGGTGTGGTGTTGCACAGCAACGATGCGGGCGCGACCTGGCGCAAGCAACTGGACGGTCGCGAGATCGGGGCCTTGCTGGTCAAGCATTACGGTGCGTTGGCCAGTGCAGAACCGGGCAACGAACAATGGCCGCTGCTGGTCGCCGAAGGTGAGCGCCTGGTGGCGCAAGGCGCCGACAAACCGTTGCTCGATGTCTGGTTCGCCAACGAGCGCCTCGGCTATGTGGTCGGGGTGTTCAACCTGATCCTGCGCACCGAGGATGGCGGCCAGAGCTGGACACCGTTTCAGGACCGCACCAACAACCCGCAGGGTTTTCACCTCAACGCCATCGCCTCCACCGGGGATGCGCTGTACATCGCCGGCGAGCAGGGCTTGTTGCTGAAATGGGATGACGCCCAACAGCGTTTCGCCGCCGTGCAGACACCTTATCAGGGCAGTTTTTTCGGGGTGCTCGGCAAACCCGGGGAAGTCCTCGTCTACGGCTTGCGCGGCAATGTGCTGCGCAGCACCGATGGCGGCCTCAGCTGGACCCCGCAGGACAGTGGCCTGCGCGTCAGCATCACTGCCGGAATCGTCGATGCCCAGGGTGATTACCGCCTGTTCACTCAGGGCGGGCAGATGCTGGTGAGCCAGGGGGGCGGTGCGCAAATGCACTGGTTGCAGCAAGCCGAACCAGTCCCGGTGACGGGCGTCACGCGTGCCGCCAACGGTGCGCTGGTAGTGGTTGGCAGCCGTGGTGCACGGACGCTGTCCGTTGACAAGCCCTCGAACCCTTAGAGCGAGTACCCAGACATGGGCAATATCAAACAAGAAACCATGCCGGTAATCCGCGATCTGCGGGATTTCGACCGCCATTCCGGCAACCTGCTGGAGCGGTTGGTGTTCAACTACCGCCCGTTGTTCATGCTGCTGATGGCGCTGGCCACCGTGGTGTTGGGCTACATGGCCGCAACGCGTCTGGAGCTTCGCCCCAGCTTCGAAAAAATGATTCCGCAGAGTCAGCCGTACATCCAGAACTTCCTGGAAAACCGCCAGTCGCTGCGCGGTTTGGGCAACTCGGTCCGGGTGGTGGTGGAGAACACCCAGGGCGATATTTTCGACCCCGGTTACCTGGACGTGCTCAAGCAGGTCAATGACAAGTTGTTCCTCACCGAAGGCGTCGACCGCGCCTGGATGAAGTCGTTGTGGAGCCCGGCGGTGCGCTGGACCGAAGTCACCGAGGAAGGGTTCCAGGGTGGCCCGGTGATGCCCGATACCTATGAGGGCAAGCCTGAGCAAATAGAACAGCTGCGCCAGAACATTTCCCGCGCCGGTATCGTCGGCAGCCTGGTGGCCAGCGACTACAAATCGAGCATGCTGATCGTGCCACTGCTGGACAAGGCCACGGCCAGCGGTCAGCGCATCGACTACCACGCCTTTTCGCAGATGCTCGAAGAGCAGTTGCGCGACAAGATCGAGTTCGCCGGCGACAGCGCTGCACGCAAGGCCGGGGAGGAGGGCAAGGGCCAGTACAAAGTCCGGGTGATCGGTTTCGCCAAACTGATGGGCGACCTGATCGACGGCTTGATCCAGGTAATGATGTTCTTCGGCCTGGCCGTGGTCACGTCGCTGATCATCATCTACGCCTATACCCGTTGCGTGCGCAGCACCTTGCTGGTGGTCGGCTGCTCGTTGATCGCGGTGGTCTGGCAACTGGGCATCGTCGCCTGGTTGGGCTATGCCATCGATCCGTACTCGGTGCTGGTGCCGTTCCTGATCTTCGCCATCGGTGTGTCCCACGCGGCGCAGAAGATGAACGGGATCATGCAAGACATCGCCCGCGGCACCCACAGGCTGATCGCCGCACGCTACACCTTTCGCCGCCTGTTCATTGCCGGCGTCACCGCGCTGCTGGCCGACGCCGTCGGGTTCGCGGTGCTGATGCTGATCGATATTCCAGTGATCCGCGACCTGGCGATCACCGCCAGTATCGGTGTGGCGGTGCTGATTTTCACCTCGCTGTTGCTGATGCCGGTGGCGCTGTCTTATGTCGGCGTCGGCGCCAAGGCTGCCGAGCGTGCGCTGAAAATCGACACCCGCGCAGAGGGGCACAAAGGCTTCGGCAAACTGTGGGACTTGCTCGACCGTTTCACCACGCGCAAGTGGGCCACGGGGGCGGTATTGGTCGCGATGCTGATGGGCATCGGCGGCTTCATGGTCAGTTTGCAGCTGAAGATCGGCGACCTGGAAAGTGGCGCGCCGGAGTTGCGTGCCGACTCGCGCTATAACCGTGACAACGCCTACATCACCAGCCACTACGCGCTGTCCAGCGACCTGTTCGCGGTGATGATCAAGACTGCGCCAGAAGGCTGCTTGAACTACAAGACGCTGGTCCTCGCTGACCGCCTGGCCTGGGAACTGCAGCAGTATCCGGGCGTACAGGCCACGGCGTCGTTGGTCAACGCGGTGCGCCAAATCACCGCCGGCACCTACGAAGGCAACCCCAAGCTCAACAGCATCCAGCGCAATCAGGACGTGCTGAACTACGCCGCACAGCAAGCCTCGGTCAACTCCCCGGAGTTGTTCAACACCGACTGTTCGCTGATGCCGGTGATCACCTTCCTCAAGGACCACAAGGCCGAGACCCTGGATGCCGTGGTGGGCATTGCCGAAAAATTCGCTCGCGAGAACAACAGCGAAGATCGGCAGTTCCTGCTGGCGGCCGGGTCGGCCGGGATTGAGGCGGCGACCAACATCGTGGTGCGCGAGGCCAATCGCACCATGCTGCTTTACGTCTATGCGGCGGTGACGCTGTTCTGCCTGATCACCTTCCGCAGCTGGCGCGCGACCCTGGTCGCCCTGTTGCCACTGGTCCTGACCTCGATCCTTTGCGAGGCGTTGATGGTGGCCATGGGCATTGGCGTGAAAGTCGCGACCCTGCCGGTGATCGCATTGGGCGTGGGCATTGGCGTGGATTACGCGTTGTACCTGCTCAGCGTGCAGTTGCATTACCAGCGTCAGGGCCTGCCGCTGTCTCAGGCGTACCGCAACGCCGTGTCGTTTACCGGCCGGGTCGTGGGCCTGGTGGGCATCACTTTGGCGGCGGGCGTGGTGTGCTGGGTCTGGTCGCCGATCAAGTTCCAGGCCGACATGGGCATCCTGCTGACCTTCATGTTCCTGTGGAACATGCTTGGCGCGCTGGTGTTGATTCCTGCCCTGTCGTACTTCCTGCTGCGTCACCCCGTTTTGCAAGCTCACGTGGCGCAAGCCGCTGAAACCGACACCTCTCAACGCCAGGGTATGCCCCATGCCCTGACCACTTCCGAGTAAGCCAACCATGTCTGATTACAAAGCTCCTTTGCGCGATATGCGCTTCGTACTCAACGAAGTCTTCAAGGTGTCCAGCTTATGGGCCCGGTTGCCTGGCCTGGCCGAGGTGATCGATGAAGAAACAGCCGCTGCAATCCTTGAAGAGGCCGGCAAAATCAGTGGCGAAGTCATCGCGCCACTGAACCGCAGCAGCGACGAGCAGGGCTGCACCTGGAGCAATGGCGCAGTCACGGCGCCAGATGGTTTTGTTGCGGCCTACCAGGCATTCGCCGAAGGCGGTTGGGTGGGTGTGGGCGGCGATCCACAGTTCGGTGGCATGGGCATGCCCAAGGCGATTTCGGCTCAGGTCGAAGAGATGGTCAACTCGGCAAGCCTGTCGTTCGGCCTCTACCCGATGCTGACCGCCGGTGCGTGCCTGTCGATCAATGCCCATGCCAGTGAAGCGCTCAAGGAACGCTATCTGCCAAACATGTACGCCGGCACCTGGACCGGTTCCATGTGCCTGACCGAGGCGCATGCCGGCACGGACCTTGGCCTGATTCGCACCCGTGCCGAACCTCAGGCCGACGGCAGTTTCAAGATCAGTGGCAGCAAGATTTTCATCACTGGCGGCGAGCACGACCTGACTGAAAACATCATTCATCTGGTACTGGCGCGGTTGCCTGATGCACCCGCCGGCCCCAAAGGCATTTCCCTGTTTCTGGTGCCCAAGGTGCTGGTCAATGACGATGGCTCGCTGGGCGAGCGCAACTCGCTGTCCTGCGGTTCCATCGAGCACAAGATGGGCATCAAGGCTTCGGCCACCTGCGTGATGAACTTTGACGGGGCGACCGGCTGGATTATCGATGCGCCGAACAAGGGCCTGGCGGCCATGTTCACCATGATGAATTACGAGCGTCTGGGCGTGGGTATCCAGGGTCTGGCGTTGGGTGAGCGTTCGTACCAGAACGCCGTCGAATACGCCCGTGACCGCCTGCAAAGCCGTTCGCCGACCGGTGCGCAGAACAAGGACAAGGCCGCCGATCCGATCATCGTGCACCCGGACGTACGGCGCATGTTGTTGACCATGAAAGCGTTGAACGAAGGCGGGCGGGCGTTCTCCAGCTACGTGGCGCTGCAACTGGACACTGCCAAGTACAGCGATGACGCCACCACCCGCAAGCGCGCGGAAGATTTGGTGTCGCTGCTGACCCCGGTGGCCAAGGCGTTCCTCACCGACATGGGGCTGGAAACCACGGTGCACGGCCAGCAGGTCTTCGGCGGCCATGGTTACATCCGCGAATGGGGCCAGGAACAACTGGTTCGCGATGTGCGCATCACCCAGATCTACGAAGGCACCAACGGTATCCAGTCACTGGACCTGGCCGGGCGCAAAATCGTCGGCAGTGGCGGGGCGCTGTACCGGCTGTTCGCTTCGGAAATCCGCACCTATACCGCCAATGCCTGCGCTGACCTCAGAGAGTTCACCCAACCGTTGAACGCCGCCGTCGACACCCTCGACGAACTGACCACATGGCTGCTGGACCGGGCCCAGGGCAACCCGAATGAAATCGGCGCGGCCTCGGTCGAGTACCTGCACGTGTTCGGCTACACCGCGTACGCCTACATGTGGGCGCGAATGGCCAAGGCGGCCATGAGCACGCATTCAAAAGACGATTTCTACGCCAGCAAACTGGCCACCGCGCGCTTCTACTTCGCCCGTCTGCTGCCACGCATCCACTCGTTGAGTGCATCGGCCAAGGCGGGCAGCGAATGCCTCTATCAATTGGACGCAGCGCAGTTCTGAGCCCACGTAAAAAGGACCGGGAACCACAACCATGATGGCGACAAAAATAATTCCGCCCGCCGACGGCGCCTATGCCTACCCCTTGCTGATCAAGCAATTGCTGCTGTCCGGCGTGCGCTACGAGCCGGGTCGGGAAATCGTGTATGCCGACAAACTGCGCTACAGCTACCAGACCCTCAACCAGCGGATCCGTCGGCTGGCCAACGCCTTGACCGCTGCCGGCGTCAAGGCCGGGGACACGGTGGCCCTGCTCGACTGGGACAGCCACCGCTACCTGGAATGCTTCTTTGCGGTACCGATGATCGGTGCGGTGCTGCATACCGTGAACATCCGTCTTTCGCCGGATCAGGTGCTGTTCACCATGAACCATGCCGAGGATGACCTGGTGCTGGTGCATGACGACTTCCTGCCTCTGGTAGAACAGATTCACGGGCAGCTCAAAACCGTCAAAGGCTACCTGCAGTTGACGGACGACACCGCCATCCAGACGTCGCTACCGGTGCTGGGGGAATATGAAAACCTGTTGGCCGGGGCGGCTGACCAGTACGACTTTCCCGATTTCGATGAAAACTCCGTGGCGACCCTGTTCTACACCACGGGCACCACTGGCGACCCCAAAGGCGTGTATTTCACCCACCGCCAACTGGTGTTGCACACCTTGAATGCCGTCGGCACGTTGGGCGTCTATCAGGGGTTGCCGCTGCTGCGCTCCGATGATGTCTACATGCCGATCACGCCGATGTTTCACGTGCATGCCTGGGGTGTGCCGTATGTCGCTACCCTGATGGGGATCAAGCAGGTCTACCCCGGTCGCTACGAGCCCAACAGTCTGGTCAGGCTGTATCGAGAGGAGAAAGTCACGTTCTCCCACTGTGTACCGACCATTTTGCAAATGATCCTGAACTGCGAAGAAGCTGAACGAACTCGATTCGATGGCTGGAAAATGCTCCTGGGCGGCAGCGCGCTGACATTAGGTATTGCCAGCGAAGCGAGTGCCAAAGGCATTCAGGTGCACAGCGGCTACGGCATGTCGGAAACCTGTCCGTTGCTGTGCCTGACTTACCTGCGTGACGAAGACCTCGCTCAATCCACACAAGCCCAACTGGCTATCCGCATCAAGACGGGCACACCTGTGCCGATGGTCGACCTGAAAATCATCGACGCCAGTGGCAATGAGGTTGCCCATGACGGCGAGTCTTTGGGCGAGATCGTGGTGCGCGCACCCTGGCTGACCCAAGGCTATTTCAAGGAGCCGGAAAAGGGCGCCGAGTTGTGGCACAACGGCTGGCTGCACACCGGTGACCTGGCCTCTATCGACCCGCTGGGAGGAGTGGAAATCAAGGATCGCATCAAGGATGTGATCAAGACGGGCGGGGAGTGGATCAGTTCTCTTGAGCTGGAGAGCCTGATCAGCGAACACGTGGCCGTCATGTCGGTCGCGGTGGTAGGCATCGCCGATGAGCAATGGGGCGAACGGCCGATGGCGCTGGTGGTGTGCGAGCCCGGGCAGTACCTGGACCGCAAGATCCTGGAGGCGCACCTTCAAGGGTTTGTCGAGCGTGGTCGCATCAACAAGTGGGCGATTCCCAAGCAGTTCAAGTTCGTTGCCGAGATCCCTAAAACCAGCGTCGGGAAGATTAACAAGAAGCTCATCCGGGAAAGTGAATTGGGCTGAAGCCTTGCCGATATCCCTCAGGGATTTGCGCGGCCAGTGCCCACAGCAACACGCGTGGTTCTGGCCGCTTCACTGATAACGATAGAAAAGCGCGCCCGGATCACTCCAGATGTTCTGGTTTGACCGGGTCGCCTGATTTCATATCCAGCTGCTCCCTCATGTCTTCGAACATCAAGTCGTAGAATTTGTGATTTGACCCAAGGCTGCTGTGCACTTTGGGGATACCGTGCTTTTCAAGAATTTTCGTGACATTCCTGGCGAAGTTGTAGGCTTGATCCTTGGGGAGGAAGAACGTTTCCGTCATCTCCTTGCCCTGGATCGAACCGTGCAATGTGAACTGCATCCCTTTGCCTTCCTTGGGATCCTTGAACACTTCATAGTCCAGGTGCAGGTTGTAGTTGACATCGTCCTTGGTCAGCGCGTGGCGCTCGATGTGCAGATGTCCGGGGTCGAACGTTGCCATTGTCGTCTCTCCTCACAAATAGGTAATGCCAGATGCCTTGGTGCTGATACGGGTGCCCGCTGTGCCCTGAACGATAGCCTCGATGTCCGCGAGTGAACCGATTACCGCGACTTTGCCGGTATGGCGGGCGAACTCGCAGGCGGCCTGGACTTTCGGCCCCATGGACCCAGCCGCAAAGCCGAGTTTTTCCATTTCGTCGGGGTGAGCCTGAGCGATGGCTTTCTGGGTGGGTTTGCCGAAATCGATGTAGGCGGCATTGACGTCGGTGGCGATCACCAGCAGATCGCTTTCCAGCTGTTCAGCCAGCAGCGCCGAGCACAGGTCTTTGTCGATCACCGCTTCCACGCCCTGCAGTTTGCCGCTGGCGCCGTACATCGTCGGGATGCCGCCCCCCCCCGCGCAAATCACAATACTGTCTTTTTCCAGCAGCCACTTGATCGGGCGAATTTCAAAAATACGCTTGGGTCTTGGGCTGGCGACTACGCGACGGAACTTGTCACCGTCCGGGGCAATCGCCCAGCCTTTTTCGGCCGCGAGTTGTTCCGCCTCAGCCTTGGTGTAGACCGGGCCAATGGGTTTGGTAGGGTTCTGGAACGCCGGGTCATTGGCATCGACTTCGACTTGAGTGAGCAGGGTGGCGAAGGGCACTTCGAAGTCCAGCAGGTTGCCCAGTTCCTGTTCGATGATGTAGCCGATCATCCCTTCGGTTTCGGCACCCAGCACGTCCAGCGGATACGGCGAAACCGAGGTGTAGGCCGCGGCTTGCAGCGACAACAGGCCGACCTGCGGACCATTGCCATGGGCGATGACCAGTTGATTGCCAGGATGAATCTTGGCGATCTGTTCGGTGGCGATCCGGATGTTGGCGCGCTGATTGTCCGAGGTCATGGGTTCACCACGGCGGAGCAGGGCGTTACCACCCAGAGCAACGACGATACGCATAATGCAGTCCTTCTAAACAGTGAGGCAACGGACGGCTCGGTCTCCTGTGGGAGCGTGGCTTGCCCGCGATACAGGCAAGCCACGCTCCCACAGAAAGGCAAACCGCATCAGCCGTTACAGGTCAGCCAGGGTCGACACCAGAATCGCCTTGATGGTGTGCATGCGGTTTTCCGCTTGCTCGAAGGCAATGCAGGCTGGCGACTCGAACACATCGTCGGTGACTTCAATACCGTTGCTAAGGTGCGGGTATTGTTCGGCGATCTGTTTGCCGATCTTGGTGTCGCAGTTGTGGAACGCCGGCAGACAGTGCATGAACTTGGTGCGCGGATTGCCGGTGGCTTTCATCAATTCCGCATTGACCTGGTATGGCAGCAGTTGTTTGATGCGTTC
Source organism: Pseudomonas frederiksbergensis (assembly GCF_900105495.1). NCBI lineage: Bacteria > Pseudomonadati > Pseudomonadota > Gammaproteobacteria > Pseudomonadales > Pseudomonadaceae > Pseudomonas > Pseudomonas frederiksbergensis. The sequence goes on along the minus strand of NZ_FNTF01000002.1, from coordinate 4,817,545 downwards.
GGCCCAGGCTTCAACCGGTTCACCCATCGATACCCAGACATCGGTGTGAATGAAGTCCACGCCTTTGACGGCGGCTTTAGGGTCTTCGGTCAGGGTGATGCGAGCGCCGCTTTCCTCTGCGTATTTTTTGCAGCGAGCGACCAGATCGTCCGCCGGCCACAGGGCTTTCGGCGCGCAAATGCGCACGTCCATGCCGAGCTTGGCGCCGATCAGCAGCAGCGAGTTGCCCATGTTGTTACGGGCGTCGCCCAAATAGGCGTAACTGATCTCATGAATCGGCTTGTCGGCGTTTTCACGCATGGTCAGCACGTCGGCAATCATTTGCGTCGGGTGGTACTCATCGGTCAGACCGTTGAACACTGGCACACCGGCGAACTTGGCCAGTTCTTCGACGATTTCCTGCTTGAAGCCACGGTATTCGATGGCGTCATACATGCGACCCAATACGCGGGCGGTGTCCTTCATGCTTTCCTTGTGGCCGATTTGCGAAGAGTTCGGGTCGATGTAGGTGACATTGGCGCCTTGGTCATAGGCTGCCACTTCGAAGGCGCAACGGGTCCGGGTCGAGGTTTTTTCGAAGATCAACGCGATGTTGTTGCCTTTGAGGTGTTGCTGCTCGGTGCCGGTGTACTTGGCGCGCTTGAGGTCGCGAGACAAGTCCAGCAGATAGCGTAATTCGCGAGGCGTGTGGTGCTCCAGGCTCAGCAAATTACGGTTGTGAATATTAAAGGCCATTTTGGATCTCCTTGGATGTCGGTTATCCCAACGCCTGTGCTTTATAAGCGCAGGCGCAGGTGGGCAAATTAATAGTCGATAGGGTCGCGAATGATCGGGCACGTCATGCAGTGGCCGCCGCCTCTGCCGCGACCCAGTTCGCCGGCGCTGATGGTGATGACTTCCACGCCAGCCTTGCGCAGCAGCGTATTGGTGTAGGTGTTGCGGTCGTAACCGATCACCACACCCGGCTCCACAGCGACCACGTTGTTGCCGTCATCCCACTGCTCGCGTTCGGCGGCGAAGCTGTTGCCGCCGGTTTCGACGACGCGCAGCGCTTTGAGGTTGAGGGCTTTGGCCACGGTGTCGAGGAAGTTGGTCTCTTCGCGACGGATGTCGATGCCACCGGGTTTGCTTTCGTCAGGGCGAAGGGTGAAGGCCACGATCTGGTTCACCACTTCCGGGAAGATGGTCACTACATCGCGGTCGCAGAAACTGAACACCGTGTCCAGGTGCATCGCTGCACGGGATTTCGGCAGGCCGGCGACAATCACTTTCTCAACAGCTTTGTTCTTGAACAAATTGACTGCCAGTTGGCCGATAGCCTGACGAGACGAGCGTTCGCCCATACCGATCAAGACCACGCCGTTACCGATCGGCATGACGTCACCTCCTTCCAGGGTGGAATTGCCGTGGTCCTTGTCCGGATCGCCATACCAGATCTGGAAGTCGGCGTTGGTGAACTGCGGATGGAACTTGTAGATGGCCGTCGCCAGCAAGGTTTCCTGACGGCGCGCCGGCCAGTACATCGGGTTCAGCGTCACACCGCCGTAGATCCAGCAAGTGGTGTCGCGGGTGAACTGGGTATTGGGCAGTGGCGGCAGAATAAAACTGGAGTGGCCAAGGAAATCGCGGAACATTTCGATGGTCTTGCCACCGAAACTGGTCGGCAGGTCATCGGCAAACACCCCGCCAATCAGAAACTCGGCGATCTTGCGTGGCTCGAGGCTGCGCAGCCAGGAACCGGTTTCGTTGATCAAACCCAACCCAACCGAGTCGGCGGTGATCTTGCGTTCCAGGATCCAGTCCAACGCTTCGGGGATGGCGACGATATCGGTCAGCAGGTTGTGCATTTCCAGCACATCGACGTTGCGCTCGCGCATTTTGGTGACAAAGTCGAAATGGTCACGCTTGGCCTGGGCGACCCACAGCACATCGTCGAACAGCAGTTCGTCACAGTTATTCGGGGTTAGCCGCTGGTGAGCCAGGCCTGGGGAGCAAACCATGACTTTACGCAGTTTGCCGGCTTCGGAATGGACGCCGTACTTAACTTTTTCGGTGGTCATTGCAGTGATCCTCCAGATGACAAAACACTTAGGCGTTACAGGGTCAGGAAGCCGTCATACAGCCCGTAGGCTGCGACCAGGGCGCCGACGACGACTGCTGCGAAAATCAACTTCTCGACGTTGGTGAAAACCGGTTTATTGACTTCAAGTTTAGCCTTGGCGAACAGAATGACGCCGGGGGCGTAGAGCAGGGCGGAGAGCAGCAGGTATTTGACGCCGCCGGCATAAATCAGCCAGATCGCATAAATCACCGCAATGGCGCCGATGAACAAGTCTTTCCTGCGTTCGGCCAGAGCGTTTTCATAGCTCTCACCGCGCATCGCCAGCAGCAGCGCATAAGCCGCAGACCACAAGTACGGCACCAGAATCATCGAGGTGGCGAGGTAGATCAGCGACAGGTAGGTACTGGCCGAGAACAGCGTGATGATCAGGAACAGTTGCACCATCGCATTGGTCAGCCACAAGGCGTTGACCGGCACCTGGTTGGCATTTTCCTTGCGCAGGAAGGCCGGCATGGTGTGGTCCTTGGCGGCGGCAAACATGATTTCCGCACACAACAACACCCACGACAGCAGCGCACCGAGCAACGAAATGATCAGGCCGACGCTGATCAGTACCGCGCCCCACTCACCGACCACGTGTTCCAGCACCGCGGCCATGGACGGGTTCTGCAGTTTGGCCAATTCCGGTTGGGTCATGATCCCCAGCGACAGTACATTGACCAGCACCAGGAACAGCAGCACGGTGATGAACCCGATGACGGTGGCTTTACCCACATCGCTGCGTTTTTCCGCACGGGCCGAGAAGATGCTCGCGCCTTCGATGCCGATGAACACCCAGACGGTAACCAGCATCATGTTGCGCACCTGGTTCATTACACTGCCCAGATCCGGGTTTTTGAGCCCCCAGATATCAGCGGTGAAGATATCCAGTTTGAAGGCGAAGATCGCGATCAGGACGAACAGTAACAGCGGCACGACCTTGGCGACCGTGGTCACCAGGTTAATGAACGCGGCTTCCTTGATCCCGCGCAGCACGAGAAAGTGCACCGCCCAGAGCAGCACCGACGCACCGATTATCGCGGCCACCGTGTTGCCTTCACCGAAGATCGGAAAGAAGTAACCGAGGGTGCTGAACAACAGAACGAAGTAACCAACGTTACCCAGCCAGGCACTGATCCAGTATCCCCAGGCAGACGAGAAACCCATGTAGTCGCCGAAACCCGCCTTGGCATAGGCGTAGACACCGCCGTCCAGATCGGGCTTGCGGTTGGCCAGCGTCTGGAAAACAAAGGCCAGGGTCAGCATGCCAACGGCCGTAATTGCCCAACCGATTAGAACGGCACCGACGTCAGCACTGGCGGCCATGTTCTGCGGCAGGGAAAAGATCCCACCCCCGATCATGGAACCGACGACCAATGCAACCAGCGCGCCGAGTTTCAGTTTTCCCGGGGATTCAGACATTGCATGACTCCATTGCAGGGGAGGAGAAACAACATTGGTTTCGTTATGTTCTTTCGATTAATGCATATCTATATTTCATTGTTATTTAAAGACTTACGAAAATAAGGCTGTTCGTAATAATCTTGTTGTCGTGACTGTTTTTAAGCGGCCAGGGAGAAAATAATTGCTGACTTCACGCTAGTTGGTTTCCAGTGTTTGGCAAATTTTAATTGCTGTTTCATGGGTGCCCAATGAGGTGCTGATAATTACACTGCTGTTTTTATTGCGAAAAGTTATAAAAAATCCTTTGCCTGGCGTTAATCGGTAACCCCTATTACGCTTTGCCAATTGGTTAATACCGACTATGAAAGTCCCCGCGGGTAAACGGAGGCGCAAAAAAATGTCACAGACGACACAAAAGCTCCGCTTGAATGCGCTGATTGCCTTAGTAGTGGGATCGATGATCGGTGGCGGGATCTTTTCCCTGCCGCAAAATATGGCCGAGAAAGCCGACGTAGGCGCGATATTGATCGGATGGGCAATCACTGCCGTTGGCATGCTGACCCTGGCCTTCGTCTTTCAGACGCTGGCCAATCGCAAACCTGAGCTGGATTCCGGGGTGTACGCCTATGCCAAGGCCGGGTTTGGCGATTACATGGGTTTTTCTTCCGCCTGGGGTTACTGGATCAGCGCCTGGCTAGGCAACGTCGGTTACTTCGTGCTGCTGTTCAGCACCCTGGGTTATTTTTTTCCGGTTTTTGGCCAAGGCAACACGCCGATCGCCATCGGCTGCGCCTCGATCCTTCTGTGGTCGGTGCATTTTTTGGTGATGCGCGGAATCAAAGAGGCCGCCTTCATCAATCAACTGACCACCATCGCCAAGATCGTGCCGTTGATCATGTTTATCGTGATCGCTGCCGTGGCCTTCAAGGCTGACATCTTTACCCGGGATATCTGGGGCCGCAGCAATCCGGATTTTGGCGGTGTGATGGATCAGGTGCGCAACATGATGCTGGTAACGGTCTTCGTCTTTATCGGCATCGAAGGCGCCAGTGTGTATTCGGCCCGGGCGGAAAAGCGTTCGGATGTAGGTCGAGCGACGGTCATCGGTTTCCTCGGGGTGTTGGCGCTGCTGGTATTGGTTAACGTGCTGTCCCTCGGCGTCATGAGCCAGCCCGAATTGGCCAAACTGCAGAATCCGTCACTGGCGACGGTGATGGAGCATATCGTCGGTCATTGGGGGGCGCTGTTGATCAGCATTGGTTTGGCGATTTCGCTGTTGGGGGCGTTGCTGTCATGGGCGCTGCTCTGTGCTGAAATCCTCTTTGCCACGGCCAAGGACAAGACCATGCCGGCCTTCCTGAAAAAGGAAAACGCCAACCATGTACCGGTCAACGCCTTGTGGCTGACCAATGTGATGATCCAGATTTTCCTGCTGATAACACTGTTCTCTGCCGGCACCTACACCAGTCTGATCTACCTCGCGTCATCGATGATTCTGGTGCCCTACCTGTGGTCGGCGGCCTATGCAGTATTGTTGAGCGGGCGCGGCGAAACCTACGAACACGCATCGGCCGAGCGCACCAAAGACTTGATGATTGGCGGGATCGCACTGTGTTACGCGGTGTGGTTGTTGTATGCCGGCGGGGTGAAGTATTTGCTGCTCTCGGCATTGTTGTATGCGCCCGGAGTGATTTTATTTGCCAAGGCAAAACATGAGCAGGGCGAGCCTTTGTTTTCGCCTGTCGAGAAAGGGATTTTTGCCTGCGTTTTCGTCGGGGCCGGGTTGGCAGCGTATGGGTTGTACAGTGGATTGCTGTCGTTGTGAGATGTCTGGAGCGAAAAAGCCCGGCGCCAGGCCGGGCTCTTTATACACGTGGCCAAATCCCTTTGGCTGCCTGCAGTGTGCTTGGTCGGTGTGACGAAGGCATGACAGGCAGATACGAAAAGCCCGGCGCTGGACCGGGCTTGAACCCTGTCAGATAAATGATTAATGGGCCTGTGCTACCCCCCGCAGAACAGTAGCAGAAGCGGTTTGCGACCTGGCGCTGGCAATGTTCCCTAACGACACCACGCCAACCAGGCGCTTGTCCCGGTTGAGTACAGGCAAGCGGCGCAGTTGAATATCGGCCATGTTTTTGGCCACATGTTCAACGTCCTCATCCTCAAAGCAATAGCGGATGCCATCACTCATTATTTCGCTGATCGGGGTGTCCGCTGCGAGTCCTTTGGCTACGCCTCTGACTGCGATGTCTCGGTCCGTGATCATACCAACCAGGCGTTCTTGCTCCTCGATCATGATCGCGCCGCTGTCGATCCTGGCCATGAGGCTGGCGGCTTCCTGGATTGTGTGGCCGGGCTTGGCTGTTTTAACGTCCCTCGTCATTACTTCCGAAATCTTCATGAAAAGACTCCTCTCAAGTGATGATTCAGTGGGTAAGGGCTGCCATTAATTTCGACTGAAAGAGGACGAAAGGGGTTCAGACTGTTTCCCACCCACTGGTCGACACCTGGGCCGTGTGACGAAGGCATGACAGGTGCAAAGCCCGGCGTGGGGCGGTCAGCCAGCCATCGCAATTCTCAGCGCCACCGCAGCCTCAAGCAGCTTATTCGCCTGACTCGAGACCGCCGTCGCTAAGGCATCGTTTCCATCGTCTTTCAGCATTGCCGCCAAATCGAGCAGTTTTCCAATCTCAATCTCAACCACCCGAACGGATTCGGTTATCTGGTATTGAAGTGAGTGCGCCATGCCATCAACCCTCGATAAGATCGCCTACAGATCTCCGCCGCGCTTACTTAGCCTTTGCGTTCTTGATGTCGCTTATTATTTGCTGCGCAATAGCCTCTACTTGCTCTTGAGTCATCGCTGACATAACCCCCTCCCAAGCAGATGAAGAGGTGTCATACGTCCGGGTCCCGATCAAGCGTCCAGACTTCAGGTCGGAGTAATCGGCACTAGAGTTAATCCAAGCGTTGCCGACCATCACGCCAGCGGCATAGCGCGCACCTGATGTCAGATATCGGAAATTCGTAACGTTGATCTTGATGGCCACACCATCTTTCTCTGCGGGGTTCGCTACATGAGACTCAGTGAGGCGGTATCCAGCGCGGTCAGCTTCATTTTTCAGGGCTTCATTCCATTCTTGCCTCAGGCGAATCCAGTCAGTGTTCTGCCGGACCTTGCCGTTCCCCTGAATATTTACCACTAAGTTGTTCTTAGTGGACTCTTCAATCATCAGTGCTTCAGTGCCGCCGCTTTTTACGGAGGCCGCACAGCCGCTCAGCAGTGAAACTGCAACGGCGCACGAAAGGGAGATAAAAAACTGGGTGCTTTTCATTGAATTTCCATATCCAAAAAGGTGTGCATGCACACATAGAGTCAAAGGGTAATGTGTATGGGGCTTTCAATGAGTCCATGGGGGACTTCAATGAAGAGTCACAACCTTGCGGCTTTCACCAATCCTGATCCGGTCCAGCGCCCGGTTTAACGCATCCAAGGCATCGAGGAGGGCTTTCGCCTCGCTCTCTCGACCATCTCCCCAAAGGCGTTCAGCCATTTTGTTCAGGGCTTGGATCGATCTTTCGATATCTGCAGCACTGGCTGCAGTGTCGACTGGGCGCTTCTTTGGCATTGTCAGTGAGGGTCCTTTTAGCGAGAAGTCCAGACCCAGTAGGGACGGAGCTGATTCAGTTCGCACCGTGAACGCCGTCGCTGCCCTGCCGGGTCAATGAACTGCCGAAGACCTGGGAACCGGGACGTGATCAAATCTGGAAATTTCTTTGATCCAGAAGCGACGGTATTTGGTTTGGTCTGGTGACAACGGTTTGTGATTTGACCAGGGATGCTCAGCTTTCAAGCTGGCTCGGTAAACCTCCCACTCTTTCTCCTCGGCCACTTCCTTGGCCCTTTTCTCGTCATCGAACCAACCCAGTACGTAAACTTCGCCCTGATCCATACCATGCTCGATCAGTAGATAGATATCTTTCATAAGCCTGAACTCGCTACTACACGTTCTAAAATCCCATGATGCTGGGGCATTGTTTTGACTATCGGCAGGCACTTTCGATTATTTAGTTTTATCGATGAGTGGTGCGAAATCGATCCTGAGTCCGAATCGCTTGACCGATTGCTCGATCAGCCTTCGTCTCGGTCAAGGGGGGTGATGAGCTCCCGCCCCTGATTCCGTACGTTGCCGACAGCATTGTCAACCTTGAACCACTCGAAGGCCTCGGCAGGTTCTCCCTCAAGAAGGACCATTTGCTCGGCGCGCTCTTTCGGCAGGGCCGGGTCCAGCCATTCTCGGGCCAGCTCCGGGCTCAATGTCACCGGGCGTCGGTCGTGGATATCGACCATGCCTCCGGCGCTGTCGGCGGTGATGATCACGAAGCCATCGTGCTCGCCCGGTTCACGCTCAGCGATGGGGTACTGACCGATCGCGGCACAGAGGATCGGCGTCCGGTCACGGTGGCGAATGAGGTAAGGCTGTTTCTTTGGCCCGCCTTCATAAACCCACTCAAACCAGTTGTCGATCGCAATGATCGCCCGATGAGGCCAGATCGCTTTGAAGAACGGTCCGTGGGCAACTTTCTCAACCCGGGCATTGATCGGCGCGACGCGGTCTTTGGCCCAGTGCGGGCGCCAGCCCCAGCGAACCATGTCAGCGCGCAGAAACTGACCTTCTTGGTGAATGAGGGCAAGCTGAGTGGTCGGAGCGGCGTTGTAGCGCTCGAAAGGCTGGTCGCCGGCATAGTTGATCAGTGCATGGGGGATACTGAGCGCCGCGACGAAGTCGTGAATTCCCCGGTACTGTGAAAGGCGTCCGCACATGATTGAACCCTCCTGCTGTTCATTCAGGGTAGACCAGCGGGTGAAGGCGTCGTTACAAAACCTCTTCCAGCGCATGTCTGGCAATCTTCATGGCGGCGGGGCAGGCGTAGAACCTGGCCAAATCGAGACGCGGCTATCGCGGCGCGGACGAGGCGACGAGCTGTCGCTCCAGGTCACTCCGGGGTCATCAGCACTGCCAGTGTCAGCTTGATGAACTCCTCGTTCTTGTCGATGGTGTCCAATTCGGCGCGCACGTTGTCTGCAATGTCAGCCGAGCCGCGCGCCTCGACCCAGTTGGAAATTTCCAGGATGGCGGCCTCCAGGGCGAGTTGGTTTTCGTTGATCTTGTACAACAAGGAGGGGAGCAGGTCTGAATGTGGCATCGCGATTCCTCGGTTTTAAGGACAGCGTAGCATCGCGTTACCTGAAGGATGTTTAACGATAGGCAGGGCGCCAAACTGACTCACTTCCTGAGTTGGTAGTTGACAGGCGTCAGCACTGCTTTAGCAGTTTTTTCAATATCACTACCCGATTCTCTGTGAGCATAGGTCGAGACTGAGCGGCGTGGCATAGATGGCCGCCTTGGCGCAATCCAAGTGTAAAGGCTGAAAAGATCCATGCCACCGTTAGCTCACTGCAAACAGGCGTACACCACCATCTCAACCAGCATCTCCTCGCGTGCCAGCCCCGCCACCACAATGGCCGCGCGATTGGGGTAGGGCGCCTGGAAATACTGCGCATAGGCTGCGTTGACGGTGGCCAGGTAGCTGCGGTCGGTGACGTAGATCAACACCTGAGTCACCGCATCCAGCGAGGTGCCCGCCGCCTCCAGGGTATGGCGCAGGTTGGCAAGGGTCTGATGCGCCTGGGCCTCAATGCCGCCGGCAACCACTTGGCCTCTGGCGTCGATGGGGATCTGGGCGGTGTAGAGGGTGCCGTTGCCGACGACTGCCCATTCAAGCGGGGCTTTAGACGCGAATAGGTCGGTCTTGATCGCATATTTCATTGGGATGTTCCTGAATATGAAGGGACGGGTTTTCAATCGGCATCGCTGCCGCCACCTGCGCCATGGCGGCGCGAGGCTTCGGTACTTTCGACCAGTATCTGTTCGGCCAACTGCTTAAGCCGTTGCCAGGTGGCCTCGCCGACGGTAAGGCCCTGGGTAAGTGCAGCTTGCGCGCAGACCTGATGACGCGCAGGCACTGCCGGGCGACTGAAGGTTACGGTGATGCTTTGCTCCACATCCCTGGCGCAAGGTCGCTCGTCGACGTGCAATTCAGGGCGGCTGTTGCCGGCGCGGAAGGAGGCGATGCGAACCTGGCGGGCATCGCCCCAGCGCGCCTGGATGTCCATTCCTTGCTCTGCGGCCTGGCCCAGGTAACCGAGCAGTAGCAGTCGGTTGTGGCAATGATGAATCCGCAACACGGCCTGGCCGCTGCTCAGCGCTTTGCTCAGCGCCAGCTCCACCGCGGTCGCCGCGCAGCGCAGCACGCTCTGGCCCTTGGCATCGATGACCAGCAGGGCGCTGTCTTCGTAGCGCAAGGCAAAGGGTTGATCCGCTTCGCTCTGCAGATAGTCCAAGGCTTTTTCCAGCTCACCGACGCCGTCCAGCCCTTGCAGTTGCAGCCAGCCAACCATGTCGGCGGCATCCTCGCAGTCGCCGGCGGCGAAGCCCATGCCTTCGAAGGCCTTGCGGCACATCACCTGAAGTTCGTTGAGGGATACGCGCATTGTCACTGATCTCCGTTGGGCATGACCGCAAAGTTCCAGTCGTCGGCGAACGGCTGACCAATTTCGCCCACCAGCGGTGCGCCCTGGAACAGGGTAATGCGCACCCATCGGCTGGACTTGGGGTCGAATTTGCCCGCGCCGAAGAAAGCCAGTTTGCAGCGCAACAAATGGATGGGCAGCATGTCGCGGGCCAGCAGGTTGGCGCGGATCTCGCCATAGGCGCACTCAGCCATGCCCTGCAAGCGCCGGATCGTGCCCTTGAACGCCGGATGGGCAATCAGAAAGTGCGCGGTCAACTCATCGGGATGTGCGCCCAGGTGGTCGAGCAGTGCGCAATGGCAGCGCTGGATGTTGCGTGCGATGCCCAGTTGCATCTCCTTGTCGGCGCCCGGTTCTTCAGTACGCATGCCCAGGCGGGGCTCTTCCTTTTCGGCAGAGCGATACCAGAAGAAATGTTCGGCATCGGCGTTGCTGAAGTCGTAGGCCAGGGCCCAGGCATAGTGGTGTTCAATAAGCTCGCATAGCTGCGCCAAGGGCATTTGCGCATCCAGGCGCCAGCCTTCGACGACGCCCATCTGCTCAGCCAGCGGCGTCACGTGCTCGGGATACAGTTCCAGCAAAAGGCTGACCAACAGCTCTTGGCAGCCGATGCTCGCGTGCGCTTCGCTCCAAGCCAGCAAGCGTGACCAGAGATCGTCGCTGCAGGGCTGGCAGTTGAGCCATGTGGCCAATGTGGTGAGGTCAGCCAGGGTCTGTCGGTCTTGCTCGTGCTGGCGAAAGTCTTCCGTCTGGGTTTGCTGCACGTGCAGGTGTGCGCGATGCAGGAGTTCATGCAAACGCTGCAAGCGGACCGGGTCCGCCGGTTGTGTCAGGACCCGGGCCAAAGCGGTTTCCCGCGCCAGGATCCACTGGTCGATCAGTTGCGGATGATTGAGCAGGAAGGGTGCCATGCCTAGCCCGGTAGCGTTGCCGACGCCCAGATAACGCTGCAGATTCACGTCGAGTTTCGTTGCGCGCTGTGGATTGCGCACCTTTGCCATGTGCTCGATCTGTTCGATGCTGAAATGGCGCAACAGGTACACCGTGAACATCTGCGCGCTGAACGGCTGATTGAAGTCAGCGTTGTCCTGCAGGCAACCGAAGTCGGCGATGCCGAACTTGCCATTGCCGTAGACGGCGGTGGTGCGGTAAAGGTAGCCGACGTCGGCCAACTGGCGTGGGTCCGGCTGATTGCCTTCAGCCAGTGCCACGAGGAAGCGTTCGAAATTGCGCAGGCTGCGGTTGGCGCGGGACAGTACCAGCACCCGCGCATCGAAGCGGCCGGCTTCCTGTAACGGGACGTTGTGTTGCAGATCGCGCAGTTGCGCCTCGTCGACGTCTCCGGCTACCAGTACGAAACAGACGTCCCATTGATCGGCGATCACCCGGTCGCTGCGTTTCTCCGGCGGCAGGTAGGCCGATAAGATCACGCAATGGTAGTGCGCGGTCGGCGTGTCTATACGGTAGATGACGGTGCCGAAGCCTTCGTCGTCCAGATCGAACCGGCTACGCTGAATCCGCCACTGCTGGTTCATCATCCGGCGCATGCTGCTGCGCACGAAGCTCAATGGGCTCTGGAAGTGGCTGCCCAGCCGAGCCAGGTCCATGACCTGGCTGGCGGGGCGCAGCGTCGGCGCTGCAAACGGGGAGTCGGACATTGTTATTGTTCCTGGATGCATCATGTTCAAAGACCTTGCTCGCGGGCCATGTGCCGGGCAATGCGTACTGAATCCCACAGAGCCGGCAGGATCACCAGTGACACTGGCACCGCGGTGATGACAATGAAGGACTGTAGGGCTGTCACGCCGCCGGCACCGATGGTGATCAGCACCACCGCCGCGAGACCCATGCCGATGGCCCAGAAACCACATAGCCACTTCTTCGGCTTGTCGGTGCTGGACATCGCCAGCGCCACGGTAAAGGCCATGGCATCGCCGTTGGTCGCCACCGATATGAAGCTCAGAAACAGGAACAGTGCGCTGATCAGGCCACCGAGCGGCAGGTTCTGAGTCACGCCCAACAGCAAATCTTCAGGCTGGGTGCCATGGGCCGTCACAATTGCGGGTGACTGCAGCTCCAGGCCGATGCCGGTGCCGCCGACTACCGTGAACCAGAACATGGTCACCAGCGGGGCGATGATCGATAACGTCATGATGATCTCGCGAATAGTGCGACCCCGTGAGATCCGTGCGACGTATAGCGCGACCATGGGTGCATAACCGATGAACCAGCCCCAGTAGAACACTGTCCACCAATCCAGCCACTTGGGATCGGCACGGAACATCGTCAGCGGGATGAACTGTTCCACGTGCAAGGCAAAGGCCGACGGGAAGCCGCCGAGGATAAACAGCGTCGGCCCGAACACCACCATGAACACGGCCAGCCCCAGCATCAGCCAGACATTGATCTCGCTGACGAAGCGGATGCCCTTGAGCCCGACCAGGCATGACGTGGTGTACATCAGGGTGACCAGGACGATGGTGATCGACTGGGTTACGATCCCATTGGGCACGCCCCACGCCGCGTGCATCGCGCTGCTGATCTGCAGGCCGAGGAATCCGATCGGACCGATGGTGCCGGCGACCACGGCGATGATTGAGGTGGCGTCAGCGAAGATGCCAATCGGACCCTTCAAGGCGCGTTCACCAAACAGCGGGTAAAGCAGGGTTCGCGGTGCCAGTGGCAAGCCCTTGTCGTAGTGCAAGTGCATCAGCACGATCGCCAGCAAACTGCCGAGCACCGCCCAAGCCAGGAAACCCCAGTGTATGAAGGCCTGCGCCAATGCGGCAGTAGCCGCCGCTTCAGTGTGCGGCTGCACGCCGGCAAAGAACGGTGGTGGGCTGGCAAAGTGCATCAGCGGTTCAGCGGCCGCCCAGAAAGCGCCGCCGCCGGCGAGCAATGCGCACATAATCACGGCAATCCAGTTGAAGGTGCTGATGTCCGGACGCTGCTCGATACCTCCAAGGCGTACGCGCCCGCATTTCGAAAAACCGATGCCCAGGCTGACCACGAAGGTCGAGAACATCAGCACCTGCCAATACAGGCCGAAGGCCTTGGTCGACCAGGCGAATAGGGTGTTGACCAGTGCCGACACCGCGTCGATATCGACCAGTGCCGCGATTAGGAATGCCCCTAAGAACCCGCCACTGATCAGGAACAGGGGCCAGTCGATGTCTCGGGCGATTGGCAGGCTCACGGCCTCGCCGTCAGCCTGTAGGGTGCTTGGATTTTTCATGAAAGCCTCCGGAACCTGCGATTGTTTTTATTGTTCATGCTGTCCGTGCAGGGATGGTTCAGGTCTGCGCCGTGGTGGCGGTTTCCAGCAGGCGCAACCAATTCATTCCCATAATCTTGCTTACATCGTCTTCGGCAAATCCGCGGGCACGCAGGCCCTTGGCGATGTTGGGGAAGTCGCGGCTATCGCGGAACCATTGCAGCGGAGTCGGCCAGTTGGCGTTGTCCTTGGAACCTTCGCCATAGTCCTTCTCTTTGCTCCAGCGCCCGTTGCGCATCCATTCGAGTACTGACAACGGTTGCGACTGGCACAGGTCGGTGCCGATGCCGATATGATCGACGCCCATCAGGTCGGCGGTACGGGCAACCATGTCGCAGAAGCTCTCCAGGCGGCAGGCCGAAGCACCCTTGAGGTGAAAGGGATAGGTGCTGAAGCCCAGCAACCCGCCGGATTCGGCGATGCCGCGCAATACGGCATCGGACTTGTTGCGCTTGGCCGCATGGAAGCTCGATGGGTTGGCGTGGGAGATGATCACCGGCCGGGTCGACAATTCGATGGCCTCCAGGGTGCTGCGCTCAGCACTGTGTGACATGTCGATCAGCATGCCGACCCGGTTCATCTCGGCGATGACCTGGCGGCCGAAGCGGCTGATGCCGTTGTCTGCATGTTCATAGCAACCACTGGCGAGCAGGCTTTGGTTGTTGTAGGTGAGCTGCATGACGAATACGCCCAGTTGGCGAAAGATTTCCACCAGGTCAATGTCGTCCTCGATCGGCGAGCAGTTCTGGAAACCGAAGAACACACCCACTCGACCTTCCTCGTGGGCCAGGCGGATATCGCTGGCCGAGCGCACCGGGCGGATCAGCTCGGGCCAGGTTTCGAAGCGACGGTTCCATTCGCCCAGGCGGGAGAGGGTTTCACGCGCGTTCTCGTGGTAGGCGATGGTGGCATGTACTGCGCTCAAGCCGCCGGCCTGCATCTGCTGGAATATTTCCGGGCTCCAGTTGGAGTATTGCAGGCCGTCGATCATTAGAAGGTTGTGCATGGCGGGTTCTCCATCAAGGCCGGACGTAAGTGGTCTTGACCACGGTGTAAAAGTCGCGGGCGTATTGCCCTTGTTCACGTGGCCCGAAGCTTGAGGCTTTACGGCCGCCGAACGGAACGTGGTAATCGGTGCCGGCGGTGGGCAGATTGACCATCACGCAGCCCGTTTGGGCGCGGCGCTTGAATTCGCTGGCATGGCGCAGCGATTGGGTGATGATCCCGGCAGTGAGGCCGTACTCGGTGTCATTGAGGGTCGCCAGGGCTTCCTCGAAATCGCGTACACGGATGACGCAGGCGATCGGCCCGAACACTTCTTCGCGGTTGATGCGCATGTCATTGCGACTGTGGATGAACAACGCCGGACGCATGAAGAAGCCGTCGGTGTCCAGATGCAGGCGCTCGCCGCCTTCGACCAGTGTGGCGCCTTCGGCCTGGGCCAGGCGCAGGTATTCCAGGTTCTGTTCCAGTTGCCGTGCCTCGGCGACCGGTCCGATCTGCACGCCGGCTTCCAGGGCATGGCCGACCTTGAGCTGGCGCATGCGCCCGCGCAGCGCTTCGACAAAGCGGTCGTGGATACCCTCGCAAACAATCAGCCGCGAGGACGCCGTGCATTTTTGTCCGGTGCCAAAGAACGCACCGTTCAGGGCGCATTCCACGGCCACATCGAGGTCGGCATCGTCCATGACCACCAGGGCATTCTTGCTGCCCATCTCCAGTTGGCAACGCACCAGATTGCCGGCTGTGGCGACCGCGACACGACGACCGGTAGCCAGCGAACCGGTAAAGGTCAAGGCGTCGATGTCAGCTGACTGCACCAGCGTCTCGCCGACGCTTGCGCCGCTGCCCATGACCAGGTTGAACGTGCCATGGGGCAGGGCCTGGCGACTGATAATCTCGGTCAATGCCCAGGCACTCGCTGGCACCAGGTTGGCTGGTTTGAACACCACCGCATTACCGAAAGCCAAAGCCGGGGCGATCTTCCAGGCAGCGGTGGCCATGGGGAAATTCCAAGGGGTGATGATGCCCACCACACCTACCGGCTCGCGGTGTACTTCGATATCGATACCGGGGCGTACGGACGCGGCGGTCTCGCCCATCTGGCGCAACACCTCGGCGGCGTAGTAGTGGAAGAACTGGCCGCTGCGATTAACTTCGCCGATACCCTCGGCCAGTGGCTTGCCTTCTTCACGGGAGAGCAGTTGGCCGAGTTCTTCCTTGCGGGCGATCAGTTCGTCGCCGATGGCCATCAGTATCAGCTGTCGAGCTTCCAGGCCAGTGGCCGCCCACTGCGGCTGCGCGCTGCGGGCGGCCTGGATGGCCAGGTGGGTCTGTTCGACGCTGGCCTGGTGGTATTCACCGATCAAGTCGTGGCTGTCTGATGGATTGTGGTTGCTCAGCGTGGTGTGACCTTTGCACCACTGTCCATCGATGTAGTTTTTGTAGGGCGTGAGTGACATGAGGAGCCTCCATTTGCGTGGCTCTCATCTTGCGAGCAATATGGGGCAAATAAAAATTAATAATAAATATGATTTGATAAGGATTACTAACCATGCTGCCCGAACTGAAAATCGCCCAGTTGCGCTACTTTCTCTTGGTGGCCGAGCTCAAGAGTTTCCATGCTGCCGCCCGTCAGGCCTACCGCACACAGCCGGCAATGTCCCTGGCTGTGCGCGAGTTGGAGCAGAAGCTGGGCCAGGCACTGATCGAAAAGGGCGGCGGTCGGGTAGAACTGACACCTTTCGGCGAACATTGCCTGCCGCTGTTCCGCGGCCTGATCGATCAGCACGACCGCATCGCCCGCGAGGTCACTCTGTTGGTTCAGCATGAGATCGGCCAGGTCAGCATCGCCACCGTGCCTTCGGTGGCCAGCCGTTTGTTGCCCGGTCCCTTGGCGCGCTTCGTGGTCGAGCACCCGAACGTGCAGATCAGCATCCAGGACGGCACCGCTGACAGCGTCCAGCAACTGTTGGCCCAAGGGCAGGTGGACTTCGCCATCAGCAGCGTATGGCTGGCCGACGAGCAGATCGAGTTTTCACCGATCCTCAACGATCAGGTGGGTGTGGTGTGCCGCGCCGACCACCCGTTAGTGCACGTGGAAGGCGCGTTGCATTGGTCCCAGCTGCAAGGCGTGCCCATGATCCGTAACGGCACCTCACGACTTTTGGAAGGCACCGATGCCGAATGCTTGTTGGAGCACAGTCGGTTATTTATCTCCAACATGATTTCCCTTATCGCCATGCTGGAGGAGGGCGTCGGGATCAGCACCTTGCCGTATCTGGCGTTTCCACAGGAGAACAACAAGCTTGCGTTTCTGCCCTTGACTGAGCCAAAGGTCGAACGCCAGATTGGCATGCTCACCCGTAAAGGGCGAAGCCTGTCGCCAGCGGCGGGAGCGCTGATGAAGTTTTTGAAGGCGAATACGGCGCCTTGGGGGCCACAGTTATCCTAATGGCCTTCACTGCAACTATCGGTTGCAAGCGGACACCACATTGGGCGAACTGCACGGGTGTAAATAGTCCAACAGGCTGCTTTTGGCCCGTTTTCTGCCTGTGTCGATCGGATGAAAACAAGTCATAACAGCCTGTCTGTAACGGGCATCCATTGGGTGCCAACAGGCTCAGCGCATGTGCACGTAGGTTCCCGGCGCAGCCTCGGCAGCTGCATAGGCTCGGTTGCCCAGTCTACGCGGAGCTTTTTTGTGATCACCCGAGCGTGTCTGCAGCCATTCCAGCCAGTGGGGCCACCAGGAGCCGGCCTGTTGACTGGCGGCGTCCATCCATTCCTGAGCCTCGTCCGGCAGATGACTGCCGGTCATGAAGCGTGCCTTGGGGTTGCCCGGCGGGTTGAGGATGCTCTGGATATGCCCGCTGTTGGACACCACGAACTCGCCCTGGCCGCCAAACAGATGCATGGAGCGGTAGCAGGCGTCCCACGGGGTGATGTGGTCGCTCAGGCCGGCGATGCAGTAGAAGTCACTGGTGACCTGGCCGAGGTCTATCGATGTGCCGCAAACTTCCAGCGCACCGGCGCGGGCGAACGGATTGCTCTGGTACATATCGATGAATTCGCCGTGCAGCGTGGCGGGCAGGTTGGTGGTGTCGTTGTTCCAGTAGAGGACATCGAAGGCCGGCGGCTCGTTGCCGAGCAGGTAGTTGTTGATCCAGTAACTCCAGATGAGGTCATTAGGGCGCATCCAGGCGAAGACCTTGGCCAGCTCGCGGCCCTCCAGCACGCCCGCTTTCCAGGAACGACGCTTGGCTGCCTTGAGGGTCTTTTCGTCGGCGAACAGCCCGAGCTGGGTGTCGGGTTGTATGTCCAGCATACTGACACCCAGGGTAAAGGCATTGATCTTGTTCTCGTCCAGGGCGGCGTAGTGACCCAGCAGCGAGGACAGGGTGCAGCCCCCGGAACAGGCACCGAAGGTGTTCAGGTCGGCGCTGCCGGTTATCGCAAGCACCGCGTCGATTGCTTCCTTCAAGGCTTCCACGTAGCTGGACAAACCCCATTCACGCTGTGCCTTGCCCGGATTGCGCCAACTGATCGCGAAGGTCTGGATACCGCTGTCGAGGAGAAAACGGATCAGGCTCTTCTCCGGCGTCAGGTCAAACAGGTAGAACTTGTTGATTTGCGGCGGTACCACCAACAACGGACGCACTTGCACCTGCGCGGTACGGGGCTTGTACTGGATCAACTCCAGCACGTCATTGCGAAACACCACTGCACCTTCAGTGATGCCCAGATTGTGGCCCACCTCGAACGCCGTCTTGTCCACCTGGCTGGGCATGCCGCCGTTTTTGATCAGATCCCGGGTCAGCTGCGAGAAACCATCGAGGATGCTCTTTCCACCGGTTTCAAAGAAACGTTTGAGCGCTACCGGGTTGGCCAGGGTGTTGGTCGGCGCCATGGCATCGGTCAGCAGGCCGATGACAAACTGACCACGCTGAGCGTCCTGTTCGCTGAGGTTGCTGGTGCTGATCCAGTCGTTCATCTCCTGGCACCAGGCCAGATAAGTCTTCAGGTAGCGACGGTAGAGCGGGTTGCGCTGCCAGGCCAATTCGTCGAAGCGCTTGTCGCCCGCCGCCGGCTTGAGCGGCGAGCGGTTGAGCAAGACATTTTTCAGCTCGATACCGAATGCAGCCATGTGCCGCGCGCTATGCACCGGCTGCTTCAACACCTGTCGAAGGACCATGCGGGCGGTGCCGAGCAGGTCGCGCGCGCGAGGACTGACCGCCGGATTCAGGTTCAACGTGTGCGTTGCAGCTAGCTGGGACAAATCTTTATTTTTCTTGTTCATTGCGCCACTCCGGTAAGGCCCAAAAGACGGGCACTTTGCGGTTATAGGGCTACGAGCAAGTCGTGCATTGGGAAAATGCAGGGCTTGCCACGCAGATCTTGAGGAGCAGCTTATAGACGGGGGAGCGGTGGACATTACATTTGGCGACAACGCCTTTTCACTTCATGACAATCCCGTGACCTTTGATCCGCGATTGTGCGGCGAATATGACGCTTATCGCCCGGACGTGATGTTACAACCAGCCCTCCCGGAATTCACAAGTTCGATGCGGGCAAGATGAGGGCTTAGTTAACCATCACCTCGTCCAGTGCCTGCTCAAGGGTGCTGACCGTGCGCTCGATGTTGTGCAGCTTTTCGAGTCCGAACAGACCGATGCGGAAGGTCTGGAAGTCGGCCGGCTCGTCGCATTGCAACGGCACTCCGGCGGCGATCTGTAGGCCGTGGTTGGCAAATTTCTTACCGTTCTTGATGTCGGCATCATCGGTGTAGCTCACCACTACGCCAGGAGCCTGAAAGCCGGCTGCGGCCACGCTTTTGATGCCTTTGCCGGCCAACATTGCGCGCACCCGATCGCCCAGAGCCTGTTGGTCGCCGCGGACCTTGTCGAAACCGTAGGCTTGCGTCTCTTTCATCACGTCATTAAATCGCGCGAGGGAATCGCTGGGCATGGTCGCATGGTAGGCATGTCCGCCCTGTTCGTAGGCCTGCATGATCTGTAACCATTTTTTCAGGTCGCAGGCGAAACTGCTGCTTTGCGTCTGTTCGATGCGCTCGAGAGCCAGAGAACTGAGCATCACCAGGGCGCAGCAAGGGGAGGCGCTCCAGCCTTTCTGCGGTGCGCTGATCAGCAGGTCGACTGCGCATTTCTGCATATCGACCCAAAGCGTGCCTGAGGCGATGCAGTCCAGGACGAACAGACCACCCACCGCATGCACGGCGTCGCCGACGGCTCGCAGGTACTCGTCGGGCAGGAGAATCCCTGACGAGGTTTCAACGTGGGGGGCGAAGACAATCTGCGGCTTCTGCGCCTGAATGGCTGCCAGCACTTCGTCCAGAGGGGGTGGGGCGTAGGCAGCCTGACGACCCGTGTCGACCGGTCGGGCTTTCAGCACCGTGGTGGCCGCCGGGATGTTGCCCATCTCAAGGATCTGGCTCCAGCGATAACTGAACCAGCCGTTGCGTATCACCAGGCATTGCTGGTCGGTGGCAAACTGTCGCGCCACCGCTTCCATGCCGAATGTGCCGCTGCCCGGCACCACCGCAACAGCCTGGGCGTTGTAGACCTGTTTCAGGGTTTTGGAAATGTTCTTCATCACGTCTTGAAATGACTGTGACATGTGGTTGAGCGAGCGGTCGGTGTAGACCACTGAATACTCGACCAGCCCCTCGGGATCGACACTGGGATATAGCTTTGACATGGGGTGACTCCTTTGACAGAGATCTCAGTGGTATCGACCCTGCCCTAAGCCTTGGCAAATGACAAGATTGCTGGGGATTGAATGGCGACTTCTTTCGAGCGGCTGGCATCATCAGGTAGGTTAATTGGCTGGCCTGTGGGCGTCGTGTGGGTTAATTCAAGGGTCGCTAAACGCGCAGACCTGAGCCGTCGCCACCAGGTGCTCCGGCTGACGCGGAACAGCACGGCAAGGCGTGCTGTTCCCCCGTCACCTAGAAGTCCACGGATGCAGAAAGCTGCACGGTGCGAGGGGCGCCAAGCCCCAGCGTGGTCAATAGCGGCATGCCCCAGTAATCCTTGTTCGTCACGTTGTTCACTGTGCCGCGCAATGTCACGGGATGGCTGGCGACCCGCATCGCGTAACGGGCGCCGACGTCATAGATGGTGTAGCCCGGAATGGATTTGGAGTTGTCGGCATTGATGTACTGCTTCGACACGGAGGTCGCGTTGGCAGTAAGGGTCAAACCATCCAGGATCGGGGTGTCCCACTCGACTCCCAGCTTGCCTTGCAGCTTCGGCTGACCGGTGGCGAGCTTGCCTTCGTTGACGCCGCCGGCAGTCTTGGTGACCTTGGGGTCGACACGGGCAACACCGCCCATGAGGCGTACATCGGTTACCGGCGTGCCGAAGAAGCTCCACTCGACCCCACGGTTACGTTGCTCGCCGCCAAAGGAAAAGACGTTGGTGGCGGGGTCGGTATAGCTGTTGGGACGCTCGATCTGGTACAGGCTGAGGGTGTGGGCGAAATCACCCAGGTCAAGTTTTACCCCGACCTCTTTCTGCTTGGACTTGTAAGGCGCGAACACTTCGCCGGCGTTCGCTGCGGTCAGCGGCGCAGTGGCACCTTTACTCAGGCCTTCGATGTAGTTGGCATAAAGCGACACTTCATCGGTCACCTTGAGCAGCACCGCCGCGGCGGGTGTCGTGGCGCCCTCGTCATAACGCGAGGTGTGCGCGCCGGTAGTGACGCTGAACGTGTCGGTCAATACTTGCTGGCGACGAACACCGAGGGTGATCTGCAGCCGCTCATCGAGGAACGATAAGGTATCTGCAAAACCGTAGCTGGTCAGGCTCGACTCGGTGTGCAGCAGGGCAGGCCAGCTCTCCGGCGCCTCCGGCCCCCAAACCGGGTTATAGATGTTGGTAATCCAGTTCGCACCTGGCACCGAGCGACGGCCATAGTCTTTTTCCTCGTCGGAATAGTGCGTGGCGTTGATCGACCACTGGTGACCGATGCCGAAGGTGTCCATTTTCCCTCTAAGCCCGGTCTCGCCAGAAGTCTTCTTCAGGTCGATCTTCAGCTGGCCCATGGTGGTGGTGAAGTCACCGGCAGTATTGATCACCTGGGAAGAGATGGTGCCGTTGTAGGTGTAGTCGGTCTTGCTGGTGCCTGCCGCCGCATAGGCCGTGATGTTGTCGTTGAGATCGTATTCGCCCCGTACGATCACGCCTTTGTCCTTGGTCTCGACGTAGCCCCAGTCAGGGTTGAGCAGGGTGTCGGATTTAGGCGGCTTGGGGACCGGTACACCCGCGGCAAGGCCTACACCCCGGTTCTGGCCGTTGACGCGATCTTCACTCTGATAGAGGTCGACCGACAGGCGCGTCCGCTCACCATTCCAATCCAGGCCCAGGGAGTTGAGCTGGACTTTCATTTGCTGGTGCTCGGTCGCGGTATCGCCGTCGCGGTAGACGCTATTGAAGCGCACGCCGAACTGCTGCGCCTCACCGAAGCGGCGGCCGACATCCAAATGCCCGCCAATCTGTGCATCCGACATGTAGGTCGTGGTCAACCGTGTCAGCGGCTCGGCGCCTGCGCGTTTGGGTACCAGGTTGATGGTGCCGGCGACCGAACCTCCCGGCGGCATGCCATTGAGCAGGGCGGAGGGGCCCTTGAGCACTTCGATGCGCTCGTACATTTCGGGGGAGATTCGATAGTAGGGCGCCATGCCATACAGCCCGCCGAAGCTCACGTCGCTGATATTGGAGGTGAAACCGCGAATGGAGTAGTTCTCGCTGTGGGTCCCGGTCAATCCGTTGCTGAACACCGCAGGGTCGGTGGCGGCGATCACATCGGTGATGTTCTGGGCCTGGACGTCCTCGATGTACTTTTCGGTGTAGCTGATGGTGCTGAACGGGGTCTCCATGAAGTCCTTGTTGCCCAGCAAGCCGACGCGGCCGCCCGAGGCAACCTGGCCGCCGGCATAGACGGGAGGCAATGCGCCGGGGGCATCCAGCTTGCCTTCGATCATGGTTTCGGACAGCTCCAGTGTTCCGCCGCCTGAACCCTGTTGCTGCACCTTTTCAGCCGGTTCAGTCGCGTCGGCCTGTTCGTTGGATTGAGCAGCGGCCACCGTCATGCTTGCACTGCCCAAGCTGAGCAGCAGGGCCATGTGTACAGCGATGAAGGTGCGGTTGAATTCAAATGGCGACGCAGCGTGTGTTGGCGGGGGGCTGACGTGCTGTGTTTTACAGCGTTGCGACATGCTGGATTCCTTTCAATGCACAGAAAAGTGAAGAGTGTTCATAAAGGTCTCCGGCTCAGAAAGAAAAACCCTCAATAAAAATCATTAGCATTTACAAAAAAGGCCAGTGCTTTGATGGCACTGGCCCGGGGGGTAGCTGTGGAGCGAGGCGAGCTCAGCCCTTGTAGGCTTGCATCACCTCATCAGCCATGCGGTTCAGGCAGGTGACACTCGCAGTGCATAGGTACCAGGTTTGCGCATCGACGAAGATCACCCGGCCGTTGTTCCAGGCTTTGGTCTTGCGCAACAACGGGTTGTCCAGGCTGTCGAGTGTGAGCGCCGGGCGTCGTTCCATGACGGCGGTGCGGTCGATGACGTAGAGAATGTCCGGGTCGGCCTGCTGGATGAACTCGTTGGAGATCGGCTGGCCGTGCAACCCGGCGGCGGTGTCGCTGCTGGCTGACTTCACGCCGAGGGTGTCGAAAATGAAACCATAGCGCGACTGGACGCCATAGGAGGTGAACGCGCCGTTGTTGTGCAGCACGATCAAGGCCTTCTCCGGACGACCTTCAGTGACCTTGCGCGTCTGCTCGACCTTGCTTTGCATTTCGGCGACTTTCTGGCTGGCCAGCTCTTCCTTGCCGAAGATGCGCCCAAGCTGCGTCAGGTGATTCTTGGCGGTCTCGATGTAGTTGCCGTTCTTGTTGCTCAGGTCCACATCGTCGTAAACGGTTGGCGCGATCTGGCTCAGTTCCGCATAGCTCTGCGCCTGCAAGGGCGAAATGAGGATCAGGTCGGGTTTCAGTGCGTGCAGCCGTTCGAGGTTGGGCTGGATAGTCGTGCCGACATCGGCGACAGCGGGGTCGTCGCGGTATTTTGTGAGGAAATCGGCCACATAATCCTTGGCCATTCCCACCACCGGCGCGCCGAGCTGGTCGAGGCTATCGAGTTCGCTCATGTCGAACGCCACCACACGCTGCGGCAGTCTGTTGATTTCGGTGATGCCTAACGGGTGCTTCAGCGTAATCGGTTGGTAGGCGGTTGCGGACGCTGCTTCAGGTGGCGTCACGTTGGCTTCGGGCTGGGGTTTGTCGCAGCCTTGCAGGGCAGCGGTCACGGCCATGGCCAGCAGCGCGCGAGTGAGCTTGTTGCGGTAACCAGCATTCATATCAGTTCCCTTGAGGTCGATGGGTTGAAGTAGTTGCAGACGAACCCCGGCCCGCCGCGCAGGATCTCGAAGTCGAGGTCGAACAGTTCGCGCAGGCAGTCTTCGTTGACCACCTCTGCAACGGGGCCACTGCGGTGCACGGTGCCGCGTTTCATCGCGACGATGTGATCCGAGTAGTTGGCGGCGAAGTTGATGTCGTGGACCACCAGGATCACGGTGCGGCCTTGTTCATCGCACAGGCGACGCAAGGCACGCATGATCATCACGGCATGTTTCATGTCGAGATTGTTCAGTGGTTCGTCCAGGAGCAGGTAGTCGGTCTGCTGGGCGATCGTCATGGCCAGAAACGCCATTTGCCGCTGCCCGCCACTGAGTTCATCGATATAGGCGTGGCGCAGCTTCTGCAGCGACAGAAAGCAGATGGCGTCATCAACGGCCTTGTGGTCCGCGCTGGTCATGTTGCCCCGGCTGTAAGGGAAGCGACCGAATGCCACCAGTTCATCTACGGTGAGGCGCAGATTGAACTCGGGGGCCTGGCGCAGCGTGGCCACGCGTTTGGCGTAGTCGCGCACCGGGATCGTGCCAATGTCGCGCCCGTCGATACTCAGTTCGCCACCTGATGCAGCCTGCAGGCGGGCTATCAGCATCAGCAGGGTCGTCTTGCCGGCGCCGTTGGGGCCGATCAGCGAGGTTATCTGCCCGGACGGAAAGCGGACGCTGACATCGGTCAGCACCGGTTTGTTGCCGTAAGCCTTGTAAACGTGGCTGAGGGAGATCATGCGGTGCCCCGTGTGCGAGCCATCAGCGTGAGGAAATACACGCCGCAGACCAGGTTGATGAGGATGCTGACGGAGGTGTTGTAGTTGAACAGTTGCTCGACCAGGTGCTGGGCAATGATGAAGAGGCCGATCGCAATCGCGCTGGCGATCGGCAGCGTCACCCGGTGGCGGTTGGTGCGGGCGAGGCCATAGCTGATGTTGGCGACAAAAACGCCCATGAACGCGGTCGGCCCGACCAGGCTGGTGGACAGGGCTACCAGGATGGCAATCAGCGCCAGAAGCAGGCGCACGCTGGTCAGGTAGTCGATCCCGAGCGAAAGCGCCTGGTCACGCCCCAGCGCCAGCACATCGAGGGTCGGCAGCAAGCGCTGGATGGCCAGGCACACGGCAATCGCCAGCAGGCCTGAATACAACACCTGGGCGGGTTGTGCCTTGTTGAACGAGGTGTAGTTGAAGCCCTGCAGGATCGAGAATTCGCCAGGGCTGATTTTCAGTTGTATGAATTGCGTGAAGGTGGACATCACCATGCTCAGCACCAACCCGAGCAAGAGCAACAGGTAGACATTGTTGCGTCCGTCGCGCAGCAGCCAATGGTGAATCAGCCAGGAATAGCCGAGCATCAACGCTATCGACATCGCGACATTGGCATCGCGCCCCAGCAGCACCAGGCTTTGCGAGCCCAGCAGGAGGATCAACAACGCCTGGAACAGCAGATAGATGGCCTCATACCCCATGATGGCCGGCGTCAGGATGCGGTTACCGGCGATGGTCTGGAAAATTACCGAGGAATAGGCGATGCACAGGCCGGCGATGACCATCGCTGCGAGCCGGGTGAGGCGCTTGGGGATGATGTACTCGAAGTCCAGGCCCGAGCCCAACAGCAGGAATCCTGACGCCAGGAGCAGGACCAGCAGCCAGACGCCGTAACGGATGAAAGTGCTCATCGGTATTGCCTGATCAAAAGGATGAGGAAAAGAACGCCGCCCACACTGCCTGCGGTCAGGCCGATGGGGACCTCGAAGGGGTAGATCAGCAGGCGCCCGAGGATGTCGCAGGCGAGCAGTAGCGAAGCGCCGCACAAGGCCACGATGGGCAGGGTGCGCGCCAGGTTCTCGCCGTAGTGCAATGCCACCAGGTTAGGGATGACCAGGCCAACAAACGGAATGGCCCCCACGGTAATCACCGTGGCCGACACGGTGACAGCCACCAGCATCAGACCCAAGGTGGCGTTGGCCGTGTAGTTCAAGCCCAGACTGCTGGCCATGCCTTCACCCATGCCGAGCACGGTGAAACGCTGGGCAAAGAGGTAGGTAAGCAGGACGATCGGCAGGATCAGGTAGATGATCTCGTAGTTGCCCTGAACGATCTTGGAGAAGTCTCCCAATAGCCAGCCTTGCATGCTTTGCAGAAAGTTGTGGCGGTAGGCGTAGAACTCGGCAACCGCGCTGAGCACGCTGCCATACATCAGCCCCACCACCGGCACCAGCACGGTGTTCTTGAAGCGGATGCGGCGGATGATCGTCACATACAGCAGGCTGGCGACGAAACAGAAGGCCAGCGCGAACAGCATCTTGCCAGTGGTGCCCACTGACGGCAGCGTGGTGAGGGCGATCAGGATGCCCAGTTTCGCGGCATCCAGCCCTCCGGAAGTGGCCGGCTCGACAAAGCGATTGCGCACGATCTGCTGCAGGATCACCCCGCACACCGCCAAGCCGACACCCGTGAGCACCAGCGCGGCCAAGCGTGGCAAGCGGCTGGCGGTGAGGGTCAGCCAAGCGTCGCCGGAGAAACTGAACAAGGAAAGCCAGGATACTTGCTTGACCCCTATCACCAGCGACAGGCAACAGAGCACGGCGAACAGGCCCAACAAAGCTGCACGGTTCAAATACTGGCCTCACTCACGGGCTCGGCTGCAATCCGCCAGCCCTTCGCGGCGCGGCGTTGAGCGAGGAAGTGGGCGTACAGGCCGGGCGTTTCGCTCAGCTGAGCGGGTGAGCCTTGCTGGCAGATGCTGCCGTTGTCCAGTACCACGACCTGGTCGGCCATCGCCACCGTCGACAGCTGATGGGCGATCACAATCACCGTGCGCTTACCGTGCAAGCGCGCCAGGGTGTCGGTGATCGCTGCCTGGTTTTCGGCGTCGAGTGCGGCAGTGGCTTCGTCGACCAGGAGGATCGGTGCATCCTTGATCAGCGCCCGGGCGATGGAGATGCGCTGGCGTTCGCCTCCCGACAGGCGTGCGCCACCCTCGCCAACGGACGTATCCAGCCCTTTTGGCAGGCGCTCGATGATTTCCATGACACCGGCGGCCCGTGCCGCCTCCATGACTTCGGCCTCTGTGGCGTCGGCTTTGCCGATACGGATGTTGTCGGCAATGGTGCCCTGGAACAGGTATGCATCCTGGAAGATCTGGCTGATCTGCGCCGACAACTGCGCATTGGACAGTTGCCGCACGTCCACGCCGCCAATCAGTACAGCGCCTTGGGTGACGTCGAAGAACCGGGCAATCAGCCTTACGAGGGTGGTCTTGCCCGAGCCGGAAGCTCCCACGAGGGCAACCATGCTGCCGGGCAAGATCCGCAGATTGATGTTTTGCAGTACATCCGGTTGCTGTTCGGCATAGCGAAAGCTCACTGCCTGCAAGTCCACACTGCCATCGCCCGGCGCCCGTTTGCCTGGCGCCTGCGGCAATGGCTCGACTGCGAGCAACTCGCGCACTACCGCCAACTGGCTTCGTGCGCTGCGTAATACCTCGCTGTAGCTGGCCACCTCCAACAGCGGGTCGATAAAGCGGCTGATCAGCAGCAGCGCCAACACCACCGATACCAGCGAAGCCGGGGGCAGGGCGCTGCCCGACAGGTCGCCGAGCCACAGCGCGGCGGCGACCAGCAGTACGGCGAAAACCACCTGGACAGCCCAGCTGTTGACCACCACCGACATGGCGGAGACATGAATCAGGTGCCGGGTCGACTGTTGCTGGCGGGCAATGGCCTGTTCGAGAAAGTGGATGCCGCCGTCTTCACCGTTGAACGCGCGTAGCACCGATTGCGCCTGGGCGAACTCGACCATGCGCTGGCTGGCTTGCGCAGTGTGCGTGTGGTAGCGATCATCGGCGTTCTGGCCCAGGCGTGCTGTCAGGACGAATACGCCGAACAGGAACGGCAGGGCCAGCAGGGCGATCAAGCCCATCTGCAGGTTCAGCGTGAACAGTGCCGCGATGACCACAAGCGGGGTGATGACGCCGCTGATCAATGGAGTAAAGACGTGAGCCGGCAACTGCGCCAGGGCCATCATGCCTTGCGAGGTCACATGGCTCAGGCGCGCGGTATTGTGTGCGTTGAACCAGCCGACGGGCAGTTGCGCGATGTGGTCGCCAAGCCGGTGGCGGCCACGCTGGAGCACAGCGACGCCAACCCGAATGCCGGCTTTCTCCACCGTGCGTCGAAGCGCCCAGCACAGCACTACACCGACCAGCAACACCAGCAACCACTGTTTGCTGGTGTGAAGTTCGTTGTTCAGCAAGCTGCCGAGCACCGGCAGCACGCTGACGATGCTCAGCCCGCAGACCAGGCCGTACAGCACGGTCAGGCAGAGGTAACGCAACAGGATCGATGTGTCGTCACCTAGCAGTTGAGTAAAGGTTTTCAGCATGGCGACTGCGCCTCTTCCGTGGGCTGTTGGTAGCCACCCAGCGCCCACAGGCGGGCATAGTGGCCATTGCGCGCGAGCAATTGCTGGTGGTTGCCTTGTTCGCGGATGCGTGCGTTGTCCAGCACGATGATCTGATCGGCGTGCATCACCGTATCCAGACGGTGGGCGATGACCAGCACGGTCCTGCCCCGGGCGAAGCGCGACAGTGCGTGCTGGATCTGTACCTCGTTTTCGGCATCGGCAGACGCGGTGGCTTCGTCGAGCACTAGCACGGGTGGGTCGAGCAGCACCGCACGGGCAATGCTCACGCGCTGCAGCTCGCCACCGGAAAGCTGCGCATCTTCGCCGATGACCGAGGCGTAGCCTCGCGGCAAGGCCAGGATGCGCTCATGGATATTGGCGGTGCGCGCGGCGTGCTCGATTTCCTGCTGGCTGGCAGACGGGCGGCCCAGGGCGATATTGTCGCGCAGGCTGGCGTGGATCAGCCGGACGTCCTGGAGTACAAAGCCGATGTGGCGATACAGGCGGCTGCTGTCGATCTGGCGCAGGTCTGCTCCGCCAATACTGATGCGGCCGGCGCTCGGGTCGAAGAAGCGCAGCAGCAACCGCGCCAGCGTCGATTTGCCTGCCCCCGAGGCGCCGACAATGGCGGTGACCGTCCCAGGCTTGAGGCTGAAGTTAATGTCATCGAGTACCGGGGTGTCGCCGTCGTAGCTGTAGCTCAGGTGCTCGACGCGAATCTCGGCCTTTGCGTCCAGCTCCATCGGGCCGCCCATCAGGGTCTCAAGGACTGGCGTGTGCAATAGAGCGTGCACGCGCTGCGCGGCGCCGGTGGCGTTGTGCAAGTCATGCATGACGTAGCTGAGCAGCAGCAGCGGGGCGCACATGCCCGGCGCCACCAGGGCAAAGGGCAGTATGTCGGTGGGGTGGATCCAGCCCAGGCTGGTGAACAGGGTGCCGAACGCCAGGACCACCCCCAGCACCGCCACCGGCGTGAGCATGGCATGGGCATTGGCGATGGCACTGACCAGTGGCCGGGTGAAATCGGTGAACGCCGCGGCAAATGTGTCCACCGCCTCGCGGTAGCTGCCGTGCGCCTTGCCCTCGATGCCAAAGGCCTTGACCACAGGAATGCCATTGATGAATTCGACCACGGCATTGTTGATGCGCGTCATCCCCGCACCAAACGCTTGCATGTTTTCGCCGCTGGCCTTGGTGGCCCTGAAGAAGAACAGCAAGAACAAGGGGAAGGGCAGCAGCGAAACCAGCGCCATGCGCCAGTCCATGACAAGCATGTACAGCACCGAGACAACGACCGCGCCCAGGGTTCGGCCAAGGGTGGTGTAGAAGTGCGCAGTCAGGCTGTGCAAGGTGTTGATGTCATCTTGCATGGCCTGCTTGACCTCGCCCGAGGCTCTGCTGGTAAACCAGCCCAGCGGTACCTTGGCCAGGCGCCGGGTGATCGCCAGGCGCAAATGGCGGGTGATGCTGTTGTCTGCCAGGTGGGCAAGCATTTCGCCCAGCGAGACCAGGCTCATGCCGACGAACAGGCAGGCCAGGCTGATGCCCGCCACCTGCCAGATCTGTGCCTGGATCTGCGCGTCGGTGCCGCTGGCCTCCGGTGTCAGCAGCAGTTGTGCGACATGGGCGATTCCCGCCAGGGGCACCAAGCTCAGCATCGTGCCGAAGGCGGCGAGGGTGCCGGCGATCAGCAGGCGACCGCGAATCGGTTGCAATACCTCAGCCACGGTGCCGGCTGATGTGGGGGGGGACGTGCTTACATCTTCAACGCTCATTGAATCTCCTGAATTACCACGACAGGCAACCTGGGGGTGTGCCTGATGTCCTTAGCGTCCGGGCGTTCTACGCTGTGCGTACTGTGTATTCCGAACGTCCCGGCAAAATCCTCAATCCCGTGTGGTGTCACGCACCGTGCACGGAAGCGAATGGGGTGCAGGCGCGCACGCCTGAAGAGATGTACTTCTCGACGGACGACACCGATACCTTCAGTTCAGTCGCGATAGCGCGATGGCCCATGCCGTTCAATTTGTACAGCAGCAGTGCCTGGCGGGCCTTGGCGGGCTGGGCGTGCAGGGCGGCATCGATCTGCGCCAGTGCTTCGAGCATCAAGGAACGCGCTTCTTCGGAGGGGGCCAGCGGTTCGCACAGCTGCTTGAGGCCTTCGAGATGCCCAGCTTCAAGCTGGCGCCGGCGATAGAGGTCGATCACCAGACCCTTGGCAATCTGAGTCAGGTAGCAGCGGGACACTTCTGCAGCGGGAACACTGCCGCGCTTCAAAAGCCTGAGGTAGACGTCTTGAGCGAGGTCGGCGGCGTCGAAGGAGTTGCCCAGCATGCGCCGCAGCAGGTTATGCAGCCAATGGTGATGCTCAAGATACAGTCGCCCAAGTTGCTGCTTGAGCGCGAACGTTCCGTTGTCCACGACTTCTCCGATATCGGCATCAGTGCAATTTTGACTAATGCGAATAGTTATGATTAGTATTGGCAGCATACAGGCGTTTCTGCACCCCGTGCAATGCACCTGCTCGCACCTCACTCCGACGCTCAGAACACCTGGGCGTTACCACCAGACCGAGGATGGGTCTGTCGGCACTCGCGGCCGTGTCTACCACCTACTGTTTTGTTCGTTAAGGCGGGAAATTCCATGATGGAACGCAATCCAGATACAGCGACTCAGCTATCTGTCAGCGATTTTGAAGAGCATGCGTGGCTCTTGCAGCAGCAATACCCTGAACAAGCCCTCAAGCACTTTAGCGCATGGCGATTCACCGATGAGGTGGATCCGGCCAGGCTCGAGGCGGCGCTCAAGGCAGTCATTACCCACATACCGGAGCTCAACGTCCGCTATCGATTCAACGACGAGGGCGAGCTGCTCAAAGTGCGTGAAGATGATTGGCGGGCTTGCGTTGCGATGTTGCAGGCCGATGACGATAGTCAGGCACAAGAACTGTTGTTGGCGCACCAGTCCCAGCCGTGGGACGCTGAAAACCAGCCGCCTTTGGCTGCACTGATCGTGCAGATAAAAACCGATGTAATCCTGGCCTTTGTACTGCATCAAGTACTCGACCAGACCTGCCGCGAAGATGACCTGTACCGAATGACCCTGGATGCTTACGCCGGGCGCTCCGTGGGGGCTCCGCATTTGCCTTGGTTGCAGCGTCACGGCACAGCCGGCGCCGACGCAGCGGACACGGTCGCTGTGGCCCCGCCCGCTGATGCCGGTAAGGTGGTCACGGTCATCCTCGAAGAGTTTCGCAGTGCCCTGGGCGAGCCGACCATGGCGCAGGATGACGACTTCTTCGATTTTGGCGGCCACTCGCTGTTGGCCACCCGCATCATTGGCAAGCTGTTGAGCAGTCACGGCATTGAAGTCCAGTTCAACGACTTTTTCAGCACACCCTCGGCTGCGGCCCTGGCTTCGCGGGCTCAGGTCATTGGGACGGCGGGTGCATGTGCCTTGTCCGAGCAGGCTCACGAGGTGCAGAAAGCGCCGTTCGCCCTGGCCCAGGCTTCGCTCGGCCGCGCTTATGCCGCCTTTGAATTCGGTACCATTTTCAACTTGCCGTTTGCCCTGGATTTCCTCGACGAGGTCGATGAGCGTTTGTTCGAGCAGGCTTTTACCGACTTGATCGAGCGTCATGCCAGCCTGCGTACCACCTTCCATTTCGAGGCGGGCGAGGCTTATCAGCAAAGGATTGCGCCTGGTCAGTTGGGCCGCTTCAAGTGGTTCTGGTCCAGCGGTGAGAGTGAAGGGGCCTCACTGGCCAGCGAAGCAAGCTACCAATTCGACCTGTCCCGTGAACTGCCTATGCGCGTGCGGTTCTTGCGCGATCCGCAGAGTCAGCGGCAGACCTTGTCGCTGCTGGTGCACCACATGGCGATCGATGAATGGTCGCTCAACGTGATGATGGAAGAGCTGGGCAAGGCCTACCTGGCCCGTGCTGTCGGCAAGGCGCCTGTATGGGAAGCTCCAGCACCTTCGTTCCACGAATATTCGGTGCATGAGCAGGCCAAGGGGATGAATCAGCAGCATCTGGCCTACTGGACCGACATGCTTCGCCCTGCCACGCTCGGGCTGGCCCTGCCGGCTGTCGATGGCGCCTCCCGCGCAGCGGTGGGCGAGATTTCAACCAGGGCCGAGTGGTTCGAGATCAAGCCGGACCAAGCCCTGATCGACCACCTGTACAGTTTCGCCCGACAAAACAATTCGTCGCTGTTCGGTGTGGTGTACAGCGCGATTGCGTTGGCCTTGCACAAAGTCGGGGGATTGCAGGACCTGGTCATCGGCACGTCTGCTTCCGGGCGTACCGACCCTGCGTATTATGAAACGGTCGGCTACTTCACCACGATGGTGGCGCACCGTGTGCAGTTCGATTCCCGGCAGACCGTTGGCGCACTGATCGAAAACACCAGCCGCCTGATCAATGAGTCGATGGCCTATGCCGATGTGCCCATGGAGCACATCCAGCAAGCCTTGGGCATGACGCCCGCGGACGGCCTGTTGTTCGATGTCTACGTCCAGATCCACGCCAACAACGCGCTCAACGGTGCGTTGCCGACACCTGACGCGAGGTCGATCCGTTATCGGCACATTGACCCGGACAAGAACCAGTCAATGTTCGGTATCCAGTTCGAAATCATGGAAAACATGCTCGATGGCCAGCGCTCGTTGCGGCTGGTGGTGACTTACCGCTCGGACCGTTACAGCGCCGAGCAGATGGCACGCGTCAGCGCTGCCATCGAGCAGGTGTTCGCACTGTTCGTGAGCCCGGAAGGTGCTGCGGTGAAGGTTGAGCATGTGCGGGCCTGAAGCGTGATCGGGTAGCCGCTGCACGATAGTTTCCGGGGCGCCAGGCGCCCCGGATTTTTTTTGCGTGGGAGAAGAGCTTATTCCTCGTGCATTCCGTAACGCTGGAATGCCGAGCGCTTGGGCAGGCGGTAGTGCGATCGGCCCAGCAGTTGGTTGATTATCGTCGCATTGCGAATGGCGGCGATGCCCAGGTCGGGCGAGCCGACCCCATGCTGGAAGATCTCCGCGTTCTGCACGAAGATGCGCCCTTGACCGTTGTCGCAGCGCCGTGCGGTGAAGTCTTCCTCGACGATGCAGTCGCCGTGCTCGTCGGTCGCCAGCACGCTGCCCTTGAGGCGCTCGAACCATTGTGGCCAGGCATGTGCATACCCGGTCGCTGCAACAAGCGCATCCGCCTCGAAGCTGCTGGCCTGGCCCAGTTCGCGATGGCGATACATCACTTTCAGCTTGCCGGCGTTAGCCTCGACACGCTCGACCTCGCAATTGGACAGGAGCGTCAGCCCGGGGTTTGCGCCGCCGATCGAGCGCTCGTAGATCAGGTCGTAGAGGTCGCCGATGGTCGAGAAGCTGATGCCCTTGTACAGCAACCCTTGCCCAGCGACGATATCGCGGCGGCGCTCGCGGGGGATACTGTGGAAGTACTCCATGTAGGACGGGGTAAAGCACTCCTGGCCGAGCTTGGAATACTCCATCGGATGGAACCCGGGAGCACGGGTGATCCAGCGGATGGAAGCGCCAGCCGCGACCCGTTCCGGGGTCAACTCGTTGAACAGCGCCAGCACACATTCGGCAGCGCTTTGCCCGGAACCGATGACCGTCACTTGTTGGCACTGCGCCAGCTGCGCCTGGCGCTTGCCAAACTCCGCCGAATGCATGATTGGGGCCGAGCTCTTCACTTGTGCCCAATGTGGCAGGACCGGCGAGGTACCGATGCCCACCGACAGATGCCGGCTGTAGTAATGCCGTTTGAAGCCGGACACAGACTGGCTTTCGATCAGGAAACGGCCGGCATCGGCGTCATAGTGCACATCGCAGACTTCCTCGCCGAAGTGGCAGGCAGCCAATTGCTGAGACGCCCATCGGCAATAGTGGTCGTATTCCCGGCGCGGCACCTGGAAGTTGTCGTAGTAATAAAACTGGTAAAGGCGATCGTGCTGGTGCAGGTAATTCAGGTAGCTCAGTGGGTGAGTGGGGTCGGCCATGGTCACCAGGTCGGCCAGGAACGGCACCTGCAAGGTAGTGCCTGGCAATAGCAGCCCTTCGTGCCAGCGAAACTCGGTCTTGCGTTCAAGAAAGATGCCGCTCACCTCGGAATGGGTGGCGAGCAGTGCGGCGAGGCCCAGGTTGAACGGGCCAACGCCGACACCGGCGATATCTACAATGGGTGCATCCTTCATCCAGTACTTCTCCTTACATCCTGCTGTCAGAAAGCGGGCGTCACGTCGGCGCCCGCTCGGTTCATGGCAAAAAACAATCGGCTCAAGCGCCTGCTGCCGTAAGCAGTTGCGCCACCTCTTCGGAGTTGCGGCAACGCAACAGCTGTCCAGGCGATAGCGTCACGGCGAACTGCTCCTGCATCCGCGCCGATATGGCCTTCAAATGCTGTGGGCGCAGACCCAGGCTAATGAAGTCCGCTGGGGCAGCGTTATCGGTCCGCCCCAGCACCGTCAGGTAAATGTCCAGCACCTTGTCGTGCGCCGTTGGCAGGGCAGGGGCGTCGCCCGCGGGCTGAGTGCAGAGCAGCGCCCGTGCCCGCTGTCGGTCGACCTTGCCATTTTGCGAAAGCGGCAGCTCGGCAACGCTGATGAAGCGCGTGGGTACATGCGATTGCGCAAGGTGCAAGCGAGCGTAGTTGCGCAGCTCGGCTGCGCTCGGTGCTGCGCCAGCGGGGTCGCTGACGTAGAGCGCACCAAGGCTTACCTCGCCTTGGCGCGGGTCACCGAAATCAACCACCAGCACCTGTCGGAGCGAGCGATGCGTGCTCAATGTCATCTCGATATCCGGCAGCGAAACCCGGACCCCACGTACTTTCACGTAGCCATTGACCCGGCTGTCGAAGAGCAAGGTGCCATCGGTGCGATAACGCCCGCAGTCACCGGTTCGGAAAGCGCGGACCG
Organism: Pseudomonas frederiksbergensis; assembly: GCF_900105495.1. Classification (NCBI taxonomy): domain Bacteria; kingdom Pseudomonadati; phylum Pseudomonadota; class Gammaproteobacteria; order Pseudomonadales; family Pseudomonadaceae; genus Pseudomonas; species Pseudomonas frederiksbergensis. The sequence continues at coordinate 4,782,409 of NZ_FNTF01000002.1, read as the reverse complement.
GCAAACCTTGTAGGTCGTTGACGGTGATGAAGTCGGTTTGGACTCGCTCGCTACCTTGCAAGTAGCCCAGGGCCAGATTGACGCCGGCGGTGTGAATGCGCCCGACCACGCCCGCTGGGCAATGACGGCCCTGGTTATCCAGGACGTAATAGCTGTTGCCAGGCAGCGGTCGGCCATAAGGGATCTGCCCACGATCCTCCTCGCCGATTTCGTGCCAGATGCTCCAGATAGTGGTTTCGGTCGGGCCACCCAACGAGATCAACCGCGCGCCAGGCAGCAGGTCGCGCAATTGGGCAATCACCGTCGGTTTGAGGTAGTCCCCCCTTGGGCAATCAAGCGCAAGCTCTGCAATGCGTTGCCCGCGCGGCAGGCGAGGAGCATTTCCAGCATGGCCGGCACGGAGCACCACAAGCTGACCCGATGCTGGGCGATCAGCTGGTTCCAGCGCACTGCGTCCTTGTCCTCGCCCGGGCCAGGCAGCACCAGTGTGGCGCCAGCGGTGAGGCAGCCGAACACATCGAAAACCGACATGTCATGGTGCAACGGCGTGACCGACATGAATACGTCACTGGCGGTCACGGCCCAGTTGGCCAGGGTGCTGCCGATCACGTTGCTGGTGGCGCGATTGTTCAGCACGACGCACTTCGGTTGGCCTGTCGTGCCGGAGGTATACAGGTAGTACCCCGGGGCATCGTTCATGGACAGGTCGGCCAGCGTATCGGGTAGTGCCGCAGGCGTTGCAAGCAGCTCGCTGCTGGTGGCTGTTGGGTGCCCGACGGCTTCGGCATCGTTCAGCACCACCAGATCGGGCTGGCAATTGTCGAGCAGGTAGCGCCTTCTTTCTTCCGGCGCTGCGGCATCGATCGGTACCCACATCAGCCCCGCCAGTGCGCAGGCCAGCGTCAGTTGGGTGTGTTCGAAGCTACGCGGCAGGCAGATGGCGACCACCTGCCCCTGACGCAGCCCGCGGGCTTGCAGTGCGGCCATGATCCGGGCCACGCCGTCACCGAGTTCGTTATAGCTCAGTTGTCGGTCTGCGCAGATCAGGGCGATTTTGCGATTACCTGGCGTAAACAGATTGCGCGCTATCTGACCGAGGAACCCGTCACCGAAAGCCTCGCCAGGCGGGCTGTTCAAACGGTAATGGCTGGTGTCAATGATCGACGCTGCTTCCACCGCGAAATCGCTATTGCTAGCGATCCGTTCGATGGCGCGCCCCAGCGTATGCAGGATGTCGGTGACCAGCGGTTGCGCGAGCATCTGGCGGGCATAGTCGATGTCGAGCAGCAACGCCCCTTCGGCATTGGCGCAAAAGCGGATGTCCATGGCTACCTGAGGCGTCTGGGTCAGCCCGTCGTGCAGGCGCATGGCGCTGCTGGCGGGGGCCGAGGGCCAGGACAGGCCATTGGTGATGACCACGGGTAATACCGGGCCCGGACCGCACCTGTCGAACAGCAGGCGCGCCAAGTCCACACCGGAAAATGCCAGGTGCTGCAAGCCTTTCATCACGTCCACCTGCAAGCGGGTTGCACGCTCGATGAAACGCACGTCGTCCGCTGTCCAGTTGATCGCAATAAAGCTTGAGCGGTTGGCGAATGCAGCATCCGACAGTGGCGCAACGGGAATTGCCACGCACAGGTCACCTTCATTGACCCAGTGCGAAAGCACTTCGAGCACGACCGCCATCAGTGCGGAGTTCTTGAACAGCCCTTGGCGGGCGCCGACCTTGCACAGTTTTGCAAAGCTTTCCTTGGGTACAAGCAGGCTTTCTCGTGCGTAGCGCGAAGCGCCAACCCGGTCCAGGGCCACGAGCCAGGGCAGGCGTGGGGCGCCTGCGACGGGCGTCAGTTTGGTTGCCCAGTAGGCGGCGTCGACTTTTCGCTGCTCGCCCACATTCGCCTGTGCGGCTGTTGTCTCGCCCGACGGCTCTTGCGGTGTTAAGCCTTCGAACAATTCCAGCATCAACGTGGCGATCGAACGCCCATCCAGAATCAACGCATCCATGCGGGCGAATACCACCAACTGCCCCTCGGCCAGCTTGAATACGGTGATGTTCCACGGCGCACGGTCCAGATCGAAGAGGGCATGCGCAAAGTCGTCCCGCCGGGCATCGATATTGGCCAGCGCATCTTCGATCGAAAGGTGGCGAAGGTCGACTTCATCCAGATTCAACTGCACGTCTTCGCTGACGTACTGCACCCGTTTGTTCGGATCGATATGCGTGCGCAGGCCGGGATGGCGCCGGACCATTTCAGCCAGGCGGCTGTGCAGCAGGTCAAGCGCCATTTCGCCACGGTATTCGCGAAACTCTTGCATGGCCACGCCGCCGAGCGGCATCTGTGTGCTGCGCCCCAGGAGGTAGGCTTGTTGCAATGCATTCAGTGGCTGCTTCGATACCTTGCGGGGCAATGGCTGGTCGAAGGTAGCGGGGTTCCTGGCGATGTCGGTCACCAACGACAGGAATGCCTCGAACAGTCGCGTTACCCACGTCTGCGGCAGGGCGTCCAGGCGGATATCCCAATTGATCAGGATGCCGCCGTCGGCGCAGGCAAATTGTGCGTCGAGCGCGACCTGCGGACCTTGCGAGATCAGCCAGTTCATTGATCCAAAGCTACGTCGAACGCGTTCGGAAAGCAGCTCGCCACCGGGCATATCGAGGGCGGCGGTAAAGACCACGGGAGACAACTGTGGTGAGCCATGATGGCGAGAAAGGTCGCGCATGACGTTCACGCCGGAGTAGGCGCAATGCTCGAGCAGGCTCACCATCTTTTGTGCCAGCTGAGTGCTCAGCGCTGCCGGGCTGGTGTCGGTCTGGTTCTCCACGTCGAGGATCAGCACATTGGCGAAATCGCCAATGATCTGGTCGACGCCGTCCAGCAGAGGGGGGCGCCAGAACGTCGGTACGTTGAGGCGAAACCGAGGGTCGTCGGTGTGCGCGCCGAGCACGGCCGCAAACAACCCGAGCATCAGGTTGGACAGGGTGATCCTGCGCTGCCGTGCCAGCTGCGTCAGCGCCTGGCGTTGCTGCGGGTCAAGCCAGGTGCTCAGGCGTTCGCTGCGGGCATGTGCTGGTTGCTGGTCGAGCAACGGCAGGCTCGGCGCCGGTGCGATGTTGCCCAGGCGCTCGCGCCACCAGTGGCGATCGCGCTCATGGGCGGCCTTGAACAGGGCATCCGTGCCCGCACGGTCCCACCAGTCGAAGAAGGTCGGCCGGGCTCCCGCTGGCTGCTCGTGGTTTTCATACCTGTCGGCCAGGTCTTCCATTAATGTGCGGAAACTCGAGGGATCGACGCCGATCATGTCGGTATCTACGTGCAGACGGAACTGCTGGTCGGCGAGCAGGCTGATACTGAAACGCGCAGGATTGGCGTGCCGCAGGTCCAGCTGTTGATGGCTCCACTGTTCACGTTTGCGCAGCAGGTGCTGAGTTGCCTCCTGCGCGGTCATCGAGCGCAGGTCGTCGACCTCGAGCTGGGGTGCCTGGTCGACCGAGGCGACGCTTTGTCGGCCGTCTTCGCTGATTCGCAAGCGCAGCATGGGGTGCATCGAAGCGATTTGGGCCAAGGCTGTGCGCAGCCTTTGCAGGTCAATCGCATGGCCGTCGAACTCAGCGTACAGATGAGCTGAAACTTTCCCTAGTGCCGCATGAGCAGTACGCCCGATCCAACAGGCGGCTTGCATCGAAGTTAACTCTCTCATGGATCACTCATATCACGTCATTGACAAGCCACAAGAAATGGCGTCCTCTATTATTAAGAACGAGAATGATTAAGATTCAAGAAAAATTTTAACCAGCTAGCATGGAGGCTGATGCAAGATGAGAACAAACGTCCTCAGGGCGGATGACATCGACAAGGCACAACAGGAAACGAGTTTCTCTTTCACTTCAGGTGATCGGGAGTTGGTGGTCAGTGGTGCGATGCAGCGGGTTGAAACCCCTGCCGTTGGTGGCGATGACCCAGAAAGTGTGTTTCAGAAGGCGGTCGCGCGGGCTTTCGAACGTGCCCGCCAAGCAGGCCAGGCGAACCCGATCATGGTCGGCGCCGTTCCGTTCGATCCCGCCGAGGCTTCTTGCCTCTATATCCCCGAACACGCCGAATGGCGTACACGCAATGCAGTAGCGGAAGCAGAGGGCGCGAGCGCCGCATTGCCCGAGCTGCTCGAACAACACGACATACCCGGCGAACATGCCTTCAAGTGCTCGGTAGAGCATGCCATCGTCAATTTCCGCCACAGCGATGTGCGCAAGGCGGTGCTTTCCACTCAACGTGAGCTGGTGTTTGCACAGGACGTCGATGCTGAGGTTGTCGAGCGCAACCTGCGTGCGCAGAACCCAAGCGGCTACCACTTCCGCGTGCCGATGGACGATGGCGGGGTACTGCTAGGCGTCAGCCCGGAGCTGCTTGTGCGCAAGGAAGGGCCGAGCTTCATTTCCAATCCGCTGGCCGGTTCGGCCAAGCGCATGGCCGATGCCGAGGCTGACCGCCGTAATGCCGCGTGGTTGGCGGCCTCGGAAAAAGATCACTACGAGCATCAATTCGTTACCAGCGATATCGCCTCCCGGGTGGGCGAATGGTGCACCCGCCTGGAGGTGCCCGAGCGTCCCTCCCTGATCAGTACGCCGGCGCTGTGGCATCTGTCTACACGCATAGAGGGCAACCTGATCGACCCGGGCGTGACAGCCTTGCAGCTCGCCTGCCGGCTGCACCCTACACCGGCCGTATGCGGTTTCCCTACCGAGCGCGCGCGGCGTTTGATCCGCTTCGTCGAAGCGGCCGAGCGCGGGCTTTTCACCGGCATGGTGGGATGGTGCGATGCACAGGGTAACGGGGAATGGGTCGTGACCATTCGCTGCGGCACGATCAGACGCAATCGTGTCCGGCTGTTTGCCGGCGCAGGCATCGTCGAAGCCTCGCAGCCTGACATGGAATGGGCGGAAGTCCAGACCAAGCTACGCACCATGCTGCGTGCTTGCGGATTGCCCCACTGAACCGAAACTTCTGAAGTGTGAAACCTTATGACTCTTGAATTCAATCACTGGCCCCAGGACAGAGCGCAGCGCTATCGCAATCATGGCTACTGGATCGACCAGCCACTTACGCAGATTCTTCAGCAGCGTTGCCAAGCCCAGCCGAATGCGCTGGCGGTAATCTGTGGAGAGCGGAGTTTCACTTACGCCGAACTCGATCGCCTGTCCTCCAACCTGGCTTCGCGCCTGGCGGCGCGAGGGCTTGGCCAAGGCGATACGGCGCTGGTGCAATTGCCAAACGTTGCCGAATTCTATGTGACGCTGTTTGCCCTGCTCAAAGCCGGCATTGCGCCGCTCATGGCGTTGTACAGCCACCGCAAGCTGGAGCTGACCTCGTACGCCAGCCAGATTCTGCCGAAACTGTTGATTGCCTCCCGCGATCATGAAGTGTTTCGCGATGACAGCTACGTTGCGTTCTTTGAGCAAGCCGGCGCCCAGCCGCAGGTCACTTTATTCCTGGGCGAGCCCGAGGCGCAGCGAAGCCTTGCGCAGTGGCTCGACAGCCCCAGCGACCGCCCGGTGCACTACGCACCCACGGCCGCGGATGAAGTGGCGTTGTTCCAGTTGTCGGGCGGCAGCACCGGTACGCCAAAGCTCATCCCGCGCACGCACAACGATTACTATTACAACGCCCGCGCCTGCGCCGACGTCTGTGCACTGACGACCCGTAGCCGTTTCCTCTGCGCGGTGCCCGCGGCGCACAATTTCCTGCTCAGCTCCCCAGGCGCCCTGGGCGTCATGCATGCCGGAGGCTGCGTGGTCATGGCCGCGAACCCGGAGCCTTTGACGTGTTTCGAGCTGATCCATCGGCACGAAATCAATACCGTGGCCCTGGTCCCCAGCGCTGTCGCGCTCTGGCTGCAGGCTGCACCGCAGCACCGTGAGCAGCTGCAATCGCTGGAATACTTGCAGGTCGGCGGCGCAGTGTTCGCCGACTCTCTGGCGCGCCAGGTACCCGAGGTACTCGGTTGTAAGTTGCAGCAGGTGTTCGGCATGGCCGAGGGGCTGATCAACTACACCCGCCTGGACGATAGTGATGAACAAATCTTCACCACCCAGGGACGCCCGATCAGCGCGGCAGACGAAATCAAGATCGTGGACGAGGAGGGCATGCCCGTCGCACTGGGCGAAACCGGCATGCTCGCCACCCGCGGCCCTTACACCTTCTGCGGTTACTACAAGAGCCCGGAGCAAAACGCCAAGGCGTTTGATCAGGACGGTTTCTATTACTCCGGCGATCTGGTGCAGATGACTGCTACCGGCGACCTGCGAGTCGTCGGGCGGATCAAGGACCAGATCAACCGCGGTGGTGAGAAGGTGGCCTCGGAAGAGATCGAGAACCTGCTGGTGCTGCATCCGGAGGTCACCCATGCCGGGCTGGTGGCAATGCCCGATGAAAAACTGGGTGAGAAGAGCTGCGCATTTGTCGTGACGCGCAACCCCAACCTCAAGGCGCCGGCGCTCAGGCGTCACTTGCTGGATCTGGGCATCGCCGAATACAAGTTGCCGGATCGTATCCGCATGATCGAGGTCATGCCGCTCACTGCCGTGGGCAAGATCGACAAGAAACAGCTGCGTCACCTGTTGGCGGTGGACACCACTCGCCAGTGGCTGCAGTCGCGGCTGGTGCAATTGCTCGAGGATGGCGATGAGCTTGATCCAGAGGAAAACCTGATCTTCTACGGCCTGGACTCTCTGCAAGTCATGAAGCTGGCGACCGAGCTCAAGGAGCGTGGCATTGCGGTGAGCTTTGAAGAGCTGGCCAGCGCCCCCACCCTGACGGGTTGGTGGTCGCTGGTGGAGGCGCGCCAAAAGGCCGCCTGACAACCAGCAATGGGCCGCACCGATTATGGCGCGGCCTTTAAGGTCAGTTTAAAAGGAGTTGGATATGACTTTGTCTTTCGCCGATAAAACCCGGCTGGATGAATTTTGGCAGCATTGCCTGGAACATCAGTTTTTCAACATTGGCTACCCGGAGAACGCCGACTTCGATTACTCGGCGCTGCATCGCTTTATGCGCTTTTCCATCAACAACTGCGGGGATTGGGCGACCCCCAGCAACTATGTGCTGAACACCTTCAACTTCGAGAAAGACGTGATGGCGTACTTCTCCGAACTGTTCGACATTCGCCTGGAGGACAGCTGGGGCTACGTCACCAACGGCGGCACCGAAGGCAACATGTTCGGTTGTTACCTGGGCCGGGAGCTGTTTCCCGACGGCACCTTCTATTACTCCAAGGACACCCATTATTCGGTGGCAAAAATCGTCAAGCTGCTGAGGATCAAATGCCGCGCGGTCGAATCGCTGCCCAATGGCGAGATCGACTACGACGACCTCCTGGCGAAGATCGCTGCCGACAACGAGCGCCACCCGATCATCTTCGTCAACATCGGCACGACCATGCGTGGTGCGGTCGACAACATTGCAGTCATCCAGCACCGCCTGCAATTGGCGGGCATCGCCCGCAAGGATTACTACCTGCACGCCGATGCGGCACTGAGTGGGATGATCCTGCCTTTTGTCGATCAGCCACAGCCGTTTACCTTTGCCGATGGCATCGACTCGATCTGTGTCTCCGGCCACAAGATGATCGGCTCGCCGATCCCCTGTGGGATTGTCGTGGCCAAGCGCGACAACGTCGAACGCATCTCCGTCGACGTCGATTACATCAGCGCCAGCGACAAGACCATCAGCGGTTCACGCAATGGCCATACGCCGATGATGATGTGGGCGGCGCTACGCAGTTACTCGCCGGCGCAATGGCGCCGGCGCGTCCAGCATAGTCTGGTGATCGCCCGGCATGCCGTCGACCGGCTGCAGGCCGCGGGCATTGCGGCCTGGCGCAATGAGAACTCGATTACCGTGGTGTTCCCGTGCCCCTCTGCGCGTATTGCGAAGAAATACAGCCTGGCGACATCCGGTGATAGCGCACACCTGATCACCACGCCCCATCATCGAGATACCCGCATGGTTGACGCACTGATCGACGAGATCATTGCCGAAACACAGCCGCAAGCCTGGCGTGCAAAACGCGACGACAGCGATGATCCTACCGTCGGCATTCGGCTCCAGACGCACGTCCGCCTGCCTGATTCGCGCTTCGATGTCATATGAACATTCCCCGACGATTTCCACTTCTGCAGATTTGAGACACTCACAATGTTGCCACTGAAAAGCCCTGATGCCTGCACCAGCCTTAACGATATCCGGGCGGGTATTGACCACCATGACCGGCAAATCTTCGAGGCACTCGAAAAACGCCTGCGCTATGTCAAGGCTGCCACGCAATTCAAAACCAATGAGCAGGCCATTCCGGCCCCGGAACGGGTTGCCGCGATGCTTGAGCAACGCCTCGCGTGGGCCGCTGACGCCGGGTTTGACCCGGCCTTTATCAAAACGCTGTACGAACACATCATCCATTGGAACATCCAGCAGCAAATACTCCACTGGCGTTCGCTTCATCCTGCGCAATCCTGATTGCGCGGCAGCTTCGGGCCGTCAGGCGGCCCGATTCGAGAAATATTGGTTTGCGGTACGCCAGGGAGGCGTCAATGTACAGAGCGTTCGACTGCAGGAGCAGTAATGAACATATCCACGAGTTGCTTCAGCGCTACGGCTTACGCAGCAGTTTGCTGAGGCTCAAGATCATCGCCATCCTGCAAAGTGCGGTTGCGCAAGGCAGATCCATAAGCGTGCGGGATGTGCATGAAAAGCTCCATGCCCTGGAGCTGACGGTCATCAGTATCCGGGAGGCGCTCAAGCGGTTGTCTGCCGTCGGGGTGATTGTGGTCAACCCGGACAGGACTTACAGCCTGGCGGCCAAGGCGCTGCTCATGCTGGGAACGGGGCGGCAGCCGCAAGGCCGTGTGGCCGGGCTCGCAGAGGCTGATGCCTTCCCCACGTAACGCCAATCGGCACTGACCAGGTCGACGTCTTCCCAGCGCATCTGCACCAGTTCGCCAGGGCGGACCGGCAACATGACAAGCAGACGCATCGCGGTGGCAACGCTGCCGTCGTTGCAGTCATCCCGAGCGCCGAGATTTTCACCAAACCCCAGAAACGACAAAGCCCTGACTAATCAGGGCTTTGTCGGTACAAATATGGCGGAGGCGATGGGATTCGAACTCATGGACCTGTTACAGTCGACGGTTTTCAAGACCGTTGCCTTAAACCACTCGGCCACACCTCCGTTTGCGTTGCGGGCGCCATAATACCTGAATGAAACACACTGTCAAACTCTCCGCATAGCTTGTTACAGAGCGTCTGTTATGATCTTTGCGACTGAACGTTTCAAACCAACAGGAGTGTCGCCATGCGCGAACAGGATTACGCAGTTAATAACAGCGTGCAGGCTGAGCAGCTAGAGGTTAGCCGCGTCCTGCGCAACACTTACGGCTTACTCGCTCTCACCCTCGCATTCAGCGGCGTGATGGCGTATGTCGCTCAGCAGATGCGCGTCGGCTACCCGAACATTTTCGTGGTGCTGATCGGTTTCTACGGCCTTTTCTTCCTCACCAACAAACTCCGTGATTCGGCTTGGGGCCTGGTGTCGGCATTTGCCCTGACCGGTTTCATGGGTTTCCTGCTCGGCCCGATCCTCAACCGTTACCTGGGTATGCAGGGCGGCGCCGAGGTGGTCAGTTCCGCGTTTGCGATGACTGCGCTGGTGTTCGGCGGTCTGTCGGCCTATGTGCTGATCTCCCGCAAGGACATGAGTTTCCTCAGTGGCTTCATCACTGCGGGTTTCTTCGTGTTGCTGGGTGCGGTGGTTGCCAGCTTCTTCTTCCAGATCAGTGGTCTGCAACTGGCGATCAGCGCAGGTTTCGTGCTGTTCTCCTCGGTCTGCATTCTGTTCCAGACCAGCGCCATCATTCACGGCGGCGAGCGCAACTACATCATGGCGACCATCAGCCTGTATGTATCGATCTACAACCTGTTCGTCAGCTTGTTGCAGCTGTTCGGCATCATGAGTCGCGATGATTAATCGTCAGCCTTGAGGAAAAAACCCGCTTCGGCGGGTTTTTTCTTGCCTGCGATTTGAGTGAGAACTCACGCCATCGGTGGCAAGCGGCGCTTGACCGGGGTTTTCTTGACGATTGCAGTGTTGGTTTCGGCGTGGGTGTTGAGGCGGTCGAGCAGGGTGTCCAGTTGTTCCATCGAACGCACATGCAGGCGAGCGATAAAACAGTCGTCGCCGGTGACTTTATCGCACTCGGTAAATTCGGGAATGGCCTGGATCTGCCGTTCCACTTCCTGCAACTGGCCTGGCAGCGGGCGAATACGGACGATGGCCTGGAGTTGATAGCCAAAGCATTTGGGGTCGATCTCGACGGTGTAACCCTTGAGCACGCCACGCTCTTCGAGACGACGCAAACGCTCGGCGACGCTGGGCGAAGACAGGCCGCTGATTTGCGCCAGAGCCTTGAGCGAGCGGCGTGAGTCTTCCATCAATGCCGTGATCAGCACTTGGTCGATATCGTCGGTCATGACGAACCCCTATTAGGCAATTAATAAAAACCGCCTTGATAAAAAAGGCAGATTTCGAGTTTAGCCTGCTTTTTGCGCTGGAGAAGCCCCTCGGCGGATTGGCATACTTTGGGCTCAAACACAGGAGTCTGATGATGGACAAAACCATACGTCACGGGTCATTTGAAATGACCGCCGCCATGCTGATTTCCGGGACCATCGGCTGGTTCGTGCTGGTGTCCGGGCAACCGGTGCTGGACGTAGTGTTCTGGCGTTGCGTGTTCGGCGCCGGCACGTTGTTGCTGATCTGCGCGGCATTCGGCTTCCTCCGTCCCGGCATTCTTACCCGCACCACGTTCTTGCTGGCTGTGCTCAGCGGCGTGGCGATTGTCGGCAACTGGGTGCTGTTGTTTGCTTCTTACTCCCGCGCCTCGATTGCCATCGGCACCGCGGTTTACAACGTTCAGCCGTTCATGTTGGTGGGGTTGGCCGCGTTGTTCCTCAACGAGAAAATCACTCTGCAGAAACTGTTCTGGCTGGGTATTTCGTTTCTCGGGATGCTGGCGATTGTCAGCGCACATGGCGGGCAGGGCGAGAACGGTAATGATTACCTGATGGGCATCGCTCTGGCGTTGGGGGCGGCATTTCTTTACGCGATTGCCGCGTTGATCATCAAGCGCCTGACTGGCACACCGCCGCATCTGATCGCGCTGATTCAGGTCACCACCGGCGTGCTGTTACTCGCGCCGTTCGCGCACTTTTCGGCACTGCCGCAAGCGCCGAGTGCCTGGGCCAGTCTGGTAACCCTGGGCATTGTCCATACCGGCGTGATGTATGTGCTGCTCTATGGCGCGATCCAAAAACTGCCGACGGCACTGACCGGTGCGTTGTCCTTCATCTACCCGATTGCGGCGATTTTCGTTGACTGGTTTGCCTTCGGCCATCGCCTGGAGCCGCTGCAATGGATCGGTGTAGCCGCGATTCTGTTGGCCGCTGCCGGCATGCAACAGGGTTGGACCCTGAAATTTCGTCGGACGGTAACAACGCAGTAAGCCGTAAACAAACTTCAGATGTTCCAGCGCGGTGCCGTCTTGGCCAAGCGCTGGCGCATCTCGCCGATGTTGGCGGCTAGCTGTCGGACCAATAACTGATATCCGTCCAGCGGGTTGTAAACCGTTGCGGTCAGGCTTGAATCCGACGGCAGTTCGACGGGCCGGTTCAACCGCTGGGAGGCACCGGATTTCAGCGCCCTGGCCATACCGATCAGTTGCACCCGAATCAGCCGATGCTCGGCTTTCAACGCCAATTGAAGACGGGCCATCGCATCGGGGTCACTGGCGTCAGGTCGGGTGTTGCCGAGGATTTCCAGAGTGCTGACACACATGCGCAAGTGGCGCTGAATGGCATCGAGTTCGGTCATGGAAATCCGCACTTCCTTGGACACCGACGGCATCAACGAGCGCAGTTGCACCATCACTGTGTTCAGGCGGCCCACCAGTTTATGGTGTTCGTCATCGGTAACCGATTGGCCATTGATGATGCGGCCGTAGATCGTCGCGCAGTCGCGCAAGGCATCGGCCAGGTTGTAGCGCCAGGAATAAACCGCGTAGAGCGGCAAGGCGAAAGAAAACGCCAGGGCCAGGGCGATGCCGATCAGGATGTCCACCCCACGCCACAGCCCGTCGGTGATCGGGTTGTCGCCATGCCCCGCGACAATAAACACGGTAATCGCCGAGAGCAGCGCGGTGTAACCGCCCTTGCCGATGGCGTGGTAGGAGAAGAATCCGCAGACCACGGCCATCGCGAAATAGGTCAGCCACGGCATCCCGAGCCACGCCTGTTGCGCCACCAGCAGCAAGCCGACGCCGGCTCCGATCAAGGTGCCGATGGCGCGTTCGGCGGCTTTTTTGCCGATGTTGCCGTGATGCTGCAGGCCGCCGATCACCACCAGCATCGTCACCGACGCCCACTCACCGTGGGGCAGGTTGATGCCGGTGGTCAGCAGGATCGTTGCCAGCAACCCCAGCGACACACGCACCGCGTGGATCACCCGGGCGTGGCGATAGCGCCGATACGGGTCGAGTAACGGACGCAGCAGTCGGCGCAACAGAGGTGGCAGTCGATGGTCTCTGAATGTGCTCAGGCTCGGTTTCCTCAGAAAATGTAATCGGTGGTCAGGAAGCTCGAACTGCGTCCGCTGATGATCTCGCTGATGAGTTCTTTGTTGGTTTCCTGGAACTTGGTCGCCACAAGCGTGCGAATCGAAAATACCCGCAACGCATCATGCACCGATAGCGTGCCTTCGGCGGAGTTCTTGCGACCGTTGAACGGGAAAGTGTCCGGGCCGCGCTGGCACTGGGCGTTGAGGTTGATCCGGCCGACCTGGTTGGCAAAGGTATCGACCAGCCGGCCGACCGCCACCGGGTTGGTGCCGAAGATACTCAGCTGCTGGCCGAAGTCTGATTCCAGAACGTAATCGATCACCGTGTCCAGATGTCGGTAAGGCACGATTGGCACGACCGGGCCGAACTGTTCTTCCTGATAGACGCGCATCTGCGGCGTCACCGGGTACAGCACGGCGGGGTAGAAGAACGAAACGCGGGCCTCACCGCCATTGGGGTTGACCACGGCGGCGCCTTTGCTCACGGCATCCGCCACCAGCGAGTGCAGATAATCGACCTTGCTCGCTTCCGGCAACGGCGTCAGCGCCACACCGTTGTCCCACGGCATGCCGGGTTTGAGGTTGGCGAGTCTGGCGTTGAATTTGTCGATGAACGCTTCGACCACGTCTTCATGGACGAAGAGGATTTTCAACGCGGTGCAGCGCTGGCCATTGAAAGACAAGGCGCCGGTGAGCGCTTCGCTGACCGCGTTGTCCAGATCGACTTCGGGCAGCACGATGCCGGGGTTTTTCGCGTCCAGGCCCAATGCCGCACGCAAGCGGTGCGGTTTTGGATGGAGTTTTTTCAGGTCACTGGCGGCTTTGTTGGTGCCGATAAACGCGAAGATGTCGATTTTGCCGCTGGCCATCAGCGCGCTGACGGTCTCGCGGCCGCTGCCGTAGATCACGTTGATCACCCCGGCCGGGAAGCTGTCGCGGAACGCTTCCAGCAGCGGACGAATCAGCAGTACACCGAGCTTGGCCGGTTTGAACACCACGGTGTTGCCCATGATCAGCGCCGGAATCAGCGTGGTAAAGGTTTCGTTCAACGGGTAGTTGTAAGGTCCCATGCACAACGCCACGCCCAGCGGTACGCGGCGGATCTGGCCGAGGGTGTCCTGTTCCAGTTCGAAACGGCTGGAGCGGCGGTCGAGCTCCTTGAGCGCATTGATGGTGTCGACGATGTAATCGCAGGTGCGGTCGAACTCTTTCTCCGAGTCCTTGAGGTTTTTGCCGATTTCCCACATCAGCAACTTGACCACGGCTTCGCGCTGTTCACGCATGCGTGCGAGGAAGGCTTCGACGTGCTGGATGCGTTCGGCTACGCGCATCGTCGGCCACAGACCCTGGCCCCGGTCATAGGCGCGGACGGCGGCGTCGAGCGCGGTCAATGCGGTGTCGGCATCGAGCAGTGGCGTGCTGCCGAGGATTACTTGTTCGTCGCCATTTTCGCCGGTCAGGTACACCGGGCTGCGGACTTGGGCGAGGGGCCCGGACCAGGTTTTCAGCTCACCGTCGACCAGGTATTCACGCTGCTCGGTCTGGCCGTCGAGGCGGTATTTTTCCGGGATGTCGCTGGCGTCGGGAAACAGGTTGCCAAGGATGTGTGCTGTGGTCATGTCGCTACCCCGTCTGGATTGGGTGATGCAATTGATGAATCGTTTTAGCAGACCTCGGACTCGCTTGTCATGACTCATCTTAGGATTCTTTTAGCTCGACGTTGCGGATCGTCGTAGCGGCTACAGGGTTACGGGGCTGCGACCTTTTGCCCTGAAAACACACAAGTAACGATCCTGCGGTTAAACTTCGCGCTCTTTCTGAAGGAGTTCATATGAGTTACTACCAGCCGGGCATTCTCGCCACCCCAGTTCCGCCTCAAGCTCGTCATATGTTCTTCGCACTCGAATCCGCCGCTGCCTTGCCGGCCGCGCTGGAGAATCTCAAGGGCCTGGTGGACGGGAAGTCGGCCGTGGTCGGGTTCGGTGAGTCCCTGGTCAAGGCCCTCAAGGGCCAAATCGAAGGCCTGCGCGCTTTTCCAGCGTTGACCGGTGTCGGCCTCGACAACCCGTCCACCCAGCACGCGCTCTGGTGCTGGTTGCACGGTGTCGACCGTGGCGAATTGCTCAACCGTAGCAACGCCATCGAAGCCGCGCTGGCCCCGGCCCTGCGCCTGGTGCAGATGAACGAAACCTTCCGCCACCTTACTGGCCATGATCTGACCGGTTACGAAGACGGCACCGAAAACCCTCACGACGAAGCCGCCGTCGCCGCCGCGCTGGTGAGTAACGGCGCTGACGGAACGGTCGGCGGCAGTTTCGCCGCGATCCAGCAATGGCAGCACGACCTGAAGGGTTTCCACGCGATGCCGTCCGATGAGAAGGACAACATCATGGGCCGTCGTTTGAGCGACAACGAAGAAATCGACGACGCGCCGATCTCCGCTCACGTCAAACGTACCGCCCAGGAAAGCTTCGCCCCCGAGGCCTTCGTGGTGCGCCGTTCCATGCCGTGGATCGAAGGCGATCGCGCCGGCCTGATGTTCCTGGCCTTCGGTTTCTCCCTCGACGCCTTCGAAGCCCAACTGCGCCGCATGAGCGGTCTGGAAGACGGCATCACCGACGGTTTGTATCGCATCAGCCGGCCGATCACCGGCGGCTACTACTGGTGCCCGCCGCTCAAGGACGGGCATCTGGACCTGCGCGCACTGCGCGTCGGCTAAACATCTGGGAGTGAGTATGAACGTGGTGCGCTGGGGCATGATCGGGTGTGGCAGCGTCGCTGAACGCAAGAGCGGACCGGCCTTCTACAAGGCGCCCGGCTCGGCGCTGGTGGCGGTGATGGGCCGGCGTCTGGACGCGGTGTCGGATTACGCCGCGCGTCACGGCATCGCTCGGGTCTACACCGATGTCGACGCGCTGATCAATGATCCCGAAGTCGACGCGGTGTACATCGCAACGCCACCTGACAGCCATCACGCTTACGCCTTGAGAGTGGCCGCCGCCGGCAAACATTGCTGCGTCGAGAAACCCATGTCGTTGAATGCCGGGCAAAGCCGCGAGATGCAAAAGGCCTTTGCCGATGCCGGGCTGCACCTGTTTGTTTCCTACTATCGGCGTTCACTTCCCCGCTTCCAGCAAGTGCGGCAATGGCTGGAGGAAGGGCGGATCGGCGAGGTCCGGCATTTGACCTGGACCCTGACCAAAGCGCCATCCCCGACCGATCTTGGCGGTACCGATAACTGGCGCACCGACCCGGCTATTGCGGGTGGTGGTTATTTCGCCGACCTGGCCAGTCATGGCTTCGATCTGTTCCAGTACCTGCTTGGCGACATCGTCGAAGTCGCCGGGTTTACCGCGCACCAGGCCGGTTTGTATACCGCCGAGGATGCCGTCAGCGCCAGTTGGCGATTTGCTTCCGGCGCTCTGGGTATGGGCTGCTGGAATTTCGTCGCAGACCGCCGCGAAGATCGGGTCGAGCTGATTGGCAGCACAGGCCGGATCAGCTTTTCCGTATTCGATGAGCATCCGGTTCAGCTTGAAGCCGATGAAAGCCTCAGCCTGCACATCGAGAACCATGAGCACATTCAGTGGCATCACGTGCTGGGCATGAACGCGCATCTTCGGGGAGAAGCGCGGCATCCGGCGCTGGCCGAACAAGCACTGAAAACCGATTGGGTGATGGACCAGATCCTCAAGCGCGGATAACGCTCACTGAATGCCTCACCGATGTAGCAGTTGCCGAGCAGCGTGAGGCTGCGGTTCGGCGCATCTGAAAGTCGAAATCCCTTGCTCCGTTGAAACTCAATCCAAATGGAGAGCGAAGAGGCCGGCATAGCTTGCATCTGCATTGACTGAACGGTCGCCATCGCGAGCAGGCTCGCTCCCACAGGTTTCGTGGCGTAGGCAGGATTTGCGGCTGGCTTCGATCCATTGTGGGAGTGAGCCTGCTCGCGATGAGGCCGGCATAGCTTGCATCTGCATTGACTGAACGGTCGCCATCGCGAGCAGGCTCGCTCCCACAGGTTTCGTGGTGTAGGCAGGATTTGCGGCTGGCTTCGATCCATTGTGGGAGTGAGCCTGCTCGCGATGAGGCCGGCCCTGAGTAGTACGGAGCCTCATTCACCCTGTCGGCCTCCGCCGACACCGTAATTTGTGTTTACCTCAGGTTGTGTGATCGACCGCCAGCTGACTGGCGGTCCTTGCCAGGAAAAAACCAAAAGAGTACAAATGTACTCCATGACGACTTTAACTCCCCGCCGTACCGCCATCCTGACCTTTATCCGCGATCGAATCGCCGAGCAGGGCCAGTCCCCGAGCCTCGCTGAAATCAGCGAGGCGTTCGGTTTCGCCTCCCGTAGCGTGGCGCGCAAGCATGTGCTGGCGCTGACCGAGGCCGGTTTTATCGAGGTCAATGCGCATCAGGCCCGGGGCATTCGTTTGCTCGGACAACCGGCGCGGCCCGAGTTGCTGGACATTCCGGTACTCGGCCGAGTGGCGGCGGGTGCGCCGATCGGTGCCGATGCCGAGGTTCACAGCCGCTTGCTGCTCGACCCGTCGATCTTCTCGCGGGTGCCGGATTACATGCTGCGGGTCCAGGGTGACTCGATGATCGAGGACGGCATTCTCGACGGTGACCTGGTGGGCGTGCACCGCAATCCCGAGGCGGTCAACGGCCAGATCGTCGTCGCGCGACTCGACGGCGAAGTCACCATCAAACGTTTCGAGCGGGTCGGCGAGGTTGTCCGATTGCTGCCACGCAATCCGGCCTACAAGCCGATCATCGTCGAAGCCAGTCAGGACCTGGCCATCGAAGGGGTGTTCTGCGGCCTGGTGAGGCAAGGGTGATGGGCGCCGTCGTTGCGCTGGATACTCTGTTCAATGGCGGCCAGGTCTGGAAGGGCCGGCCTGCGCCACCGGCCGTCAGCCCGCAACCCACCGGGCATGCTGCGCTGGATGCGGCGTTGCCCACCGGTGGCTGGCCGGAAGCGGCGGTGACCGAAATCCTTTTGGCCGGGCAGGGTGTTGGCGAGTTGCAACTGGTGTGGCCGGCGCTGGCGCGGTTGTCCGCCGCGGGCGAGCGCATCGTGCTGGTGGCGCCGCCTTACGTGCCATATCCCCAGGCCTGGCAGAACGCCGGGGTCGATCTGCGTCAGTTGTCGATCATCCAGGCTTGCGAGCGCGATGCCTTGTGGGCAGCGGAACAATGCCTGCGTTCAGGCAGTTGTGGCGCAGTGCTGTGCTGGCCGCACAAGGCCGATGACCGGGCGTTGCGGCGCTTGCAGGTGGCGGCGGAAACCGGCTCGACCCTGGCGTTTGCCTACCGCTCGATCAATGAGGCGATCAACCCTTCGCCCGCGGCACTGCGCATCGCCATCGATGCCAGGCCTGCACAATTGCGCGTGCTCAAGTGTCGGGGCGGGTTGGCGCGTTCGGCGCCGATTGCCTTCCCCGTGGGACATTGAGGTTGCCATGCGCTGGGTGTGCATTCTCTTCCCGCAATTGGCGCTGGACGCGGTACTGCGTCAGCGTTCCGATCCCGATGAACCGCTGGCGCTGCTGACCGGCCCGGCCCAACGTCGGGTGTTGCAAGCGGTCAACGCTTCGGCCCGGGCGCTGGGCTTGCGTCCGGGCCAGTCGATGACCGCCGCCCAGGCCTTGAGCAAAGGCTTTGTCACGGCTGAATACGACGCTGCCGAGATCGAGCACTGGCAGCAGTTTCTGGCCGCCTGGGCTTATCGATTCAGTTCACAAGTCAGCGTGCATTACCCGCGTGCGGTGGTGTTTGAAATCGAGTCCAGCCTGGGATTGTTCGGCGCCTGGCCGCAATTCGAGGCGCGGTTACGCGCCGAACTCGGCGAGTTGGGGTTTCGCCATCGGATTGTTGCCGCGCCCAACCCGGTGGCGGCACGGGTACTGGCCAACGCTTATGACGGTCTGGTGGTGCCCGACGATCAAGCCTTGCAGCATCATCTAGGGCAGTTGCCTATCGACCGGATCGGGCTGGAAACCAGCGTGGCCACCGCGTTGTCGCGCATGGGGCTGCGCACCTTGAGCCAGGTTCAGGCGTTGCCTCGCCATAGTCTGGCCCGGCGTTTCGAGGCCCGGGTGCTCAAGCATCTGGACGCCTTGCTCGGGTTACGGCGGCTGGCGCTGGCGTTCTACCTGCCGCCGGACCGGTTCGATGTGCGCATCGAGCTCAACTTCGACGTGCAGTCCCATCAGGCGCTGCTGTTTCCGTTACGCCGGCTGACCGGCGACCTGTCGGCGTTTCTTTGCGGTCGGGACAGCGGCGTGCAGCGTTTTGACCTGCACCTGGAGCACGCCGGGCTGCCGGACACCGTCATCAAGGTCGGCCTGCTCAGCGCCGAACGTGATCCGGCGATGCTCTTTGAACTGGCCCGGGGCCGGTTGGAGCACGTCCAGGTCGAGGCCCCGGTGCGCGGTTTTCGCCTGCGCGCCGAAGACTTGCCGGCCTTCGTTCCCCAGTATCAGGAGCTGTTCGACGACCGCCCGCAGCAGTCCTTGCCCTGGGAGCAACTGCGCGAACGCTTGCGCGCGCGGTTGGGGGATGACGCGGTGCAGGGCTTGCGGTTCCAGGCCGATCACCGGCCGGAATGCGCGTGGCAGGCCAGTGTCGACAGTCAGCGCTGTGCAGGGCTGCCCGGCGTGCAACGTCCGGGTTGGCTGCTGACCGAACCACTGGCGGTGCACGAAGGTTCGGCGCGCATCCTGATGGGGCCGGAGCGCATCGAGTCCGGTTGGTGGGACGGCGCCGATGTGCGCCGTGATTACTTCCTGATCGAAACCCGTTCCGGCCAGCAGGGCTGGGCCTACCGTGCGGTCGGTGAGGACGGTCCGTTGTGGCTGCAAGGCTGGTTCGCATGAGCATCGACTATGCCGAGCTGCACTGCCTGTCGAACTTCAGTTTCCAGCGCGGTGCTTCCAGTGCCCTCGAACTCTTTCAGCGGGCGAAAAAGCACGGCTATCAGGCCTTGGCGATCACCGATGAATGCACCCTGGCCGGTATCGTCCGCGCCTGGCAAGCGGCCAAAGCCGTGGAGCTGCCGCTGATCATCGGCAGCGAAGTGCGCATCGAGAACGGTCCGAAACTGGTGTTGCTGGTGGAAAACCTCGAGGGTTATCAAGCGCTGTGCCGATTGATTACCCGAGCCCGACGCCGCACGCAGAAAGGCCAGTATCAAGTGCTGCGCGAGGACTTCAGCGAACCCTTGCCGGGCCTGTTGGCATTGTGGGTGCCGGACGCGGTCGATGACTTCGAACAGGGCCGCTGGCTGAAACAGACCTTCGCCAATTGCCTGTGGCTGGTCGTCCAGCTGCATCGCGGCCAGAACGATACCCGACGGCTGAACGAGCTGTTGATGCTGGCAAGGGAGCTGCGAATCCCGGCAGTGGCCAGCGGTGATGTGCACATGCACGCTCGTGGACGGCGCGCCTTGCAGGACACCATGACTGCGATCCGTCATCACGTGCCGGTGGCGGAGGCCGGGTTGCGTCTTCATCCCAATGGCGAGCGGCATGTGCGCAGTCTTGAGGCTCTGCAATCGATCTACCCGCAAACCCTGCTCGACGAAACGCTGAACATCGCCCGGCGCTGCACTTTCGATCTCGGTCAGTTGCGTTATCAATATCCCCGGGAATTGGTCCCTGAAGGCCAGACAGCCACCTCCTGGCTGCGGCATCTGACCGAAGAGGGCATCGCGTGGCGCTGGCCAAAAGGACCGCAGGCCAAGGTGCTGACGCAGATCGACAAGGAGCTGGAGCTGATCGCCGAACTGGGCTACGAAAGCTATTTCCTGACGGTTCACGACATTGTGCGATTCGCCCGTGAGCAAAAAATCCTGTGTCAGGGCCGTGGTTCGGCGGCCAACTCGGCGGTGTGCTTTGCCTTGGGCATCACGGAAATCGATCCGGATCGCACCACGCTGTTGTTCGAGCGCTTTCTCTCCAAAGAGCGCAACGAACCGCCGGACATCGACGTCGATTTCGAACACGAACGCCGCGAAGAAGTCTTGCAGTACGTGTTCCAGCGTTATGGCCGCAGCCGTGCGGCGCTGACGGCGGTGGTCAGCACGTATCACGCGGCCGGCGCGGTGCGTGATGTGGCCAAGGCCCTGGGTTTGCCGCCGGATCAGATCAACGCCCTGGCCGATTGCTGTGGCCACTGGAGTGATGAAACACCGCCCGTGGAGCGCCTGCTTGAAGGCGGGTTCGATCCCGAGAGTCCGGTGCTGCGCCGGGTGCTGAGCCTGACGGGGCAGTTGATCGGGTTCCCCCGACACCTGTCCCAGCACCCCGGCGGTTTCGTGATTTCCGAGCAGCCTCTGGACAGCCTGGTCCCGGTGGAAAACGCCGCCATGGCCGAGCGCACCATCATCCAGTGGGACAAGGACGACCTCGATGCCGTCGGGCTGCTCAAGGTGGATATCCTGGCGCTGGGCATGCTCAGTGCGATCCGCCGCTGTTTCGATCTGTTGCGCCGTCATCGTCATCGGGACCTCAGCCTGGCGACGATCCCGGCCGAAGACTCGCCGACCTACGACATGATCGGCCGTGCCGACACCATTGGCGTATTCCAGATCGAGTCCCGGGCGCAGATGTCGATGCTGCCGAGGCTCAAGCCACGGACCTTCTATGACCTGGTGATCGAGGTGGCAATTGTCCGTCCGGGGCCGATTCAGGGCGGGATGGTGCATCCGTACCTGCGCCGCCGAAACAAGGAAGAACCCGAGGTCTATCCGTCCCCGGCACTGGAAGTGGTGCTCAAGCGCACGCTGGGCGTGCCGCTGTTCCAGGAACAGGTGATGCAGATTGCGATCGTCGCCGCCGACTACAGCCCCGGCGAGGCCGATCAGCTGCGCCGCTCCATGGCGGCCTGGAAACGCCACGGCGGGCTGGAACCGCACAAGGATCGCCTGGCCGCCGGGATGAAGAAAAACGGCTACACGGCCGAGTTTGCCGCGCAGATCTTCGAGCAGATCAAAGGCTTCGGCAGTTATGGTTTCCCTGAGTCCCACGCCGCCAGTTTCGCCTTGCTGACCTACGCCAGTTGCTGGTTGAAATGCCACGAGCCGGCGGCCTTCGCCTGTGCGCTGATCAACAGCTGGCCCATGGGTTTCTACAGCCCGGACCAGATTCTGCAGGACGCGCGCCGGCATCATTTGCAGATTCGCCCGGTGGACGTGCGCGCCAGCGATTGGGATTGCAGCCTTGAGCCGATCACTGGGGCTCAACCGGCGATTCGCATGGGATTGCGGATGATCAAGGGCTTTCGCGAGGACGATGCCCGGCGCATCGAAGCCGCACGGTCGAAGGGGGCGTTTATCGACATTGCCGACCTCGGCGAACGGGCGCGACTCGACGCCCGCGCCCAGGAACAACTGGCCGATGCGGGTGCGCTGCGTGGCCTGGCGGGTGACCGTCATCGGGCGCGCTGGGAAGTGGCGGGTGTGCAGAAACAGCTTGGCTTGTTCGCCGGTCTGCCGAGTCAGGAGGAGGGCGCGGTGTCGTTGCCCAAACCCACTGTCGGCGAGGACCTGCTGGCCGATTACAACAGTGTCGGCACCACGCTCGGCCCGCATCCGCTGGCTCTATTGCGGGGTGAATTGAAAGCCCGGCGCTGCCGCAGTTCGAAGGAACTGCTGGAGGTCGAGCATGGACGACCGGTCAGTGTCGCCGGGTTGGTGACCGGCCGACAACGCCCGGGCACCGCCAGTGGCGTGACCTTTGTCACCCTTGAAGATGAGTTCGGCAACGTCAACGTCATCGTCTGGCGCGACCTGGCCGACCGGCAGCGCCAGGTGTTGGTCGGCTCGCAATTGCTCAAGGTCGACGGGCGTTGGGAAAAGGAAGGCGAGGTGCGGCATTTGATTGCCGGACGGTTGAGCGACCTGAGCCCATTGCTCGACGGCATCAGCGTACGCAGCCGGGATTTCCGCTGAACCCAACCTGATCGTTCCCACGCTCTGCGTGGTAACGCCTCCCGTGACGCTCTGTGTCACAGCGGACGCAGAGCGTCCCTGGCTGCGTTCCCACGCAGAGCGTGGGAACGATCATTTACCTGACGGCCAAAACCTTTCGCCGCCCCCCGGCGCATCCGTCCACGCCTGCAACGAGCGTGTCGGCAAATCGAAATAATCCCGCGTGCGCGCATACCCATGCCCACCCATCCGGCCAATCGCATCGAGCCCGAGTTGATCGATGTACAAGGTTTTCGGGTCGATCAATTCATCCCGCACATGCGCCATCAACACTTCGCCAAAGATAATCTCCCGTGACTGCCCGATGGACAGCGCCATCATCCGTCGACACTCCAACGCCACCGGGGCTTCGCCGATTCGTGGGCATTTGACCGTGGTGCCGGGAATGGCGGTGAGGCCGGCGGCCGTCAGTTCGTCGAAACCGGGGGCGAACGGCACGGCGCAGACGTTCATGGCTTCCACCAGGGCATCGCTGACGATGTTCACGGTGAATTCCTGGTTGAGCTGGATATTGCGCGTGGTGTCCTTGGGGCTTTGGTCGCCGTAGTTTTCCACGCCCAACGCGAGGATCGGCGGGTCGGCCGAGAGGGCGTTGAAGAAGCTGAAGGGCGCGGCGTTGATTCGGCCTTCGCCGTCGATGGTGGTGACCAGGGCAATCGGCCGGGGCACCACGCTGCCGATCAGAATCTTGTACTTGTCTCGCGGGCTCAATTGGCTGAAGTCAAAGCTTTGCATGGGCAGAATTCTCTAAAGAAGGGGATCAATCGCGCTCAGTGGCGCGTCTGCGCTGTAGTCGTCAGCGAACGGAATGGCCGGTTTGAACAGGCCTTTCCAGTCCGGTTGGCCGAAGGCCCGGTCGCTGTGGCTGCGCATCAGTTTTTCGAATTGTTGTTGCGCCTGGCGTTGCAGGGCGGGGTAGTCGACGCCTTGAACCTGACCGTCCTGCATCACACAGCGGCCGTCGATGTAGCTGGCGATGCAGTCGTCACCGCGCCCGGCCAGCACCAGGTTTTTCAGTGGATCGAACAACGGCCCCAAATGCAGGCCGCGAAGGCTGAACACCGTGATGTCGGCCTTGGCGCCCGGTGCCAGGCGGCCCAGATCATCGCGACCCAAGGCCTTGGCGCCGCCGAGGGTGGCGGCGTTGTACAAATCCAGGGTGCTGGTGAGCGAGTTTCCGCCCTCCATCAATCGCGCAATGTTCAGACCCTGGCGCATGTTTTCCAGCACATCCGCTGGCCAGGTGTCGGTGCCCAAGGCGAAGTTGATGCCCTTGGCCCGATAGCGACCGAAGGAGTTCAGCGCCTCACCGTCACGGGCAAACACCACCGGGCAATGCACCAGACTCGCGCCGCCATCCACCACGCGTTGCAGATCGTCATCGCCGCAGGTGTAGATGCCGTGGGGCAGCAGGCTGCGCGGGGTCAGCAGTTTCAATTGCTGCAACCAACCCAGCGGCGAAGTACCGCGCAGTTGTTCGACCATCGCCACCTCACCGAGCCCCTGGCAGCAATGCAAACGCATCGGCGCGTTCAGTTCCCGACTCAGCGCGGCAGTGCGTTGCAGCAGGGCCGGTGTGCAGGTCTGGATCCGGTCCGGCAGCAGCGCGCCACGAATCAAACCCTCGTGCGCACCGTCGAAATCACGGAAAAACCGCGCAGCCGCGTCGAGCCCCGCCATGCCCCGCGTTTCATCCCAGTGATGCCCGAGGCTTCCATCGGCGCGCCAGTAACTCATGCCGCTCATGTAGCAGGGACCAAGGTAAGTGCGCAGCCCCAACTCGGCAGCGACTCCGACCACCGCAGAAAACTCGTCGTAGGTCTCGGCCCATTCGCGGTAATACATCGAAGTGATCGGCATGGCGGTGGTGATGCCGTTGCGGATCAGCTGGGTGAAGGCGTAGCGGTATTTGAAGACTTCTTCATCGGGGCTGTAACTCTCCCGCGGACCGCTCGCCAGGTAATCCTCGGACCACATCCGGCCCATGTCGCGTTCATCGCCGTTGTCCAGCGTCAGCACCGTCGAATCAAGATCGCCGAGTGCATCCAGGTCGATGAAACCGGGTCCGATCAATGCGTTGCCGTAATCGACCCACTGGTCCACCGGCCCTGGATAGCCACGCCCGACAAACACAATGCGCGAACCTTCGAACACCACTTCGCCGTCGCGCCACAGCACATGCCGGGTGCCGTCGAACCCGACCACGCAACTGGCTTTCAATCCAATCCTTTTCACAGACGGCTTTCCAGCAGTTGGCCACCCGAGGCGATCAACTCACCGCCGCGATAAACCTGGCGCATCGGCCGCGACACCACCGCTTCACCCAGCGTCTGCACCGGCATCAGCAAAAAATCCGCCGGCTGACCGATCTCCAGACCATAACCCTCACAGCCCAACGCCCGAGCGCCATTCACTGTGGCGGCTTCAAACGCCGCCATCAGTTCATCGTCTTTGTTCAAATCGAAACGAAACGCCAGCAGCATCGCCCGTTCGAGCATGTCGCCGTTGCCCATGGGCGACCAGGCATCACGAATGCCGTCCGAACCCAGGCACACGTTCACCCCGGTCTCGCGCAATGCGAGAAACGGCGGCACCGCGCAATCGGCCGGCGCCGAACTCATCAGGGAAATGCCCAGGGCCGCCAAACGCTCGGCCACCGGTTTGACCTGACTCCACGGCAACATCCCAAGGCAGTACGCGTGGCTGATCATCACCCGACCCTGACGCCCGAAGCGTTCGGTGTAGTCGGCGATCAGTGCGATCTGCCACAGGCCCAGTTCGCCCTTGTCGTGCAGATGAATGTCGACGCCACGCTCGAATTCGCTGGCCAGCTTAAACACGAAGTCGAGCTGGGCGATGGGGTCATTGTCGATGCCGCAGGGGTCGAGTCCGCCAACGTTTTCCACGCCCAGGGCCATGGCTTCGCGCATCAGTTCGGCGGTGCCGGGGCGGCTGATCAGGCCGGTTTGCGGGAACACCACCAGTTGCAGGTCGATCAGGTCGCGGTAGGCTTCGCGCAGCTGTTGCATGGCCTCGACGTGGCGCAGGCCGAATTCCGGGTCGATGTCGACGTGACAACGCATCGTCAGCGAGCCACGGGCGATGCAGTTTTCCAGCAGGGCGCCGGCACGCTGGACAATCGGTGCCTGGACGTCACGCAGCACACGGCGCTCGTTGGCGATGTAGTCCTTGAGCGTCGGGCCGGCGCTGTTCGGGCGCCAGGGTTGACCCCAGAGGGTTTTGTCGAGGTGGACGTGGCTTTCGACCAGGGCCGGGGTGAGGAGCTGGTTTTGGCCGTCGATGTCGGTGGGGGCCGGCGGCGCGTTGGACGCGGGGCGTCGAGCCTTGAACAGGCCGTTTTCCAGAAGCAGGTCTTCGGCGGAGGAGCCGTAGGGGCGCACGTTGCGTAGCCAGCGGGGTTGGGTCATTGCATACCTCGAATTTTGTGGTGTTTGGGCGGGCCTCATCGCGAGCAGGCTCGCTCCCACATTGGATTAGTGGTGTTTACAAAATCCCTGTGGGAGCGAGCCTGCTCGCGATGGCCGCGACTCGGTCTCAAACCCAGCCAATCAACCCTTGAGCTTCGACCAGATCCGGTCCTGCAGCTCACGCGCCTTGTTGCTGCACTCTTTTTCCGGGCGCAGGCGCGAGGCGAACTCGTCGGGCATGTTGATCGCGTCCATCACCCGCCATTTGGCGTCGATCAGTTTGTCGCTCTGGATACCGTTGGCGTAGGCGATGGCGTTGGACACGGCGGCGGCGTTTTCCGGTTTCATCATCCAGTCGATGAAGAGCTTCGCGTTGCCAGGGTGCGGGGCGCTTTTCGGTACGGCGAAGTTGTCCTGGAACATCGCCAGGCCTTCGCGCGGGTACACGTACTTGATGGTGCTTTTTTGCAATGTGGCCCGGGCAGTGGAGCCGTTCCAGTTTTGCATCATGATCACTTCACCGGAGGCCATGCGGTCGACGGTGTTGTCCGAGCTGTACATCTTCAAGTGCGGTTTCTGTTTTTGCAGCAGCTCCAGAATGCGCTTGGCGTCCTGCGGGTTTTCGCTGCATTCGTCCACGTTCAGGTAATGGCTGGCCGCGTTGATCACACTGCTGGACGTATCGAGGGCGGCGAGTTGGCCTTCGAGTTCCTTGCGTGGTTCGAAGAACTCTTTCCAAGAGTCATCGAGCTTGCCGCCGGGCACCCGCGCGCTGTCATAGGAAAACCCGGTGGTGCCCCACAGGTACGGAGCGGAGAACTTGCGGCCCGGGTCGAAACTCGGGTCGCGGAACGCCGGTTTGACGTACTGGAAGTTGGGCAGGTTCGACGCGTCGATTTGCAGCAGCAGGTTCTGGTTGATCAACGTGCGCATGATCGACTGCGACGGCACGATTACGTCATACGCCGCGCCACCGGCCTGCAACTTGGCCAGCAGGGTTTCGTTGCTGTCGTAGCCGTCCATGGTGACCTTGATCCCGGTTTCCTTTTCGAACTTGGCCAGCAGTTCCACCGGGTAGTAGTCGGTCCAGTTATAGAAGAACAATTCCTTGGGTTCGGCGGCCTGCGCGGTGAAAACGCTGAAGCAACCGAGGGCCAGACCGGCGACGCCGTAACGCATGCTTTTGAAGATCGTGTTTTTCAACATCATGGTTTTACGCTCCGAAAGTACCGCGAAGGAAAGGGCTCATTGGTTTTTGCCGCGCTGTCCCAGCCAGAAGGCCAGCACCACCAGCACGATGGAAATCACCAGCATCAGGGTCGAGATCGCGTTGATCTCCGGCGTCACGCCGGACTTGATCGCCGAGAAGATGTACACCGGCAACGTCGTCGAACCGGGGCCGGCCACGAAGAAGGTCATGATGAAATCGTCGAGGCTGACCACGAACGCCAGCACCGACCCGGACAACACTGCGGGCCACAGCAGCGGTAGCGTCACTCGACGAAACACCTGCCACGGGTTGGCGTACAAATCGTTCGCCGCCTCCAGCAAGCTCTTGTCCAGATCATTGAGCCGCGCACGGATCGGCAGGTAGGCGAAAGGAATGCAGAAGCCAATGTGCGCGACGATCACCGTCAGCAAACCGAGCTTGATCCCCAGCGCCATGAACAGCAGCAGCGTGGCGACGGCGGTGACGATCTCCGGCAGGATCAGCGGCAGGTTGATCCCGCCCTCGACCATCTTCTGTCCATAGAACGGCCGGTACGTCGCCAACGCCGCGAGCAACGCAATGGCCGTGGCACAGACCGTAGCGATGCCGGCGACGATGATCGAGTTCAGCGCTGCCGTCTGGATCGACGGGTTGGCCAGAATCCTGCCGTACCAGGCGAACGAGAACTCGGTCCATACCGTGGCCGAACGGTTGGCGTTGAAGCTGTAGGCGATCAGCACGAAGATCGGCACGTACAGATAGGCCAGGATCAACAGGCTGACTTCGCGGGTCAGGGGCAGTTTTTTCAAGTGCAGGGCGATCATGCGGTGGCTCCCCGACGTAGAGTTTTGGCGGCGCTGCGGCTGTAGAGGGCGTAAAGCACCAGGGACAGCAGCAGAATCCCCAGCAACAGGAATGACAGCGAACTGCCCAGCGGCCAGTTGCGCGCGGTGCCGAACTGTTGCTGGATCAGGTTGCCGATCATCAGTGTCTTGCCGCCGCCGAGAATCGCCGGGGTAATGAACGCACCGAGACTCGGCACAAACACCAGCAACGCGCCGGCAATCACGCCGGGCATCGACAGCGGCAGAATGATCCGCTTCAGCGCGTGCCAGCGATTGGCGCCGAGGTCGTACGCGGCTTCCACCAGACGCCAGTCGAGTTTTTCCAGGGTCGAGTAGATCGGCAAAATCATGAACGGCAGGAAGCTGTAGACCAGCCCGACGCTGACGGCGAAGTCGTTGTAGAGCAGGGTGATGCCACCCGCCTGGGGGAACAGCGCGTTGAGGCTCTGGGCGACCCAGCCGTGCTCACGCAGGATGATCAGCCAGGCGTAGTTGCGGATCAGCAGGTTGGTCCAGAACGGAATGGTGATCAGCAACACCATGAGGTTGCGCCGCTGCGGTGTCAGGCTCGACATCCACAAGGCCACCGGGAAGCCGAACAGGAAACACAGCAACGTGGTGCCGCCGGCCTGGAACACCGAGCGCAACAGCGCCTGGGCGTAGACCCAGTTCAGCTCCAGTTCACCGTCGAAACCTTCCTGGAAAAACAGCTGCACGTAGCTTTGCAATTGCCAGTCGGCCTGCCAGTCGACGCCGCCGTACACATTGCGCGGCAGCAAGCTGATGTAGCCCATGATGCCGAGCGGAATGGCGATCAACGCCAGCAAAGTCAGAACCACCGGGCTGAGCAACAGCGCACGGCTGAGGGCGGGAGAAGTGCTGCTGACGCTCATCTCAGGCCTCCATCAACAGGCAGGCATGGGGCGGCAGGTTGACCGCGACGCGATCACCGACCACCCGGCCACGGTTCAGGCCTTCGTTGTTCTCGCGCAGCATGACCTTGATGTCGTTGTTCAACCGGCACTGATAGAGCGTGGCAGTGCCGACATACAACACCGCTTCGATCACGCCGCGCAGGTGATGCGGTTGCGCCAGGTCGACCAGTTGCGAACGTTCCGGGCGGAAGGCCAATTGCACGCTGGCGCCGTCGAAGCCTTGGGCCGGGCAGGGGATTTCCACCGGCATGCCGTTCGGGACGAACAGTTTTTCGTTTTGCTGGCCGCGCTTGATGTGGCCCGGGAGGAAGTTGATGTCGCCGATAAACTGGGCGACAAACTGATGCTTGGGTCTTTCGTAGATATCGTTCGGCGTGCCGATTTGCAGGATCTTGCCGGCGGACATCACGGCGATTCGATCGGACAGGGTCAGGGCTTCTTCCTGATCGTGGGTGACGAAAATGAAGGTGATTCCGGCTTCCTTCTGCACGCGCTTGAGTTCGACCTGCATTTCCTTGCGCAGCTTCAGGTCCAGCGCCGACAGCGGTTCGTCGAGCAACAGCACTTTGGGTTTCGGCGCCAGAGCCCGGGCCAGCGCCACGCGCTGTTGCTGGCCGCCGGACAATTCGGCCGGTTTGCGCTGGGCCAGGTGTTGCATTTGTACCAGCGCGAGCATCTCATCGACCCGTTGCGGGATGAGCTTGCGATCAAGACCCTGCATCTCAAGGCCGAAGGCGATATTCTGCGCGACGCTCATGTGCGGAAACAGCGCGTAGCTCTGGAATACGGTGTTGACCCGGCGCTTGAACGGTGGCAAATCATTGACCGGTTCGCCCGCCAGACGAATCTCGCCTTCGCTGACCTGTTCGAAGCCGGCGATGGTGCGCAGCAGGGTGGTCTTGCCGCAGCCGGAAGGGCCGAGCAAGGTGAAGAATTCATTGTCGGCAATGTCGACTGAAACGTTGTCGAGGGCTGGAGCCAGCCCCGGATCGTCGGAATACCGCTTGGAGACGTTACGCACTTCAATCGCAGTTGGATGACCCATATTGGTGCATTCCTCTAATTATTGTATGCAATATCTGGATGCAATCTACAAATAACCGGATTAATCTGCTCGTGCAACCCCCTTTTTCAAAGGCTGTTCATCGCCTGGGGCCGGTTGTTTAGCGCTAAAGGAGTGTTCAGATGACCGAGAAAAAACTCGAGACCACGGTCGACCGCGTCTACCAAGGGGTTTACGAGGCGATCAGCAAACGTTCATTGCGTCCCGGGATGAAGCTGGGCGAAGCGTCATTGGCCGAACTTTTTAATGTCAGCCGGACGTCGGTTCGTGCCGCGCTCAAGCAGTTGGAAGCCGATGGCCTGGTGACCACCGAGCCCAACAAAGGGGCGTCGGTGTCGTTGCCCAGTGATGAGGAAATTCGCTCGCTGTTTGAAACGAGGCGCCTGGTCGAGATCGGCATCGTCACCGAGCTCTGCCGCCGTCGTGATACTGCCGTGACCCAGGACCTGCGTGATCACCTGTTGCTGGAGGATGAAGCACACCGCAGTGGCGACCATGAACGGTTGATTCATTTGCTGGGTGAGTTCCACATCAAACTCGCGCAAAGCCTGAACAACCCGGTGTTGCTGGACTGGTTCCGCAAGCTGATTTCCCGCGCCTCGCTGTACGCCGCGGCACTGGATGACGACAGTCACGAAGCGTGCCGCGACGACGAACACCTGCGGCTGATCGAGTACATCGAAGCCGGTAACCAGAGCGCGGCGATCGAACTGACCTGCATGCATTTGAATGGCATCGAGAAGGCCATTCTCGACGTCGCCGCCACGTTGAAAACCGACTACCACCCGCTCAAGCACCTGATCGAGGTCTAACCACGCTGAAACCGTGTAGCAGCTGTCGAGCCTGCGAGGCTGCGTTCGGCTGCGCAGCAGTCGTAAACCCTGCATCCAAGATTGTCCTGACACACCGAGGTGTTTGTTTTCACGACTGCTTCGCAGCCGAACGCAGCCTCGCAGGCTCGACAGCTGCTACAAAGTCCTCAGGGAAAACCCACAAAAATCTGCAAGTCCAGAATCAGCTAACCTCTATGAAACCATTGGCGACGACGATGCTCGAAACAAACGGGCACGCACCGTCCTCATGCCGTTGCGATCCCTTAAGCCGGTCATCTACAGGGATACAGAGTCAGTCGATGCAGTTTCTAGACGATAGCCATGGGTGTGCAGGCTGGAACGGTGAAATGGCCGAGCGCATCCGCGCGTTCGACTGGAGCGTGACTGAGCTCGGGCCCATGCACGCCTGGCCCAGAAGCTTGTGCAGCGCGGTGCAGTTGATGCTCGCGTCGCCACTGCCGATGGTGATGTTGTGGGGCCGGCCGGGTTACATGATCTATAACGATGCGTACTCGAAATTTGCCGGTGGCCGCCATCCTTACCTGTTGGGTTCCCCGGTGGAACTGGGCTGGCCGGAAGTCGCCGAATTCAATCGGCATGTGGTCGACACTTGCCTGGCCGGCGGCACGCTGTCCTATCGCAACAAAGAGCTTGTGCTTTTGAGGGACGGCATACCCGAAGACGTCTGGCTGGATCTCTATTACAGCCCGGTGGCGGATGACGACGGGAAACCGGCCGGGGTCATGGCGATGGTGGTCGAGACCACTGAACATGTGATTTCCGAGCGCCGTCGTCAGGCCGCCGAGGACGCCTATCACGCCGACAACGAGCGGGTGCGCCTGGCGCTCAATGCCGGGGCTCTGCTCGGCTCGTTCGTTTGGGACATCAAGGACAATGTGCTCTCCGGCGATGAGCGTTTCGCCCGTACTTTTTCCTACCCGCCCGACCAGAACCTGGCCGACCTGCCAATGGACATCGCGCAGGCACGGATTCATCCCGATGACCGCATCTGGATGCAGGAGCAGATCAATCAGGCAATGAAAACCGGCGACCCCTTCAATGCCGAGTGTCGGGTCCTGCGCCCTGATGGCAGTTACCTGTGGGTACTGGCGAGCGGAGGCTGCGAGTTCAACGAGCAGGGCGAACCGTTCCGTTTTCCCGGGGTGTTGATCGATATCCACGAACGCAAGATCGCCGAAGAATCCCTGCTCAAGTTCACCCGTAATCTGGAGCAACGCGTTGCCGACGAAGTCGAAGCGCGACTGGCCGCTGAAGAACAACTGCGTCAATCGCAGAAGCTCGAAGCCATCGGCGGCCTCACCGGCGGCGTGGCCCATGACTTCAACAACCTGTTGCAGGTGATCGCCGGCAATCTGCACTTGCTGGCGCGGCATGAACCGGACAATGCCAATGTGCAGCGCCGGGTCAGCGCTTCGATTGCCGCGGTCGAACGTGGCGCCAAACTGTCTTCGCAATTGCTCGCATTCGCCCGTCGTCAGCCCTTGTCACCAGCGGTCTGTGATCTGCGCCAGGTCTTCGATGGGCTCGGGGAATTGTTGCAGCGGGCGCTGGGGGAAACCATCCAGATCAACGTCAGCGCGGCCGAAGCCCTTTGGCACATCTACGTGGACCGCAATCAACTGGAAAACGCCATCCTCAATCTGGCGATCAATGCCCGCGACGCCATGAAGGGCGAGGGGACCATTGACCTGAGCGCCGAGAACATTGTCCTTGATCGCAAGTTTTGTGCAGGCAAGGGCATCGTCGCCGGCGACTATGTCTGCGTGGCGGTGGCTGACAAAGGTATCGGCATGTCCCCGCAAGTACTCGCACAGGCTTTCGAGCCGTTTTTTACCACCAAGGCCGATGGCCAGGGCACGGGGCTGGGCCTGAGCATGGTGTTCGGTTTCGTCAAGCAGAGTGGCGGGCATATCGAGATTTCCAGCGTGATCGGGCACGGCACGCGGGTGCAGCTGTATTTCCCTCGCAGCTTGCGCCCGATGCTCAACGAAACGGTACGGCATGACCCACGACAGCGAGGCGGACACGAAACCATTCTGGTGGTCGAGGACAACGAGGCGGTGCGCAGCTCAGCGGTGGAGTTGCTGAGTGAAGAAGGTTATCGAGTACTGACGGCGGCCAATGGCGACGTGGCGATGCAGATGTTGCTGGAGGGCGCGGTGGTGGACCTGATTTTCACTGACGTGGTCATGCCCGGCCTGATCAAAAGCGCGGACCTGGCCGCCTGGGCCAAAGTGCAGACGCCGCCGGTGGCCGTGCTGTTCACCTCGGGTCACACCCGTGACATTATTTCGCGCAATCACCAGCTCAGTCCTGATACGCATTTGCTGAGCAAACCCTATGGTCCCCAGGCGCTGACCCGAATGGTGCGCACCGTCCTCAATGGCTAACTCGATTGATCGTTCCCACGCTCCGCGTGGGAATGCCTCTAGGGACGCTCCGCGTTCCAGCTCTCGAAAGGGACGCGGAGCGTCCCGGGCTGCATTCCCACGCGGAGCGTGGGAATGATCAGGTACAGGTGAACCGCATTTTTTTGAACCTTCCAATCAAGGCCGCTCATGACATCCAAGCGCACTTCCAATCCCCCCTCCGGCATGGTCAGGGTGCGTGGCGCCCGGGAACACAATCTGAAAAACGTCGATGTCGACATTCCCCGGGATGCCCTGGTGGTGTTCACTGGCGTGTCCGGTTCGGGGAAATCGTCGTTGGCGTTCTCGACCCTCTACGCCGAAGCGCAACGTCGCTATTTCGAATCCGTGGCGCCTTATGCGCGGCGCCTGATCGATCAGGTCGGCGTGCCGGACGTCGACTCCATTGAAGGCTTGCCGCCGGCGGTGGCGCTGCAGCAACAACGGGGTACGCCGAGCACGCGCTCTTCGGTGGGCAGCGTGACGACGTTATCGAGCCTGATCCGCATGCTGTACTCCCGGGCCGGCAGTTACCCGCCGGGGCAACCGATGCTGTATGCGGAAGATTTTTCGCCCAACACGCCACAGGGCGCGTGCCCCGAATGTCATGGGTTGGGGCGGGTGTATGAAGTCACCGAAGCGTTGATGGTGCCGGACCCGAGCCTGACCATTCGCCAGCGCGCGGTGGCCTCCTGGCCCACGGCCTGGCAGGGACAGAACCTGCGCGACATCCTGGTGACGATGGGTTACGACGTTGATAAACCCTGGCGCGATCTGCCGAAAAAACTGCGCGACTGGATTCTCTTCACTGAAGAAACCCCCACGGTGCCGGTGTATGCCGGGCTCACCCCCGAAGAAACCAGAGTCGCGCTCAAACGCAACATGGAACCGAGTTACCAGGGCACGTTCACCGGCGCCCGGCGCTACATCCTGCACACCTTCAGCCATTCCCAAAGCGCGTTGATGAAGAAGCGCGTCGCGCAATTCATGCTCGGCAGCCCGTGCCCGTTGTGCGATGGCAAACGGCTCAAGCGCGAGGCGCTGTCGGTGACCTTTGCCGGTTACGACATCGGCGAACTGTCGCAGATGCCATTGCTGCAAGTGGCCGAAGTCTTGAAACCAGTCGCCGCTCACAGCTACCTCGAACAGGCCGAGGCAGTGGGCGAAGTGCTGACGCACGACCAGACCCGCGAAGCCCGCGAGCAACGAGTGGCCCACGGCGCCAGTGGTCACGCCAATGCGCCGGATGTACGCCACACACCGAACTTGTCGGTGGAGAAACGCCTGGCCGCGCAGCGGATCGCTCAGGACTTGCTGGAACGGGTCAGCACGTTGACCGATCTGGGGCTTGGTTACCTGGCGCTGGACCGCAGCACGCCGACGCTGTCGTCCGGTGAATTGCAGCGCCTGCGCCTGGCGACTCAATTGGGTTCGCAGTTATTCGGCGTGATCTACGTGCTGGATGAACCGTCAGCCGGATTGCACCCGGCGGATGGCGAAGCCTTGTTCGAAGCCTTGCAACGCTTGAAAGCCGCCGGCAACACTTTGTTTGTGGTCGAGCATGATCTGGAAACCATGCGCCGCGCCGATTGGTTGATCGATGTCGGCCCGGCGGCCGGCGAGCATGGCGGCCAAGTCCTGTACAGCGGGCCACCGCCAGGGTTGGCAGGGATAACGAACTCCCAGACCCGCGCCTACCTGTTCGCCGAGCAAGTCACCCAATCACGTGTCAGCCGAAAGGCGACCGATTGGTTGCGACTCGAAGGCATCACCCGCAACAACCTGAACAACCTCAGCGCCGAGTTTCCACTGGGCTGTTTCACCTCGGTGACCGGTGTCTCCGGTTCCGGCAAATCGAGCCTGGTCAGTCAGGCGTTGCTGGAACTGGTGGGCGCGCATCTTGGGCGTGCGGCAAGTGACAGCGAGCCGCAAGAGTTGAGCCTTGAGGACGACGCACCGCAAGTCAGCGGCGGACAGGTCACGGCGGGGCTGGAATCGATCAAGCGCCTGGTGCAAGTCGATCAGAAACCCATCGGCCGCACACCGCGCTCGAACCTGGCGACCTACACCGGGCTCTTCGACAACGTGCGCAAACTGTACGCCGCCACGCCTCAAGCCCAGGCCGAGGGTTACGACGCGGGCCAGTTTTCCTTTAACGTCGCCAAGGGGCGATGCCCCACGTGCGAAGGTGAAGGCTTTGTCAGCGTCGAGTTGCTGTTCATGCCCAGCGTCTATGCCCCGTGTTCGACCTGCCACGGCGCGCGCTACAACCCCGAGACGCTGGCAATCATCTGGCAAGGGTTGAACATCGCCCAGGTGTTGCAACTGACGGTGGACGAGGCGGTCACGGTGTTTGCCGAGCAACCGGGTATTCGCCGGTCGCTGGAGGTGCTGCGCGATATCGGCCTGGGTTACCTGCGCCTCGGTCAGCCGGCGACCGAGTTGTCGGGCGGTGAAGCCCAGCGGATCAAACTGGCCACCGAACTGCAACGCAACCAGCGCGGGGCAACCTTGTATGTGCTCGACGAGCCCACCACCGGTTTGCACCCACGGGATGTCGATCG
Source organism: Pseudomonas frederiksbergensis (assembly GCF_900105495.1). Taxonomy (NCBI): domain Bacteria; kingdom Pseudomonadati; phylum Pseudomonadota; class Gammaproteobacteria; order Pseudomonadales; family Pseudomonadaceae; genus Pseudomonas; species Pseudomonas frederiksbergensis. The sequence continues at coordinate 4,746,448 of NZ_FNTF01000002.1, read as the reverse complement.
CTTGCTCGAACAGTTGAATACGCTGGTGACGGCGGGGCATACGGTGATCGTCGTCGAACATGAAATGCGCGTGGTGGCGCAGAGTGACTGGGTGATCGACATCGGCCCCGGTGCGGGGGATCAGGGCGGAAAGATTGTTGTGGCAGGCACACCCCAGAAGATCACCAAGAGTAAAAAGAGCCGGACGGCGCCCTTTTTGGCCAGAATCCTTTGATCGTTCCCGCGCGGGACGATCGGTTCACATACCGTCCCGCTTGCGCCGGATTTTGTCCAGCCGTTCACTCGAGCATAGGCGATTCATTCGATGGAACGTTGTTTGCGCAGCGGCTTCGAATCTTCAAGGCCCGACTGTTTCAGCCGCGCATGTGCAGTGATGAACGAGGTACTTATGAACGATGACAGTGATCTTGAGGAAAACGCAAAAACCCCCGAACCGGAAAGCGCAGACAAAGCGGTCGACCAGAAGCAACGCCACACCGATAACGACAACGAGTTCAGCCCGGGTTTCAAGCCGAATCCCGACCGGCCCAAACCCGGGGATGACACCGATGCCGATATCGATACTGATGGTGGTTAGTCAGGAACTGAAAAGGCCGCATCAAACGATGCGGCCTTTTCGTGGGAGGGTTATTTGTCTGGATGAGCAGCCTGGAGCTTTTTCGCCATTTGCAGATGTTTCTCCAGCGCCGGCAGCATTTTCTGCGCGAACCCTTTCAGATCAGTGGCGCCTTTGGTTTTGTCGTCCGTTACGGTGTTGGCTTCTTTCTTGAACAGCTCAATGGTGTCTTCATGGGCTTTCACCTGATTGTTGGCGTAGGCCGCGTCGAAAGATTCATCGCGCAAGTCGAGGATTTTCTCTTTCGCCTGTTTGACTATCGTCGTGCTGTCCGGTACCTCGATGTCGTGCTTTTTCGCCAGCGCCGCCAGTTCATCGTTGGCCTTGGAATGGTCGGTGATCATCATGTTGGCGAATGCCTTGATGTCCGCCGATGAGCTTTTTTCCAGGGCCAATCGGCTCGTTTCGACTTCCGCGATACCACCCGCGGCCGCCTTGTCGACGAAGTCATTGGAAGTGGCAGCGAAAGCCGTGCCCATGCTGGTGCTCAAGGCAACGGCCAACGTGAGGTAGCGCAGGGTAAATCCGTCCATTGGTTATTCTCCACACAGGTTTTCATGGGCGATCGATTGATCGTTAACTTGTGGATGCCGACGAGCGGGCAAAGGTTTTATTGCGTTTACGGCAGGGCGACGAACGGGCACCGCTGGTCTGATAGGCGGTCGACAGGAGGGGCTAACCGAGGCCATTCTGATAGTTGGTGAACGCCATTGATCGCGTTTGCCTCCGATCAACAAACGGAGGTGTTCCATGCCGGTGCCACACGACCTTTATCAGGATCTCAATCTTTCAAAGGAAGATATCCAGCAAAAACGCACCAAGGATCCATTACTGGATTCACTGATCAACAAGTATTCACAGGCGGATGCTGAGGTCGTAAAGGCCGAAACCGCCAAATCGGATGCGCCCAGCGATGACGCATTGAAGAAACTCAAGGAGAAGCGCGTGCAGGTTAAGCAAAAGATCGTTGATCGGCTCCAGACGCCGTCCTGACGCGCCCTGTCTGGTCACCGACGATCGGTGAATGAAAAATTGGAACGGCGATAAATACCGGCACCTCGAATGTTCAGGGTCCGAATCTACGGCTCCATGCGAGGTGCCCCATGAATCCAGGATTCGCCAGCTGCTACATTATTGAGCTTACTTTTGTAACGCCGTACTGAGTGGCAATCGCGCCATGTGTCTGGCCTTCAACGACCCGAAATACAACCAGTCTCCATACTCGCGAACGGTGGTGATCGGCGAATAGTTGTCGCGGCTACCGTCCTGCAAGTTGGCGATCACTTTGCCGTCCAGATCCAGGCCCAGGGCGAAGGCGCGTTTCTCCACCGGCTTAGGCAGGAAAGTCATGGCCCGCACAATCATCTTGCGCACGAATGGATGCGGCGCAGTGGCATCGAGCAAGGCATTGCGCGGCGCATAGAGCGCCACCCAGAAGCGGTCTCGACCATTGAACGCGAGGTTGTCCGGCAACCCTGGCAGGTTGTCGATGAACAGGTCCCGGGTGCCGGCTTTTGGCCCGCTCAACCAGTAGCGACTGATGCGATAGGCGCCCGTTTCGTTGACCAACACGAAGGCATCGTCCGGTCCCAACGTCACACCGTTGGCGAATTCCAGCTTATCCAGCAGGACCGCGGTCTTGCCGGTCTGGAAGTCATAACGCAGCAAGCGGCCATCGCCGCCGTGCTCGATGATCGCGTCGCCGTCACTGCCGTAGCCAAAGCGGCTGGAGGCATCGCTGAAATAGGCGTAGTGCCCGGACTTGTCGATTACCACGTCGTCGGTGAAACCGAAGGGCACGCCGTTGGCCGTGGTGGTCAATGGAATCAAGCGGCCCTGGACATCCAGAGACAGCAAGCCCTTGACTCCGTCGGCAATCACCAGCATCCCGTTGGGATGACGGGCCAGCCCCAAGGGTCTGCCGCCCGTATCGGCCAGGACCTTGGTGACCTTGCCGTCGAGGCTGGTATGGATCAATCGGCCGTCATGCAAACCCGTGATGAGCGCGTCTTCCTCCAGCAGCAACGCTTCCGGGCCGTCGATATCAGCGGCGCCAACGCGCTCCACACCTTTGAGGCGCTGATTGTCGGCATAGATGCCGCTGGTGAGGGAGGGCGCCGGTGACGGTGTCCAGGCCACCGGTTGTACCTTGGTCGGCATCAGTAGCAAAAAGGCGCCGATGGCAATGATCAGCAGCAATACCACATGGCGAAACCTGGCGGTTCGACTCACGCGCTGACTCCTGCCGGGGCTAGCTGTTTTTGCGCCATCTCGCGCAATGTCAGCATCGACGCTGCCGATTCACGATCGATGCGGCGCTTGAGCAGCAGTCGATTGGCAATGCGCATCGCCAGGCTTCTGAACTGATACTCCAGGGTGCGGACAAAGCGTGTGCTATCGCCCCGGGCCTCGCATTCGTAAGTCACTACCAAAGACAACCCGTGATCGTCATGGGCCCAGGCACTCCAGCGGCGTCCTGGCAGGTATTCGTTAACCTCCCAGTGCAGGTGTCCCTCACGCCCGCCGGCCTTGATGTCTTCCTCGAATCGCCCTCCGGCATGCAGCGGACCGCCCTGGCCATTGACCTTCAGAGACGAGGGATGCCACTCCGGCCAGCGGGTCACAGTGCAGGCATAGGCGAGCACGTCAATCGGGTCTCCAGCAATGTCGATGTGATGCTGCATGCAGGTCATGGGCGTTCTCGTCGAGTGCAGGTCAGTCGGCTCCGGTTCCCAATAGAGGGTGCCGAACAGGTAGTCCATCAGCGGCAAAACGATATTGAAATTGCGCTCCTGCATCAGCTCACGACGGTGATGCAGTTCGTGCAGGCGGCGCATCTGGCAGATCCACGGCAACCGTGTGAGGAGATTTTCCGGCGGCAGGTGCTCGCAGGCATGGAACACTTCGTAGGCCAGGTAGCCGAGGACCAGGCAGCCGCCGATCAACCCGGCGACGTTGGCATCGAACTGCTTGAACAGCCACCAGACGGGCAGGGCGATGACGAGCGTGTGCAACACGATCAGCCAGGCTGGAAACAGAACCACCCGCCAGTCTCGCGCCGTTTCGTAGGTCATATGGCCAGGGGCGAAAAAGCTGTGATGGTCGCCGGCATGGCGGGCGTAGAACATTCGCGCGAAGTTCTTTTTGTGATGCCCCAAGTGCCGATGGACCATGTACACCCCGAAGTTGAAAAACAACAACGTCAACGGCACAGCCAGCCATTGCAGTGGCTGAACCTGGTGCACCGTGCTCCAGAATCCGCCGATGGCCAGCAAGCCGAACAGCAGCACAAAAGTGCCGTGCAGCCATGGGTTGTAGAGTGGATGAATTGCAGCGCGGTAGCGGGCGCGGAATGCTTCGGTGGTCTGCCTCACTGCAATCACCTGTCGTTATTGTTATCTCCAGCAGAGTAGCCGATCCCGGCGTTTTGGCTGGCGCAACCTTGAGGACTTAACCGCCATGCTTCGGTGCAAACCGGATTCAGGTCAGCGGGTTCCAGCGTTGCGACCAGTCATCGTCGGATTTGATCACTTCGCGAAGCAGGTCGAAGGCTTGTTGCAGGGTCGCCGAGTCGCGGTCGCGGGAGTAAACCAGATAGGTCGGGTAGCTGAATTCGGGGGCTTTGGGCACTTGCTCCAGCACACCGCTTTGCAGATAACTCTGGACCACCCGGGTGCGGAAGTAGCCGCTGCCGCCGTTTTCCAGGATGTACTGCAAGCCCAGTGGGCCAAGGTTGAAGCTCAACGCGGCCTTGGCTTTTTCCGGCAGGGCCGCATCGTGTTGACGGCGGAAGTCCGGGCCCCAGTCGATGTACACGTAGGGATCAGGTCTTGCGGCCAGGCGGATGAGGACCAGTTTTTCTTCCAGTACCTGTTCGACTTGCAAGCGTGGCCAATACTCGGGCTGGTAAACCAGCGCCGCATCCAGAACCCCCAGTTCCAGCTGTCGCAGCAGATTTTCACCGTCACGAATTTCCATGCGCAGGGCATGGCTGGGGATCTTCTCGCGCAGCGCTCCGGCCCAACTGAGCATCAGCGGATTGCACAGGCTGACCTCGCCACCGATGTGCAACACGTCGCGATAACCTTCGGGTAACGGCAAGTCCCGGCGCGCCGCTTCCCAGGTTTCGACCAGTTGATTGGCGTAGACCACGAAGGCTTCACCGTTCGGCGTCAGGCGCGCACCGGCTCGGTTGCGCACGAACAGGGTGCTCCCAAGTTGGCTTTCGAGTTTTTGCACGCGCGCGGTGATCGCGGTCTGGGTGACGTGGAGTTTTTCGGCGGCTGCGGCAAGGCTGCCGTGGCGGACGATTTCCAGAAAGGTGCGGGCGAGATCGATATCCATGGGGCGGCCGGAGGGGGAGGTGCGCCATTGTAAGAGCACCGCTCAGCTGTGGCGAGGGAGCTTGCTCCCGCTGGGGCGCGAAGCGGCCCCAAAACCTGTTGCCACGATTCTCCAGATACGCTCCCGGTCGGATGGTTTACGGCTGCTGCGCATCCGAACGGGAGCAAGCTCCCTCGCCACAGTTTCCCCTTTCACTTGGCTATTCGTTCAAAACGCAAAACACGAACAACCAAACGCGCCCCAGAAACCGGCGAAATCGCTGACGGGCGCCGACGACAGCCGCGCCCGTTCATGGCGATGGGCATGCACCGCGCAAGCCCCGACACATTGATGAACCTGCGCCGTCAGCGGCGCCAGGGGTTTCCAATGGCCCGGCACTTTGGCAACGGGCGACCACTCCGGTACCACCGGGATGGGAGGCGGCCCGAGTTTTTCAAACTCGACGCTGCCGTAGACAATCTTGCCGTCAACGATGGTCAGGACCGATTCGATCCATTTGACCGCTTCATCCTCGATGTGGAAATAGTCCGCCGACAGCGCAATCAGGTCCGCGAGTTGCCCGACCTTGATCTGGCCTTTTTTACCCTGCTCGGAGGAAAACCAGGCGCTGCCGTGGGTGAAGAGTTCCAGCGCGGTATCGCGGCTCAAGCCTTGCGGGTACAGCGCCAGACCACCGACGGTGCGACCGCTGATCAGCCAGTACAGCGAAGTCCAGGGGTTGTAGCTGGAAACGCGTGTGGCATCGGTGCCAGCGCCGACCGGAATGCCTTCGGCGAGCATACGAGCGATGGGCGGGGTGGCTTCGGCAGCCTTGGCGCCGTAACGGTCGACGAAGTATTCGCCCTGGAAGGCCATGCGATCCTGGATCGCGATGCCGCCACCCAGGGCTTTGACCCGTTCGATGTTCTGCGGGGTGATGGTTTCGGCGTGGTCGAAGAACCACGGCAAACCGTCGAACGGAATGTCGCGATTAACCTTCTCGAACACGTCGAGCATGCGGCTGATGGACTCGTTGTACGTGGCGTGCAAACGGAACGGCCAGCGCTGCTCCACCAGATGGCGGACCACCGGTTCCAGTTCCTGTTCCATGGTTTGCGGCAGGTCGGGGCGGGGTTCGAGAAAGTCCTCGAAGTCGGCCGCCGAGAACACCAGCATTTCCCCGGCACCGTTGTGCCGTAGAAAATCATCGCCCTGACCGTAGTGGGAGGTGCTGGTCCAGTTCTTGAAATCGGTCAGTTCTTCTTTCGGCTTCTGGGTGAACAGGTTGTAGGCGATCCGCACTGTGAGTTGCTGGTCTTTGGCCAGTTGCTGGATGACTTGATAGTCGTCCGGATAATTCTGATAACCGCCGCCGGCATCGATGGCGCTGGTGACACCCAGGCGGTTGAGTTCACGCATGAACTGACGGGTCGAATTGACCTGGTATTCCAGCGGCAGTTTCGGTCCCTTGGCCAGGGTCGAGTAGAGAATCATCGCGTTGGGGCGGGCGATCAGCATGCCCGTCGGGTCACCATTGGCATCACGCTGGATTTCGCCACCCGGCGGATTTGGCGTATCGCGGGTATAGCCGACCACCTTCAACGCGGCGCGGTTGAGCAGGGCACGGTCGTAGAGATGCAGGACGAACACCGGGGTATCCGGCGCGGCCTTGTTCAGTTCATCAATCGTCGGCAGGCGTTTTTCGGCGAACTGGAACTCGTTCCAGCCACCGACCACCCGCACCCATTGCGGCGTGGGCGTGCGGTCGGCCTGATCCTTGAGCATGCGCAGCGCGTCGACCAGGGATGGCACGCCTTCCCAGCGCAGTTCAAGGTTGTAGTTGAGGCCACCACGGATCAGGTGCAGGTGCGAGTCGTTTAGGCCGGGAATCACCGTGCGACCGTGCAGGTCGACAATTTGTGTGCCGGGGCCTTGCAGGGCCATGGCCTGGGCGTCGCTGCCAACCACCACAAAGCGTCCGTCCTTGATCGCGACGGCACTGGCCTGAGGTTTCTTGCGATCGACGGTGTGCAGGCGTCCGTTGTACAGGATGAGGTCGGCGGGGGCGTCGGGCATGGTTTTACTCCCTGCGATTAGCGGGCTGATCCAGGCACCGACGGCGCCTGCCGTAAGGCCTTGCAGTACACGTCGGCGGTTAAATCCGTCGTGGTCGTCAGGTGGGCTCATGGGCAGTGCTCCGCGCAAAGGTTCTTGATAAAAAAGCGAGGCAAGCAGCCGATGTCTGACGCATGCGGCCAGAAGGAATATAGACGGCAAATCCACAGGTAGCCGTTTTCCAATGGCGAAAAACGACGAATCCCGCCACGAGGGGCGGGATTCATTTGCAGCCAGGCGTGCCCCCGAAGGTCGGGGGCGGCACGCTTAGGCCGGGAACAGCTCGGACAGTTTCATGGCCAGCATCATGTCGCCTTCGGCGCGCAGCTTGCCGCCCATGAAGGCTTGCATGCCGTCGGTTTCGCCGCTGACGATGCCTTCCAGGGTTTCGCCGTCCATCACCAGAGTCACCTGGGCGTCCGGGTTTTCGCCTTCCTGCAGCTCGCAGGTGCTGTCCTTGACGATCAGCGAGAAATTCTTGGTGTCGTCGATGCGGAAACCGAATACCAGGTCCAGACCGGCAGCAGCGGCTGGGTTGAACTTGGCTTTCATTGCTTGTACGGCGTCAGCTACGGAGGTCATGGTTTGATCCTTTCTTGGGTAATTAGAGCTGGGTGAATACAGCCAGGGTCACAATAGTCCGGACTCAGCGAAACGTGATGAGATCCGGGGCCTTCAACAGTTGCAGGTGCGCATGACTGTTGAAAGAAGACAGCGCCACTTCGCGACCGCGAAACTTCAGCAGGTTGAGCGAGGTGTTGACGATTTGCCAGTTCAGTTCAAACGCCTGCTTGGCGGGCATTTGCGTAATGAGATGGAGCAGGGCCGTGATAGTGCCGCCGGAGGTGAACACGGCGATTTTCTGGGTGTTGTCGGCGCTTTCGAGGATCCGCTGCAGACCGGCTTGCACCCGTTCGACAAACCCCAGCCAGCTTTCCAGGCCCGGAGTGTCATAGGTGCCAGCCAGCCAGCGTTCGATGATCAGGGCGAAGATGCGCTGGAACTCGCCGCGGTTTTGCGCGGCATTGCGCAGGATGTGCAGCGCTTCGGGTTCGTCCGGTAACATGGCCGGCAGCAGCGCGCGGATTACCGCGTCGGCGTCAAACTCATTAAAAGCGGAATCGATTTCCAGGACGGGAACCGGCAGGCCTGCCGCAGCGAACTGTTCCAGCGCGCTGTTGGCCGTGTGCTGCTGGCGGCGCAGGTCGCCCGAGAGGCAGCGATCGAAGCTGATGCCCAGCTCGGCGAGGTGCTGGCCGAGGACTTCTGCCTGGCGAACACCGGTCGGCGACAGGACGTCATAGTCGTCTGCACCAAAGGAGGCCTGGCCATGTCGAATCAAGTAGATACTGCCCACGTCCGCGTCATCCCGGTACGTTGAAGGTTCGGCGAGGTTATGAGGATGACGGTAAGCTGTCAATGAAAAAACATACGCTTGTTTGAAATGCCCGATACAGGGCTGTTGCCAGAGGTTTCACGGCTGGCCGCCAGGGCGGCGCATGGGTATGCTGGAGGCATCCCGCGCGCGTTCATGCAGCGCATCGTATTAAAGGAGTCCCTGTGGAGTTTTTTGCCGAGTACGCAGTTTTTCTGGCTAAGACCGTGACACTGGTGATCGCCATTCTGGTGGTCCTGGCCAGTTTCGCGGCGTTGCGCAGCAAAGGTCGACGCAAGTCGGTCGGCCAGTTGCAAGTCAGCAAACTCAATGATTTCTACAAAGGGCTGCGCGAACGCCTGGAGCAAACCTTGCTCGACAAGGACCAGCTCAAGGCCTTGCGCAAGGTCGAAGCTAAATCCGAGAAAAAGCAAAAGAAGAAAACCGAAGCCAAGCCACGGGTGTTTGTGCTGGATTTCGACGGCGACATCAAGGCCTCGGCCACTGAAAGCCTGCGCCATGAAATCACCGCACTGCTGACCCTCGTCACGCCCAAGGATGAAGTGGTGCTGCGCCTGGAAAGCGGCGGCGGCATGGTTCACAGCTATGGCCTGGCGTCCTCGCAACTGGCGCGTATCCGGGATGCCGGCGTGCCGTTGACCGTGTGCATTGACAAGGTCGCGGCCAGCGGCGGCTATATGATGGCGTGCATCGGCGAGAAGATCATCAGCGCGCCGTTCGCGATCCTCGGCTCGATTGGTGTTGTGGCGCAGTTGCCTAACGTCAACCGTCTGCTGAAAAAGCACGACATCGACTTTGAAGTGCTGACCGCCGGCGAGTACAAGCGCACGCTGACGGTGTTTGGCGAAAACACCGAGAAGGGCCGCGAGAAGTTCCAGGAAGACCTGGACATCACTCACCAGTTGTTCAAGAACTTCGTTTCGCGCTATCGCCCGCAACTGGCCATCGACGAAGTGGCCACCGGCGAAATCTGGCTCGGTATCGCCGCGCTGGACAAGCAACTGGTGGACGAACTCAAGACCAGCGATGAATACCTCGCCGAACGAGCGAAGAAGTCCGAGCTGTACCACTTGCACTACGCCGAACGCAAAAGCCTGCAGGAGCGCATCGGCATGGCGGCCAGTGGCTCGGTCGATCGTGTGCTGCTGAGCTGGTGGAGCCGGTTGACCCAGCAACGCTTCTGGTAATACTCGACAAGCATCACCGTTAAAAAATGAAACCGTGGATTCTTCCCCGGTTTCATTTTTTTTGGGCGGGTTTCAAGTCCATCCATTTTCCTTACGGTGTTTGCGAATTTTCCTGAGATATGTGTCGATCGCTCCCGCTTCCGGTTGATCCGTGGTCGGTTAGGCTGGTGTTCCTGAAATGCTTGCAATGGAATGCACCATGATCGACCACCCTCAAAAAGCCGACGATGTACTGACCTCTCCCGGCATGCGCCAAGTGTTGAAGTCCGCCATGGATGCTGCGCTGCCACTCACTCCCAGCCAGTTTGGCGAACACCTGATCAAAGAAAAGTGGGGTCATGATATTGATCCCGCCACCGCACAGCTGGTGACCCTCGATTACGACTACAAAGGGCATCCCGCGCAGAACGGCATCCACCAGGGACGGGTGGCGAGTGCCATGTCGCTGGTGCAGGTGCTGATTTCCAACTATCAAACCGTGGGTGACGGGCGCTTCGGTGAAACAGCGTTTGGGTTGTATACGCCGCCTGACATCGGGCCATCCATACAGATCGTGGAGCACGTCGACGAGTTTGCCGATAGTGGCGATGGCAACCACGACAGTTATGAAGGCCTCTATCGCCGAAACGTCGGGCAAATCTTCGGGCCAGCCAACCAGATCGCCGTGCGACCGGCGGACTTCAAAAAGTGGGTCTGGGAGCTGGCTCTCAAGGATCTGTATCAGGCCTATCTTGATCAAGCCTGGCCATCGGACGAAGTGATCGTCGCACCTGCCCCCCATGCACTGAAAACCTCGGCCAAAGCCGCCTTCGTCATGGCCGCTTTACTGCAGCGGGGTGAGAACAGTCTGGACCCGGAAGGGCTCGCACTGGCCATGCAGGCGGCAGGGCTGCCGTCGGATCAAGCATGGGCAACACTCACATTCGAACAATTACAGGCCCCCACCAGGGTGCCTGCGATGCTTGTTACGGGACGCTTGAAGCTTTATCGCTACACATCGAAAGACATCTGGGGCTTCCGTGAACCTGGCGGCAGGATTGTGTTGTACATCCCCGGCAACTCGTCGCCCCTGCATGCGTTTGAGGACTCCGGGCAATTGCACCAGTGGGTTGTAGAGCAGGGCCGGCGTGACGATACGAAACAGGCCTTGGCCGCTCACTTCGCCGAGGATGATCGCAAGGACGGCACTTTCCATGCCGGAGTGTTGACGGCGATGGACGGCATGGCGGTCTACCCGAGGGAACACCGGCTGACCAAAGAGGCGGGGTTCTTCAACGATGACGGCTTTTGGGAGCCTGCCCGATACATCGGCTTCGATGACTCGCCATCAGGCACCGATCCGTTTGCCCAGTTGGTCCTGACCATGAAGGAGGCCTCCCTGGCCGGGGTCAACACCATTCGTGACGATGCGCAGGTCAACCGGGATAACTTGAGTGCCGTCACCGAACCGGTTGTGCAATGGATCAACCGTTTCGGTCCTTTGGCGTTGTTCGTGCCCGGCGGAGAAGGGTTGTTGGTGCTGGCCGGTATCATCGATGCCGGGTATGGCCTTGATCAGGTTGTCAACGGTGCGACATCGAGCGATAGAGCGGCGGGCGTGACGCGCACGGTATTTGGCTTGCTTAATGCGCTGCCGCTGGCCGGCGCAGGTGCGGCGCTCAAGGGTGAAGCGGCCGAGGCCGGTGCCATTGCCGAGAGCGCTCGTGAACCTGGCGCAGCGCCGGGGGAGGAGGTTGCCAGACCGACGCCGGACCAGGCCGTTGCTCCGGCTGCCGAATTACCCAACCGGGTGCCGTCGACCCGCTTGGAGCTTCTGCGCGGACTCGGCCCGTCGGTGGCGTCTTTCAGCGATGAAATGCTGGCGCAGATCGCCAAGGTCAGTGCTGTCGATGATGACATGCTGCGACTGATGCAGGCCGGGCGTCCGCCGACGCCTTTGCTGGCCGATACCATCAGCCGTTTCAGGATCGATCAGGAACTCGAGCAAGCCGCTGTGGCCCAGGGCGAGCGAGTTGAACAGTTCAACAGCCGTTACGAAGCGCTTCAGCACTCGGAACATGAGTGGGTCCGGTTGTTTCAGCGCCAATACCCCGGCCTGCCCAAAAGCGCCATTGAGCAAATGCTTGACCGTTATGGCGTGGATATCCAGAGCCCTTCCGACGCAGTCCAGCTCCGGCAAATGTTCAGCCGTCTCGACAGCAAGGCTCGGCAATACCAACAGCATGTACGGCTCAATCGTGCGTATGAGGGGGTGTACCTTCCCTCGGTGGTCAACCCGGCGTCCGACACGCTGGCCCTGCATTCCCTCAAAAATCTGCCCGGATGGCCAAAGAACCTTCGTATCGAAATCCAGGACGGTTCTCTCGCAAGCCGAGTTCTGGACCGTAGCGGTGCGTTTGACGCCCCCGATGTTCGACGGTTGATCAAGGTGGGGAGCCGTTACCTGAGTCGCGGTGTGCAAACGGACTTTTATGCGGCACTCCTTGACGTTCTGTCCGTGGACGAACGCGAGGCGCTGCAACTTTCATCGCTTGATCCAGCCCACGAATTGCGGCTGAAACTCGGGGATCAGGCAATGCAGCGTTCCGAATTCATGCTCGGTCTGGGCAGGATGGACTCCGGCCTGTCCTTCGAGGCGCAAGGGCTGCGTGGCGGCGGTTTTCCCGGTACGCCTCAGGCCGAAGAGCTGACGCACGAGATGATGAGGTTGCAGCTCAAGGAGCTTTATCCGGATTTCTCGGATGCTGAGGCCGATGAAGTCCTACTGCGTAGCGGTGGCAGGGCCCAGGCTCATATCGACGCGCTGAAGCAGGCGTTTCAACAATTGAACATCGACCTGAGCGGCTGGATCGATCAGGTGGCGCAAGACATTGTGGAAATGGACATTCCCTTCCTGAACGAAGCTGACAACGAGGCACAGGGGCTAACTGAAGAGCAGATTGAAGTACATAACGAGAACATGGTTCAGAGCGCCATGGACTACGAGCGTGAAACCAGGATCGAGCTGGCTGACGAGCTGATCACCCTCTGGCGAAAGCGGGCATCGCAAGATCAGCGCGTCTATTCAGGCGAACAGCTTGTCGGGTTCAAGCTCGACATGGCGGGCGAGGACTATCATCGATTGCCGGTGATGAACATCCGCTTCAACGAGGTCGTCGAGTTGTCGATGCCGCACTTCCACGTGACCGAGCGTGAATCCTTGAATGGGTTCCTGGAGTGTTTTCCGAATCTGCAGACCTTGAATCTTGAGGGTGTCGAGTTGACCCAATTCGACCCCGAGGGTGAGGTGCAGGCTGTTCTGCCGACGGCCATGTTCAGCCTGACTCATCTCACGTCGCTGAATCTCAAGGCTACCGGCCTGGTCTTCACCGAAGAGACGGCGTCACAGCTGAGCGGGTTGACCAGGCTTCAAACGCTGGACCTGAGTGAAAATCCCTTGGGCGTACCCCCCATGTTGCTCGGGATGAATGACTTGCGTCGGCTGAATCTCAGCGACACCCGGATTACCCGGTGCCCGATCGGCATCAGGGATGAGCCCTATATGACCTCTCTGGACTTGCGTGATAACCGGATCACCCGCGTTCCCCCCGCGGTGATAAATCAGGCCGTCTCGGTGGATCGGGTGCTGCTTTGGGGCAATCCACTCACAGACGAGGACACGCTCCGCCGACTGATCAGCCATCGTGAACAAACGGGAATCAATTTATGGCTGAGCGCGCCAGGTGCTGACTATGGACAGCCGATTGTGTGGCTACGAGACTGCGATGAACCGCTGCAACAGTCCCGAAAAGCCCTTTGGCAGCGGCTGGTAGACAAACCCTCCGGTACGCGGTTCTTAAGCGCAATCGACAGGCTGAGCCTGACCGCCGACTTTCAGGTCAGTTATCTGTCGCTTCAGGCGCGAGTCTGGCGACTTTTGGAGGCGGCAGATGCTTCGGACGAAGTATTGAGTCGATTGAGCGCAGTGCTAGGCCGGCTTGAAAACCCATGGGTGGCGTTCAGGGCATTGGAACAGCGCGCAGGTTTTTGAACGGATTTGTTCGTGGCGTGACTGTACTAGGAGGGAGCCTTGAACCCCGCGAAGGGGTTCAAGGTTTGACGATCAGCGGCGACGGAACAGCGGCAGCGGTTCGTCGGTGGCGGCCTGATAGGTCACCGAGAAGTCCCTGAGACCTTCCAGGGCTTCGTACGGGTCTTTATCGGCGCGAATCGCAAAAGCGTCGAAACCGCAGCGGTGCAGGTAGAACAGCTGGTCGCGCAGCACATCGCCAATCGCTCGCAGTTCACCTTTGAAACCATAACGGTCACGCAGCAGGCGGGCGTTGGAGTAGTTGCGACCATCAGTGAAGGCAGGGAAATTCAGGGCGATCACCTGGAAATTTTCCACGTCGTCACCGATTTCTTCCGCTTCTTCATCGGCATCCAGCCACACGCCCAGGCCGCCATCGCGGGCCTTGAGCATACGGCTGTGTTCGCGCCACAGCTGCAACGGGACGATGTAGTCGTCGCAGTTGCTGATCTCGTCGATGTTGAAGTCCTTGGGCAGCAAGTGCCAGGTCTCGTCGACGACTTCGTTGTTCTTAATTATTCGCTGCATAGACGCGCTCCTTGAAGAGGTCGATGCCAATACGCTGATAGGTGTCGATGAAACGCTCGTCTTCGGTACGTTGTTCGATGTACACGTCGATCAGCTTTTCGATCACGTCAGGCATGGCGTCCTGGGCGAAGGACGGGCCGAGAATTTTACCCAGGCTGGCGTCGCGACTTCCGCTGCCACCCAGGGAAACCTGGTAGAACTCTTCGCCTTTCTTGTCCACCCCGAGAATGCCGATGTGGCCGACGTGGTGGTGACCACAGGCGTTCATGCAGCCGGAGATGTTCAGGTCCAGTTCGCCGATATCGAACAGGTAATCCAGGTCTTCGAAGCGACGCTGAATCGACTCGGCGATCGGAATCGATTTGGCGTTGGCCAGGGAGCAGAAGTCGCCACCCGGGCAGCAGATGATGTCGGTCAGCAAACCGATGTTTGGCGTGGCGAAGCCCTGCTCACGCAACTCGCCCCACATCGCGAACAGTTGGGTCTGCTCAACGTCGGCCAGAATGATGTTCTGCTCGTGGGAGGTGCGCAGCTGACCGAAGCTGTAACGATCGGCCAGGTCGGCAACGGCATCGAGCTGCTTGTCGGTGATGTCGCCCGGTGCAACACCGGTCGGCTTCAGGGACAGGGTCACGGCCACATAACCCGGCTTCTTGTGGGCCATGGTATTGCGGGTGCGCCAGCGCGCGAAGCCCGGGTGCTCTTTATCGAGTTCGGCCAACGCCTGGGTCTGGTTGTCCAGAGCCTTGTACTCGGGGTCGACGAAGTGTTTGGCTACACGATGCACTTCGGCTTCGGTCAACGTGGTCTGGCCACCGCGAAGGTGCTCCATTTCCGCGTCGACTTTTTGCGCGAAGACTTCAGGGGTCAAGGCCTTGACCAGAATCTTGATCCGCGCCTTGTACTTGTTGTCACGACGGCCATAGCGGTTGTAGACCCGCAGGATGGCGTCGAGGTAGCTCAACAGGTCTTGCCACGGCAGGAATTCATTGATGAACGCGCCCACCACCGGGGTACGGCCCAGACCACCACCCACCAGCACACGGAAACCCAGCTCGCCAGCGGCGTTGTGCACCGGCTCAAGGCCGATGTCATGGACTTCGATGGCCGCACGGTCGGAAGTCGAACCGTTGATGGCGATCTTGAACTTGCGCGGCAAGTAAGCGAATTCAGGGTGGAAAGTGGTCCATTGGCGGACGATCTCGCACCACGGGCGCGGATCGATCAGCTCGTCGGCAGCGACACCGGCGAACTGGTCGGTGGTGACGTTGCGCAAGCAGTTGCCGCTGGTCTGGATTGCGTGCATCTGCACGGTCGCCAGTTCGGCAAGGATGTCCGGGATGTCTTCCAGCGCCGGCCAGTTGAACTGCACGTTCTGCCGGGTGCTGATGTGGGCGTAGCCCTTGTCATAGTCGCGGGCAATTTTGGCCATCATTCGCGTCTGGCGCGAAGTCAGTTGGCCGTAAGGCACCGCCACCCGCAACATCGGCGCGAAGCGCTGGATGTAAAGGCCATTTTGCAGGCGCAGGGGGCGGAATTCTTCTTCGCTCAGCTCGCCTGCCAGATAGCGTCGGGTCTGATCACGGAACTGCTTGACGCGGTCCTCGATGATCCGCTGATCGTACTCGTCATATACGTACATATAAGTCCTGTTCTCAGGCTTGGGCCGGTCGGATCCAGTTGCGTTTTTCGCCTAGAAGTTTCCGATACTGCCTCGGCAATTCTGCGCGCACGGCCGCGCACTCCCAACGGAGCCGGGGCAAGATACCAGTTTGCAGTTATGCGCAAAAGTGATGTTTGAGTATATGTAAAGAACCAAAACGACTAATGAATACCAATTAGCCAGAACCCACATTTGTGGTGCGGGCAATCATCGTCTTAACTGTGCTCGAGTCTTTATGCAATCACCGATAAAACCGACAAGAGGCGATGCAATGAGCAACCCTACCAAAACGTCAAAACCCGATAGCACGGTCGATGCTTGGGCCATTCTGTTCCTGATCATCCTGGTCGTGGGCACAGCGGTATTTTGGGTCAGCCATCAATAACCGACCCCGTCCGGGCCCCATTCCGACGTTTGTCGGACAATAACCGGGGCAAGCGCCGTTTCCCGGGGCTTCGCTGGCTATGATGCGCGGCGAATCGCCGGGGGCTCGAACGATTAATGTTGAAAGTTTTCTACTCGTTCCTGCTGATGTGCGGCGCGGTTTACGAGCCCGGTGCACGAGCGCAATTGCGTTAAACCCCGGTCAGATGCACCACCAGTTGCACGATGCCGTACAGCGTCAACGCAAACACCGCGGTGAACAAAATCCCCAGAATCACGAAATGACTGGGCTTGCCGTGAGTGAAATCCCGGGCCCGGTTCTTCCCGCTCTGCACCCCGAACGCCGCCGCCATGACGCTGTGCAGCATTTGCCAGAAAGTAGGCGGCTTGTTGTCGGCTGGATCGTCCATAAACCCCTCGTCACCAATGTGTGAGAAGTAAGCATAGACAATGTTGCAGTGATTGATCGTTCCCACGCTCTGCGTGGGAACGATCGGGCACTCGACCGAGTTGCCTCTATTAGTTGTCGTAACCCAGGTTCGGCGCCAGCCAGCGCTCGGTTACGCTCAATTCCTGGCCTTTGCGCGAGGTGTAGCTCTGCACCTGGTCCTTGTCGATCTTGCCCACGGCAAAATATTGCGCCTGCGGGTGAGCGAAGTACCAACCGCTGACCGCTGCCGCCGGGAACATGGCGTAGTGCTCGGTAAGGAACACACCACTGCGGCCAGCTTTCATTTCCGAGGCCTCGGGGTCCAGCAACTTGAACAATGTGGATTTCTCGGTGTGATCCGGGCAGGCCGGGTAGCCCGGGGCAGGGCGGATACCGGTGTATTGCTCTTTGATCAGGGCCTCGTTGTCGAGCGTCTCGTCCTTGGCGTAACCCCAGTACTCTTTACGGACCTGCTGGTGCAGCCACTCGGCGCACGCCTCGGCCAGACGGTCGGCCAGTGCCTTGACCATGATCGAGTTGTAGTCATCGCCGGCATCCTGATAGGCCTTGGCCACTTCTTCGGCACCGATCCCGGCGGTGGTGATGAAACCACCCACGTAGTCGGTCACTTCGCTGTCTTTGGGGGCAACGAAGTCAGCCAGGGAGAAGTTCGGCTTGCCGTCGGTCTTGATGATCTGCTGACGCAGGTGATGCAGCTTGGCAATCGGCTTGCCGTCATCGCCGTAGACTTCAATGTCATCCTCGCGCACCTGATTGGCCGGCCAGAAGCCGAACACGGCACGGGCGCTGATGAGTTTCTCGTCGATCAGCTTGGCGAGCATTTCCCGGGCGTCAGCGTACAACGCCGTGGCGGCTTCACCGACCACTTCATCCGTGAGGATGCGCGGGAATTTGCCGGCCAGGTCCCAGGAGATAAAAAACGGCGTCCAGTCGATGTATTCGGCCAACACCTTCAGGTCGATGTTCTCCAGCACCCTGGCACCGGTAAACGTCGGTTTGACCGGCTCGTAAGTGCTCCAGTCGAACTGCGGCTTCTTGGCGATGGCCGCCGGGTAGCTCAGGCGCTCGGTACGGGCGCTGCGGTTAGCGGTGCGCTCGCGGACTTCGATGTATTCCAGGCGAGTCTTCTCGATGAACGCCGGCTTCAATTCCTTGGACAGCAACTGCGTCGCCACGCCCACGGCGCGGGAAGCGTCGGTGACGTAGATCACTGCGTCGTTGCTGTATTTCGGCTCGATCTTCACGGCCGTGTGTGCTTTGGAGGTGGTCGCGCCACCGATCATCAGCGGCAGATGGAAGTCCTGGCGCTGCATCTCGCGGGCTACGTGGACCATTTCATCCAGCGAAGGGGTGATCAGGCCGGACAGGCCGATGATGTCGCACTTCTGCTCCTTGGCCACTTGCAGGATTTTCTCCGCCGGGACCATTACGCCGAGGTCGACGATGTCGTAGCCGTTACAACCCAGCACGACGCCAACGATGTTCTTGCCGATGTCGTGCACGTCGCCTTTTACCGTGGCCATCAGGATTTTGCCCTTGGCTTCCGGTTTGTCGCCTTTTTCCAGTTCGATGAACGGGATCAAGTGGGCCACGGCCTGCTTCATCACGCGGGCGGATTTCACCACCTGCGGCAGGAACATTTTGCCGGCGCCGAACAGGTCGCCGACGATGTTCATGCCGGACATCAGCGGGCCTTCGATCACTTCGATCGGGCGGGCGAACGACTGACGGGATTCTTCGGTGTCTTCAACAATGTGCGTGGTGATGCCTTTGACCAGCGCATGCTCCAGACGCTTGTTGACGTCCCAGCCGCGCCATTCCTCGGTCTCGGCTTCCTTGACGCTGCCGTCGCCCTTGTACTTGTCGGCAATGGCGAGGAGGGCGTCAGTGCCTTCCGGGGTGCGGTTGAGCACGACGTCTTCAACGGCGTCACGCAGTTCGGCCGGGATCTGGTCGTAGATCTCCAGCTGGCCGGCGTTGACGATACCCATGGTCAGGCCGTTGCGGATCGCATACAGCAGGAACACCGAGTGAATCGCCTCGCGCACCGGATTGTTGCCACGGAACGAGAACGACACGTTGGACACACCGCCCGAGGTCAGCGCGTACGGCAGTTCGTCACGGATGTAGGCACAGGCGTTGATGAAGTCCACAGCGTAGTTGTTGTGTTCTTCGATGCCGGTGGCGATGGCGAAGATGTTCGGGTCGAAGATGATGTCTTCCGGCGGGAAGCCCACTTCGTTGACCAAAATGTCGTAGGAGCGTTTGCAGATTTCTTTCTTGCGCGCTTCGGTGTCGGCCTGGCCGGCTTCGTCGAAGGCCATCACGACGACGGCGGCACCGTAGCGCTTGCACAGTCTGGCGTGATGAATGAACTGCTCGACGCCTTCCTTCATGCTGATGGAGTTGACGATGCCCTTGCCCTGGATGCACTTGAGGCCGGCTTCGATCACTTCCCACTTGGAGGAGTCGATCATGATCGGTACGCGGGAGATGTCCGGCTCACCGGCAATCAGATTGAGGAAGGTCACCATGGCCTTCTTCGAATCGAGCATCCCTTCGTCCATGTTGATGTCGATCACCTGGGCGCCGGCTTCGACCTGTTGCAGGGCGACTTCCAGGGCTTCGGTGTAGTTGTCTTCACGGATCAGGCGGGCGAACTTGGCGGAACCGGTGATGTTGGTCCGCTCGCCGACGTTGATGAACAACGAGTTGCGATCGATGGTGAACGGTTCCAGGCCCGACAGGCGGCAGGCCTTTGGAATGTCCGGAATTGCACGCGGCGCGTAACCGGCCACGGCGTTGGCGATGGCTTCGATGTGGCCCGGCGTGGTGCCGCAGCAGCCACCGACAATGTTGAGGAAGCCGCTTTGGGCGAATTCTTCGATGACTTTTGCAGTTTCGGCCGGCAGTTCGTCGTACTCGCCGAATTCGTTCGGCAGGCCGGCGTTCGGGTGCGCGGAAACGTGGGTGCTGGCCTTGTTCGACAGCTCTTCCAGGTACGGGCGCAACTCGCTGGCGCCGAGGGCGCAGTTCAGGCCGACCGAGATCGGCTTGGCGTGGGCCACGGAGTTCCAGAAGGCTTCGGTGGTCTGACCGGAGAGCGTGCGGCCGGAGGCGTCGGTGATGGTGCCGGAGATCATGATCGGCAACTCGACGCCGAGTTCTTCGTACACACCTTGCACCGCGAAGATCGCCGCTTTGGCGTTCAGGGTGTCGAAAATGGTCTCGATCAGAATCAGGTCGGCGCCGCCTTCGATCAGGCCTTTGGTGGCCTCGGTGTAGTTTTCCACCAGTTCATCGAAGGTCACGTTGCGATAGCCGGGGTTGTTCACGTCAGGCGACAGCGAGCAGGTGCGGCTGGTAGGGCCGAGCACGCCAGCCACGAAGCGTGGTTTGTCCGGGGTTTCCAGGGTTTTGGCGTCTGCGACCTTGCGCGCCAGACGCGCGCCTTCTACGTTTAGCTCGTACGCCAGGCCTTGCATGCCGTAGTCGGCCTGGGACACCTGGGTGGCGTTGAAGGTGTTGGTTTCCAGAATGTCGGCGCCGGCATCCAGGTAGGCTTTCTCGATGGCGCCAATCACGTCCGGACGCGTCAGGATCAACAGGTCGTTGTTGCCCTTGACGTCACTTGGCCAGTCGGCGAAGCGTTTGCCGCGGTAATCCTGCTCTTCGAGCTTGTAGCTCTGGATCATCGTGCCCATGCCGCCATCGAGAATCAGGATGCGCTCTTTGAGGGCGTGCTTGAGAGCTTGAAGGCGAACGCTGCGATCGGACATTTGGACTACTCGGTAAGGCCATGACGAAGGGGCGGAATAATAGCAAACCTGTGCGGTTTTAGAGCATGTCCCGATTTTGCATGAATATCGCTCATGTTGGGGCGGGGTGCAGACCGGTAGAATCGCGGCGTTTTTTCATGATCGGGACCAGGGATATGTCTTATCGCGTCATCAGCATGGTTTTGCTGTTTTTAAGCTGGGGCGCTGCCGCGCAGGATCCGGCCATTTCCTCTGTCATTTCCTCTGCTATTTCCTATAGCCGCGACATACAGCCGATCTTCACCGAAAAGTGTGTGGCCTGCCATGCCTGCTATGACGCCGCCTGTCAGCTCAATCTGGGCAGTGGCGAAGGGGCGGCCCGCGGTGCGACCAAGACCCTGGTCTACGACGGCGAACGCCGCCAGGCTGCTGCGCCGACCCGGCTGTTTTATGACGCCTTCGATAAGCGCGCCTGGCAGCAAAAGGGCTTCTATTCGGTGCTCGACGCTCAAGGCAGTCAGGCCGCGTTGATGGCGCGGATGCTTGAGTTGGGCCACAAGACCCCGTTGCAACCCAATGCCAAGTTGCCGGAGGACATCGTCCTTGGCCTGAACCGGGAAAACATGTGCGCCTTGCCGGCCGAGTTCGATAGCTATGCCAAATCACATCCCCACGAAGGCATGCCACTGGCGGTCACCGGCCTGACCGATCAGCAGTACCAGACACTGCAGCGCTGGCTGGCCTCCGGTGCGCCGATTGACGAGCAAGGCCTGGTACCGAGCGCCAAGGAGGCGTTGCAGGTGGTTCTGTGGGAAAACCTGCTCAACGCCCCAGGTGCACGGCAAAGCCTGGTGGGGCGGTGGTTGTTCGAGCATTGGTTTCTCGCTCATCTCTATTTCAAGGACGGCGAGCCGGGGCATTTCTTTCAGTGGGTACGTTCGCGCACGCCGACCGGCCAGCCCATTGATTTGATCAACACCCGTCGTCCCAATGACGATCCGGGCACTCAGGTCTATTACCGTTTATGGCCGGTGCAAGGCGTGATTGTGCAGAAGACCCACATCACTTACCCGCTGAGCCCGGCGAAGATGGCGCGGATCAAAAGCCTCTTCTATAACGGCAACTGGCAAGTCGACGCCTTGCCGGGATACGGGCCGGAACGTCGGGCCAATCCGTTCACCACGTTCGAGGCGATCCCGGCCCAGGCACGTTATCAATTCATGCTCGATAACGCCGAATACTTCGTCCGTACGTTTATTCGCGGGCCGGTGTGCCGCGGCCAGATCGCCACTGACGTGATTCGCGATAACTTCTGGGCACTGTTCCAGGCGCCTGAGCACGATCTCTACATCATTGATCCGAATTACCGCGGCCAGGCCACGCCTTTGTTGGCGATGCCGGGGCAGAACGACGATGTCGGCAGCATCCTGAGCCTGTGGCATGACTACCGCGACAAGCGTAACGAGTACGAGGTGCTGCGCCGTGACAGTTACGCCGATGCGCCAGCGCCGAGCTGGTCGACGTTATGGGCTGGCAACGATAACGCCTTGCTGACGATCTTCCGGCATTTCGACAGTGCCTCGGTGAACAAAGGCCTGATCGGTGACGTGCCGCAAACGATGTGGCTGTTCGACTTCCCGCTGCTGGAGCGCACGTATTATCAGTTGGCGGTCAACTTCGACGTGTTCGGCAACGTCTCCCATCAAGCCCAGACCCGCCTGTATTTCGACCTGATCCGCAACGGCGCCGAGCAGAACTTCCTGCGCCTGATGCCGGCCGATTCGCGCGACGACTACCTCGACGACTGGTACCAGAGCGGCGGCAAATTCAAGATGTGGCTGAATTACGAGGCCATCGATAACGACAAAAAGACAGCGCTGGTGCTGGACGAAAAGGACCCGAAACGCGATTTCGCCCAGCAATTGCTGGCCCGCTACGGCGACCTCAACGCCAGGCCGGACCCGATCAACCGTTGTACTGGCGCTTATTGCTCACGGCCGAACATCGACCCGGTCTTGCAGAGTGCCGAACAGGCGTTGAGTCGCCTGACTTCGCGTCCGGCGGCCGGGCTGAAGGTTATCGATCAACTGCCGGAAGCGACCCTGCTGCGCATCGAAACCGCGAGCGGCAAGCGTGAGGTCTACAGCCTGCTGCGCAACCGCGCGCACAGCAACGTTGCGTTCCTGATCGGTGAATCGCTGCGGTATCAGCCTGGGCTCGACACCGCGACTATTTACCCGGGCGTGCTCAGCAGCTATCCGAACTTCATATTCAACATCCCGGCCGAGCAAGTGCCTGAGTTCGTGGACGAGATGGAAAACGCCAAGGACGCCAATCGCTTCGAGAAAATCGTCGAGCGCTGGGGGATTCGCCGCAGCCATCCGCAATTCTGGTTCTACTTTCATGACCTGAACCGGTACGTCCACGAGACCGATCCGGTGGAAGAGGGCGTGCTGGACATGAACCGCTATCAGAATCTCTGAGGTGTCTGTGATGCAGTGTGCTTTCCCGACAAAAATACTAGGACTTTGTGCGGCGCGTTGATTGGCGTAAACTGCGCCCAAGCCTGCGAGGAGTTTCCATGACCGCTATTACCATTACCGACGCCGCCCACGATTATCTGGCTGATCTGCTCTCCAAGCAGAACACCCCAGGCATCGGCATCCGCGTCTTTATCACCCAGCCTGGCACCCAATACGCCGAAACCTGCATTGCATATTGCAAGCCGGGCGAAGAAAAACCCGAAGACACGGCGCTGGGGCTCAAAAGCTTCACCGCTTACATCGACTCGTTCAGCGAAGCGTTCCTGGACGATGCGGTTGTCGACTACGCCACCGACCGTATGGGCGGCCAGCTCACCATCAAGGCGCCAAACGCCAAAGTACCGATGGTCAACGCTGACAGCCCGATCAACGAGCGTATCAACTATTACCTGCAAACCGAGATCAACCCGGGGCTGGCCAGCCACGGCGGTCAGGTCAGCCTGATCGATGTGGTCGAAGACGGCATCGCCGTGCTGAAGTTCGGCGGCGGTTGCCAGGGCTGCGGCCAGGCAGACGTCACCCTTCGCGAAGGTATCGAGCGCACCTTGCTCGAGCGCATTCCCGAGCTCAAGGGCGTTCGTGACGTCACCGACCACACGCAGAAAGAAAACGCCTACTACTAAGTAAGGTGTTCGCTGCAGACATAAAAAAACGGCGCTGTGGCGAGGGAGCTTGCTCCCGCTCGATTGCGAAGCAATCGCAAAGCAGCTAATGCATTTTCCCGTGATGAATGCGTTGGCTGATGTTGGGACCGCTCTGCGGTCCAGCGGGAGCAAGTACTTCAGGGTCTGTAGAGATGCGCGTGCCCCGCGCGATACAGCGACGATTCACTGAAGTGATCGCTACCCAAAACCCGACCCACCAGAATCAACGCCGTGCGCCGAAACCCCTTGGCTTCAACCTTCGCGGCAATGTCCGCCAACGTCCCCACCACCCAATCCTGATCCGGCCAGGTCGCCCGGTGAATCACCGCGATCGGGCAATCCGCGCCGTAATGCGGCAGCAATTCGGCCAGGATCTTCTCCAGATGATTGACCCCCAGATGAATCGCCATCGTCGCCCCGTGCTGCGCCAGGCTGCCAAGCTCTTCGCCAGCGGGCATCACGGTTTTGTCGGCATAGCGGGTCAGGATCACGCTTTGCGATACGTCGGGTAACGTCAGTTCCGCACCCAACAGTGCCGCGCAGGCCGCCGTGGCCGTGACGCCGGGAATGATTTCAAACGGGATGTCGAGTTCGCGCAGGTAGCGGATCTGCTCGCCAATTGCACCATAAAGACTCGGATCGCCGGAGTGCACCCTGGCCACGTCCTGGCCCTTGGCGTGGGCGGATTTGATCAGCTCGATGATCTGTTCCAGGTGCAGTTCGGCGCTGTTGACCACCTGTTCGGCGCAATGGCCTTCCAGCACGGCGGCGGGCACCAGGGAGCCGGCGTAGATGATCACCGGGCAGCTGCGAATCAGCCGTTGGCCTTTGACGGTGATCAGTTCCGGGTCGCCGGGACCTGCGCCAATGAAGTAGACGGTCATCGTCGGTTCCTGTGAAAAAAGGGGCTGGGCAAGGCTTCAGATGAAGATTGCTCATGATCGAGACGGGGATTATCGAAGATTTCAGGCAGCGCCGGCCAATGCCAAGGTGGCCTGGGCAAATTTTTGTCGCGAAATCAGCAGTTTTGCCGGTGCCTGGGCCAGGTGTTCAGCCAGGGCCAGGGCGGCACTTTCCGCTACGCCGTAGCAGCCGGTGCGTTCGAACGCGATGTCGGAGCGGTGGCTGAGTTGCGGTTGATAGACAGCCAATTGTTCGCAGCTGAAATACTGCAACGGCAACGCAAGCTGTTCGGCCAATTCGATCAAGCCAGGTTCTTCGCGCTTCAGGTCGATGCTGGCCAGGGCCTTGATCTGGTGAAGTTCGATCTTATGAGCCTGCAATGCCTGATCGAGCAGCGCCCGCAGCGTGCTGACGGGGCAGCCGCGCTGGCAGCCCAGGCCGACCACTAAAGTCGGCGCTGTGCTGATCTTACTCATGCGTGGTACTGACCATCGCTTTTGCGGCGGAACAACCAGGCACTGATCAGGCCCAGGGCCAGCCAGAATGCCACGTTGGTCACCTGCGAAGCGATTTTGAACTGAGCTTCCAGGGCATCTGGAGCCAGCATCGAGTGGACTTCCGGTTGTGGTGCGCCGATCACGTGAGGCACGGCCAGGATTGCCACGCCGAGCACTTTCATCAGCCAGTGACGGCTGAACACGATCAATGCGATGCCGACTGCGGTGGAGGCCGCCGTGCCGATCCACCAGACCTGTCGTTGCGCCAAATCAGCGGCGGCAGTGCCCGGCAGTTCGGGCGGCAGACCGAGCGTCGGTGCCAGTACGAACGTCGCATAACCGGCCAGGCCCCAAAGCAGGCCCTGGGAGGTTTTGGTCGGTGCGCGCAAGGTGTAGAGACCGGCCAGCATCAGGGCGAAACCGACCGCTATCACCAGGTTGCCGCCGGTGGTGGACAGCACGCGCTGCCAGCCGTCTGCCGGTTCCCAGGCCTCGGCATCGTGGGTGTGAGCGGCGACAGCACCTGCGGCGTGTTCGTGAACTTCAACCACGGCGGGCTCGGATTTTTCGTAAGTCTCGGCCTGCAGAATCAACGGCGCCACCCAGAAGCTTTGCAGCAGGGTCAGCAACAGGGCGGCCAGCAGCCCGGTGAACCCTGCGGTTTGCGCAATACGCTTGATCATGTCAGCAGGTCTCAATGGCACGGGAAGGCAGAGCTGTGGCGGGTATCGTGCGCGGCATTGTGCACCGCTTCGATGTGCGAGAAACCGGCGAAATACACAAGGCTGGCACCCAGGATCGACGCGCATACGGCGGCGGTCAGGCGTTGGGTCAGGGTATGGGTGGTGCTGGCGGTGCTCTTATCGGTGTTGCTGCCGGTGCTGCTGATGATCGACATGGCGCTTCCCTCTGGTCTGTCAGCGGGGTGATATAGAGCGCATGGAAGACCCCTGCGAGTCGGGCACGCAGAGGTTCAAACAGCGCCCGCCCACCGCGGGTTTGTTATTCAGTGATCGTAATGGTCACTTCGTGTTGCGGGCCGGTCTCCGGGCTCACGAGGGGCACTGGCTTTCGCCTTGACCTGCAAGCATCACCTTCCCATGCCGAACTGCTGGCACAGTGGATCTGACGCTTCGCTCGCTTACCGTTGCGGGGGCAGCACCGGACTGACATGGCTTTAGAGTAAAGCACATGATTCACCGGTTTCCCGTTTCACCCTGTGAAGGGCACCCGTAACAAGGCGTGTAGGAGAGCATGGGCGGGGGTTGGGCGTCAATTGGCAAGGGTTCTCGTTTGAGTTGATCGTTCCCACGCTCTGCGTGGGAATGCAGCCCGGGACGCTCCGCGTCCCTTTCACAGCCGAACGCGGAGCGTCCGTTGAGGCATTCCCACGCAGAGCGTGGGAACGATCATCAAAGGGGGCACCACAGAATTCAGGTCAACATTGACCCGCCCCCACACGATGCGTAGCCTTGCGCTTTCGAGGTTCTTCGGTGTCTGCCGAAGCTAAGAAGGGAACGCGGTCGATGCCGCGGCTGCCCCCGCAACTGTGAACGGTGCTGTTCGCTGCCACGCCACTGCAAACCCTGTGCAACGGGTTCGCGGGAAGGCGCAGCGAATGCCAGGCCCACAAGCCCAGCACACCGTCAGCCAGGAGACCTGCCTCGACACAGATTCTCACTACAACCGGGCGGGGTGATCCGGTGGCGGAACTCTTGCGCGCGTGCATCCGCCGCTGCGATTGTCGTCCCGTATGCCCGCCACCTTGCCAAAGGGCATCCGATGAAAACACTGGCCAAACTCCCCGTCACCATCGTTACCGGCTTCCTCGGCTCGGGCAAAACCACGCTGCTGCGGCACATGCTCGACAACGCTCAGGGCCGTCGCATTGCGGTGATCGTCAACGAGTTCGGCGAGCTGGGTATCGACGGCGAAATCCTCAAGCAGTGCTCCATCGGTTGCACTGAAGAAGAAGCCAACGGCCGCGTCTACGAACTGGCCAACGGCTGCCTGTGCTGCACCGTTCAGGAAGAATTCTTCCCGGTGATGCGCGAATTGGTCGCCCGTCGCGGCGACCTCGACCACATCCTCATCGAAACCTCGGGCCTGGCCCTGCCAAAACCGCTGGTGCAAGCCTTCCAGTGGCCGGAAATCCGCAGCGCCTGCACCGTTGACGCGGTCATCACTGTGGTCGACAGCCCTGCGGTCGCCGCCGGCACCTTCGCGGCGTTCCCGGACCAGGTCGATGCCCAGCGCAAACTCGACCCGAACCTGGATCACGAATCGCCGCTGCACGAACTGTTCGCCGACCAACTGGCCAGCGCCGACCTGGTGATCCTCAACAAGGCCGACCTGATCAGCGCCGCAGACCTGGCCCGCGTGCGCCTGGAAGTCGCCGAAGAACTGCCGCCAGCGGTGAAAGTCATCGAAGCCAGCAGCGGTCGCGTGCCACTGGACGTGCTGATCGGCCTCGGCGCCGGTTCCGAAGAACACATCGACAGCCGTCACAGCCATCACGATCACCACCATGAAGATGAAGACGGCCATCACGATGAGCATGACCACGACGCATTCGACTCCATCTCCATCGAACTGCCGCAAGCCGACGAAAGCCTGCTGCTGGACGCGCTGACTCAAC
Source organism: Pseudomonas frederiksbergensis (assembly GCF_900105495.1). Classification (NCBI taxonomy): domain Bacteria; kingdom Pseudomonadati; phylum Pseudomonadota; class Gammaproteobacteria; order Pseudomonadales; family Pseudomonadaceae; genus Pseudomonas; species Pseudomonas frederiksbergensis. Next base: position 4,718,733 of record NZ_FNTF01000002.1, on the reverse strand, counting down.
TGGTGGTCCAGCACGGCATTTTGCGCGTCAAAGGTTTCGCGGCGATTCCGAACAAGCCGATGCGCCTGCTGATCCAGGGCGTGGGCACGCGTTTCGACAAGCATTTCGACCGTCAGTGGGGCGCCGACGAAGCGCGTACCACGCGTCTGGTATTGATCGGCCAGAAGCTGGACGCCACTTTGCTTGAAGCGCAATTGCGCGCTGCGCTCAGCGTTTAAGCCATGCACCTGCTCAGGACCCAGCCCGGCGGTTTCGTGTCGGATGACAACATTGCCGACCTTGGACAAACCCCCGCCGAGCTGGTGATCCTGTGCAGCGGCGACTCCAGCCTGGCGCTGCTCGCTGAAGCCGCGCAGCAGTTGCCCGACGATTACCCCAGCGTGCGTCTGGCCAATCCGATGCAGGTGCAGAATCACGCCTCGGTCGACTTGTATGTCGACGAAGTGCTGCGCCACGCCAAGGTGATTCTGATCTCGCTGCACGGCGGCATCGCCTATTGGCGTTACGGCGTCGAGCGTCTGGTGCAACTGTCGGAGCGCGGCGTGCAGCTGATTCTGGTGCCCGGCGATGACCGCCCGGACCCGGAACTCAGCGACCTGAGCACGGTGGACGCGCAAGACCGCGACCGGCTCTGGCAGTTTCTGCGTCAGGGCGGCATGAGCAATGCCCTGGATTTTTTCCGCTGCCTTGCCAATCGTTGGCTGGAACGCGACTACGCTTGGGCCGAGCCGCAAACCCTGCCGCGCACGGCGATCTACCACCCGCACAAAAGCCCCGCTGAACTGAAGGATTGGCAAGCCGACTGGCAGGCCGGTCAACCGGTGGCGGCGGTGCTGTTCTACCGCTCGCATTTGCAGGCGGCCAACACCGGTTTCATCGATATTTTCTGCCAGCGTTTGCAGGCGGCGGGGTTGAACCCGTTGCCGATTGCCGTGGCCAGTCTGAAAGAGCCCGGCTGCCTGACGGTGGTCGAGGACTGGCTGGATGAAGTCGAGGCCGGCGTCATTCTCAACACCACCGGTTTCGCCCAATCCAGCCCCGAAGCGCCGCATTTGCGACCGTTTCGCCGCAATATCCCGGTGATCCAGGCGATCTGCGCCCAAGACAATGAACCCGGTTGGCGCGCCAGCGAACAAGGCCTCGGTCCCCGCGACTTGGCGATGCACATCGCACTGCCGGAGCTGGACGGGCGGATCATCAGCCGGCCGATCAGTTTCAAGGACCTGGCCTGGCGCAGCGAGCGCAGTCAGTCAGATGTGGTCTGCTACCGGCCGCAACCTGAGCGCATGGATTTTGTCGCTGAGCTGGCGCGACGCTGGATTGATCTGGCGCGAGTGCCCAACGCTGAAAAACGCATCGCCCTGATCCTCGCCAACTACCCGACCCGCGACGGGCGCATCGGCAATGGTGTCGGCCTCGACACTCCGGCCGCGGCGCTGAACATCCTGCGTGCGCTGCATGAAGAAGGTTATCCGCTGCCGGCCGAGTTGCCTGATAGCGGCACCGCGTTGATCCAGCAATTACTCGGCGGCGTCAGCAATGACCTCGACACCCTCGACCAGCGCCCGTGTATGCAAAGCCTCGCGCTGGACGACTACAACCTGATGTTCGACGCCTTGCCCGAATCCAATCGCCAAGCCGTGCTGGAACGTTGGGGCTCGCCGCAAAGCGACCCGATGTTCCGTGGCGGGCGAATGATGATCGCTGGGCTGCGCTTTGGCCTGACCTTCGTCGGGATTCAACCGGCGCGGGGGTATCAGGTCGATCCGAGCGCGGTGTATCACGACCCGGACCTGGTGCCGCCACACGGTTACCTCGCGTTCTATTTCTGGTTGCGCAACACCTACGGCGCCCACGGGGTGATCCACGTCGGCAAGCACGGCAACCTCGAATGGTTGCCGGGCAAAGGCGTCGGGCTGTCGGAGCATTGCTGGCCGGATGCGCTGCTCGGTCCGCTGCCGAACATCTATCCATTTATCGTCAACGACCCGGGCGAGGGCGCACAGGCCAAGCGCCGTACGCAAGCGGTGATCATCGATCACCTGATGCCGCCGCTAACCCGCGCCGAAACGTACGGCCCGTTGCGCAACCTCGAATTACTCGCCGACGAGTATTACGAAGCGCAATTGCTCGATCCGCGCCGTGCCCGGGAATTGCAGCGCGACATCCTGCAACTGGTGCGCGAGACGCACATCGACCGCGAACTGCAACTGGACGAAAAACTCGACAGCGAGGCCGATGCGGCGATCTGGTTGCCGCGTCTGGACACCTATTTGTGCGACTTGAAAGAGTCGCAGATTCGCGACGGCCTGCATGTGTTTGGCGAGTCCCCGACCGGGCGCTTGCGCATCGACACCTTACTGGCGTTGTTGCGCATTCCGCGAGGCGATGGGCGCGGTGCACAATCGAGTCTGCTGCGAGCCCTGGCCAAAGCGTTCACGCTGGGCTTCGATCCGCTGGATTGCGCGCTCGCCGAACCTTGGACCGGGCCACGTCCGACTGAACTGCAAACCCTCACCGATGAAGTCTGGCGCACAGCCGGTGATACCCGCGAACGTCTGGAACTGTTCGCCGCTCATCTGATCTCCCAAACGGTGAACCAACCTCAAGCCAAACCCGACCCCTGTGGGAGCGAGCCTGCTCGCGATATCGGTGTGACAGCTAACATTGATATGACTGACCCACCGCTATCGCGAGCAGGCCCGCTCCCACAGGAGGTAGGTTGGTCTGACGTGAGCGCGATCATCGACAACCTGCGCGAAGTCGTCGCGCCACGGCTGGACGCCTGCGGTCCGGCGGAAATGCGCGGTCTGCTCGACGCCCTCAGCGGCCGCTTCGTGCCGGCCGGCCCCAGCGGTGCGCCGAGTCGCGGACGGCTCGACGTGCTGCCGACCGGGCGCAACTTCTATTCGGTGGACGTGCGTAACCTGCCGACCACCACCGCATGGCGTATCGGTTTCCAGTCGGCCAACCTGATTCTTGAGCGACACCTGCAAGACCACGGCGATCACCTGCGCCAGCTCGGCCTGTCGGTGTGGGGCACCGCGACCATGCGCACCGGAGGAGACGACATCGCCCAGGCCATGGCGCTGATGGGCGTGCGGCCGGTCTGGGCCACCGGCAGTCAACGGGTCGACGACTTCGAGATTCTGCCGCTGAGTCTGCTTGACCGTCCGCGCGTGGACGTGACCTTGCGCGTCTCCGGATTCTTCCGCGATGCCTTTGCCAACCTGATCCGCCTGTTCGACGCCGCCGTGCAAGCGGTCGCCGCCCTCGATGAGCCGGACGACCTCAACCCCTTGGCCGCCAAGGTGCGTGCCGAGCGCGAAGCGTTAATGCAATCGGGGCTGGATGAAGAGGCAGCCAAGCGTCAGGCCGGTTGGCGCATCTTTGGTGCCAAACCCGGTGCTTACGGCGCGGGCGTGCAGGGCGCCATCGATGGTCGTCTGTGGCAAAGCCGCGACGACCTGGCCGAGGTATATCTGAACTGGGGCGGCTACGCTTACGGCGGTTCTGACGAAGGCACCGCGGCGCGAGCGCAGTTCGCTCAGCGCTTGAGCCAGGTTCAGGCTGTGCTGCAAAACCAGGACAACCGCGAACACGACTTGCTCGATTCCAACGACTACTACCAGTTCCAGGGCGGCATGCTCGCGGCGGTGGAAAGCCTCAGCGGTGAAGCGGCGGCCAGTTACCATGGCGATCACAGTCAGCCGGACCTGCCGAAGATTCGCACGTTGAAGGAAGAGCTGAACCGGGTGATTCGCTCGCGGGCAGCCAATCCGAAGTGGATAGACGGCGTGAAGCGCCACGGCTATAAAGGCGCGTTTGAACTGGCGGCGACGGTCGATAACCTGTTTGCCTTCGACGCTACCACGCAGCTGATCGACGATCACCAGTACGCGTTGCTGGCGGATGCGTATTTGCTGGACCCCGCGACCCGGGATTTTGTTCGTGAGCATAATCCGCATGCGTTGCGTGACATGACCGAGCGGATGCTGGAGGCGCAGCAGCGGGGGATGTGGAAGGCGCCTGGCGAGTATCGCGAGGCTCTGGAGAATTTGTTGCTGGACATCGAAGAAGACAGTTAGCCGGATCGTTCCCACGCTCCGCGTGGGAATGCCTCAACGGACGCTCCGCGTTCGGCTCTTGGGACGCAGAGCGTCCCGGGCTGCATTCCCACGCAGAGCGTGGGAACGATCACATTACCGACCACAAACGAGACCCGACATGACCGACACCCCCCATTTCCCGCTTTCCGCCGTGGTCGGCGCCGACGATCTGAAACTCGCCCTCTACCTGACCGCCATCGACCCGAAAATCGGCGGCGTGCTCATCGAAGGCCCCCGCGGCATGGCCAAGTCAACGCTGGCCCGTGGCCTGGCGGACTTGCTCGCCAGCGGCCAATTCGTCACCTTGCCGCTTGGCGCCACCGAAGAACGACTGGTCGGCACCCTCGACCTGGACGCCGCCCTGAGCGAGGGTCGTGCACAGTTTTCCCCCGGTGTACTGGCCAAGGCCGACGGCGGCGTGCTCTATGTTGATGAGGTCAATTTATTGCCCGATCACCTGGTGGACCTGCTGCTGGACGTGGCCGCCAGCGGCACCAACCTGATCGAGCGCGACGGCATTTCCCATCGGCATTCGGCGAAGTTCGTGCTGATCGGCACCATGAACCCGGAAGAGGGTGAGCTGCGTCCGCAACTGCTCGATCGTTTTGGCCTGAACGTCGCCCTCAGCGGTCACACAGCACCGGTCGAGCGCGGCCAGATCATCCGGCGGCGGCTGGATTTCGACAGCGATCCCCACAGCTTCTGCGCCGAATGGGAACGCCAACAGCAGTCGCTGCGCGAACGTTGCCAGAAAGCACGCAGCACGCTGGCCAGCATCCCGCTCGACGATCTTGCGCTGGCGCAGATTACCGAGCGCTGCTTTGCCGCCGGGGTCGACGGCTTGCGCGCCGACCTGGTCTGGTTGCGCGCGGCACGGGCCCACGCCGCGTGGCGCGGGGCGAGTGCCATCGCCGAGGAAGACATCGACGCCGTTGCCGAGTTTGCCTTGCGCCATCGCCGTCGCGAGTCATCGCCACCGGCGCCGCAACAAAATCAGCCGCCCTCTACGCAACATTCCAACCCGAGCGAAGGCCAGGGCCAATGGGGTGAAATGCCCGCTCAGGCGCTCCCGGTGGGTGCCCGACGTGACGTGCCGAGCTGGCCAAAAAAGCCCTAGGCATTCGCCCTCGATCTGACGCGGGGGCGAATGCCAGACCCCGGGCCGGACGGCTGGACAACGGCAAACAGGGTAAACGTCACGCAGCGCGCAGCGGCTCGATCAATTGGCCCGGCACCTTGCTGAACGGTCGTCCGCGTCAACGCGACGATGTCTTGTTTCACCTGCGCACTCGCTCGCCCCACGAACTGTGGCTGGTGATCGTTGATGCCTCGGCTTCAACTCGCCGCCATCAGGCGTTGAGCGATGCCAAGGGCTTGCTCGCGCAATTGTTCGACGATGCCTATCGGCAGCGTGTACGTCTGGCGTTGCTCACGGCCAGTGGACATGTGCCGAAATGGCAAGTGCAAGGGTTGAAAGCTTCCGCGGGTTTGCGCAATTGGTTAGATGGGCTGGGAGCCGGCGGGGGTACGCCGTTGCTGGCGGCGCTGGGTGAGGCGGGGCGCTGGCTGGCGGTCAGGCAGAAACGTTTTCCGGCGGAACGGCAGCGCTTGTTGCTGGTGACCGATGGCCGGTTGAAGGACTGGTCGATGTTGCCGGCGCTTGATTGTCAGGGGCTGCTGATCGACATCGAACGCGGGCCGATCCGGCTTGGGCGGGCTAAGGTGATGGCTGCCGAGTTACAGGCCGAATATCGACATATCGATGATATGGAGTGATCCGAAAAGATCTTCACAGGAGTGAGTCATGCGCGTTCTAGCCGCCAACCTTCAGGACGATTTTCGTGTCAAAGCCTACGCCGGCACCAATGGCGTGCTGTTGGCCATGGACCTGGCCGAACACCGGCGCAAAGGCCTCTTGGGGTTCGCCATCGAAAAGCAGCAAGGCGCCAAACCCTGGCTGTTCCTGTTCAACAGCCTGACCTTCCCCGGCAAGGCGCATACCTTTCCCCAGTTTCACGCCACCCCCAGCGATATCGCGCCATTACAGAAATTTCGCTGGGCCGATTACGCGGTCAATCCGGGGATGACGATCCATTACCGAATCCACCTGGCCTATGGCAGCGTTGATGCGCCGCAACTGGGTGAATTTCTGGAAGTGACGGTCACCTCCGACAATGGTCAACCGAACAACCAAAGTGTCATCTTCAATCGCGCAGTGGCGGCCAGCCAGGCGTTCCAGCGCAAGTTTCCCGAGCTCGACGCGCTGATCAGCGCCAACAAGAACCTGCCCATCGAAGCCTGGCCGGATGCCCCGCGGCAATGGCTGGAAAACGGTTTGCTCGGGCGTTTGCTGGGGTTTATCGAGCGTGCGGTGGATGGCCAGTGGGCGCTGGACATTGCCATCTACGAGTATGAATTGCAGGCCATCGTCGATGCGGTCAATGCCGCGTTTGAACGTGGGGTGAACGTTCGAGTCTTGTATCACGCCCAGCCGGGCGATGAAGACACCGCCATGAACGAGGCCAGCCTGGAAAAAATCCCGGCAGAGAACAAACGCGGACGGGTCACCCATAACATCTTCCACAACAAGTTCATGGTACTGAGCCGGCTCGACGCTGCGGGACAGCGTCAGCCCGAAGCGGTGCTTTGCGGCAGCACCAACTTCACGCCCAACGGCGTTTACCGCCAGGCCAACGTGGTGCATGTGCTGGACGACACACGCGTCAGCACCCGCTATCTGCACACCTTCGAGCAGGTCTGGGCTAACCCTGCGGATGTCGGTGCCACCCGAAACTGGCTTACGCAAAACAACCCGATGGATTCGCTGCAGCCGATGTTCACCGGTTTCTCACCCCGCTCGGGCAAAGGGGACCTGCAAGCGTTTGTCGAGATCATCAACGCTGCAAAAAAAGACGTGCTGTTCGTCACCGCGTTCGCCTTGCCCGACGACATCCTGAACGCTTTGCTCGGCTTGCCCCACGACGACATTTTGCGTTACGGCCTGCAAAACACCGCCAGCCGCATCACCGGTTTCCACGCCGACCGCAGCGCCGAATTCGCCGCCACCGCGCTGCTCAACACCGGGCTGGAAGGCTGGCTTCGAGAGAACATGAAAGGCCAGAAGGGCAACCTGCTGGTGCACACCAAAGCCGTGGTCACGGACTTCACCAGCGATGCGCCGACGATCATCAGCGGCAGCCATAACCTCAGTGCCGCGGCCAGCAATGGCAATGACGAGAACTACCTGATCATTCGCGGTGATACCGACCTGGCAGACCGTTATGGCCTGGAACTGCTGCGGTTCTACGAGCATTACCGCTTTCGCTACTTCGCCAGAAAACTCGCGCTCAAGCAGGTCCATCCGTTGGCGGCGGATGACAGCTGGACCGATGACTATTACCTCGACGGGGACTTGCGTCAGCTGTCCCGATTGCGTTTTTCCGGACGGTAAACACACTCGCAGCGCAAACGCCGCCCTTGTGGGAGTGAGCCTGCTCGCGATAGCGGTGTGTCAGGCGATATCAATTTTTGACTGATGGGGCGCTATCGCGAGCAGGCTCGCTCCTACATTGGATTACTTCATTTCCATCGCCTGCCGGTACTGGCGAGTCCGCCGGGCGATGTACACGCGGTCGAGAATCAACGCCCATAGCGCCGAAACATCAGGGCGGGTCTTGCGTCCACGGCTCAGGCGATCGAGCTGGAATTTCACGACGGCCATGCTCGCCAGGGCTGCCAGGGGTTTGCGCTTCCAGCGAATCGGCGGCAGTTGCGGGTGGCTGTTCTGACCTTCGCGCCAGCGTTTGACCAGTTGCGGTTCAATCGCCAGCGCTGTGCCGATTCCGGCCATGGCGATGCCGCTGTCGAGCACCTGTTCGACGATCGCCAGGCGTCGAATCCCGCCGGTCACCATCACCGGCATATTCGCCACCCGGACCAATTCCCCGGCCATCTCCAGAAAGTACGCCTCACGCGCCAGGGTCCGACCATCCCGGGCCTCGCCTTGCATGGCCGGTGCTTCGTAGCTGCCGCCGGAAAGTTCCAGCAGATCGATCGATTGATCGTTGAGCCACTGGATCACCTGCCGGGCATCGTCTGCGTCGAAACCGCCGCGCTGGAAATCCGCGGAATTGAGCTTCACCGCCACGCAAAACTGCGGCGATACAGACTTGCGCACGGCGCTGACCACCGCCAACAACAAACGCGCGCGATTTTCCAGGGAACCACCCCAGCGATCGGTTCGGCGGTTGGTCAAGGGCGAGAGGAACTGGCTGATCAGATAACCGTGTGCGGCATGAACCTGCACCCCGGTGAACCCGGCCTTTTCCGCCAGGGCAGCGCTGGTGGCGAAGCGTTGGATGACCTCTTCGATGTCGTGCTCGCTCATGGGCTTGGGCTCGGCAAACATCTTCGAGAACCCACCCAGATCCAGTGCCACTGCGGATGGCGCCCACGCTTGCTGGCCGAGGTTGGCCATGGTCTGACGGCCAGGATGATTGAGCTGCATCCAGAACTGCGCGCCACCGGCCCGACCAATAGTGGCCCATTGGCGAAAGCGTTCCAGGTGCCGCTCATCTTCGAGCACCACGCCACCGGGGCCGGTCATGGCGCGGCGGTCGATCATCACGTTGCCGGTCAGCAACAGGCCGGCTTCGCCTTCGGCCCACGCCTGATACAGCCGGAACAAGGCCTCCGCCGGTGCCTGCCCGCGGTCGGCAAGGTTCTCTTCCATCGCGGCTTTGGCGATGCGGTTGCCGATGGTCTGGCCGTTGGGCAAATTCAACGTTTGGAAGGGCGACATAGTTGACTCCTCATCAGTGATGAGCAGAGGCTAAGCTTAAAGTTAACTTTAATGTCAAGCGCGCAAATGAGACCGGGATGAAGATTGGTGAATTGGCGCAGTTGAGTGGGTGGGAATGGGATTGCGCATCAGCGTGCCCACCACCAGCGCACCCAGCAATGCCAACAACCCCGCGACCCACAGCAACAGACTGAAGCCGCCGACGAAGGCTTGCCGGGCCAAAGGTTCGACCACCGTGCGCGCGGTTTCCGGCAACAGGCCCATCGCCGCCGTCATGTCACCGGCCACCACCCGCGAGGCGATGTCCTGGGTTTGGCCGAGCCATTGCGCACCTTGTGCGGTCAGGCTCGTACGCAGCAATAGTTCGGTGTGACTGGACAGCAATGCGCCGAACACGCCAATGGCCAGCACGATTGCGCTGAAACGCATGGTGGTGCTCATGCCTGACGCCATGCCGGTACGCTCCCGTGGCACGCAGGCCATGATGTTCTTCTGCGTATCGCCATTGAGCAGCCCTGCACCGGCACCCGTCACGGCAATCGCCAGGGCGAAGGGCAGGTAGCCGCCACTACTGACCGCCCAGGCACTGAGCAGATTGCCGCTGCCGACCAGGGTCAAACCGGTGGCCATCAACGTGGCGGGGGCAAATCGACGCGCAAGACGTATACCGATGCGCGGGCAAATCAACATCGTCAGGGCAAACGGCAACATCCCCAACCCTGAAGCGATGGCCGAGAAGCCCAGGCCGTTTTGCAGGTAGAACGGCAGCAGGGTCATCATCACCTGGGCGCAACCGGCGTAGGCAAACATGCCCAATAGCGCGCCGATGAAACGCGGATGCTTGAACAGTTGCAGGTCGACCATCGGCCGCCGCTGCATCCGTTCAATCACCACGAACAGCCCCAGCAACAAGGCGCCGCCGATCAGCCGAGCGTAGGTCAGCGGGTTGCTCCAGCCAATCCGGTTTGCCTCGATCAGCCCCCAGATCAGGCACAGCAAACTGGCACTGAACGCCAGGCTGCCCCAGGGATCGAGGCGTGCGGACTGAGTGTCGCGGGACTCTGGCACGGCGCGCCAGACCATCACCATCAGGAACAATCCGACGGGCAGGTTAAGGTAAAAAATCCAGCGCCAGCCCAGGTATTCGGTGATCAGCCCGCCGACTGTCGGCGCAGCGGTCATCGCCACTCCCATGCATGCGCCCCAGAATGCCCAGGCCCTGGCCCGTTCCACTTCGTCGTGAAAGGTGTGGCCGATGGAGGCGAGGGCCGAGGTCAGCAGCAAGGCCGCGCCGACACCCTTGATCGCCCGGGCGATGTCGAGGAACAGCGCGTTGGGCGCGGCACCGCAACCAATGGACGCGAGAATGAAGATGGCCAACCCGCAGAGCAGGGTTTTCTGCCGACCAAAGCGGTCGGCGATGCTGCCAGCCGGCAACAAAAGGGCCGCGAAGGCCAGCATGTAAGCGCTGACCACCCATTCGATGTCGGCGAAGTTTGCGCCCAGGTCGCGGGCGATCGCAGGCAGGGTGACGGCGACGATGTTGGTGTCGAGAACGATCAGCGAGCAAACGCCTGAGGCTGTGAGTAATGTCAGGCGCGGGCTCACCTTGGGTTTGACGGGCATGGCAGCGTTTCTCTACTGTGGAAGTCTGTGCAGCTTATCGTCTGTTGGCGTTCCCCTTGTTAGGCGTGCCTTGTCACTTCATTACCTTTGAGCTAACGCACCGATGGATATACGGCATTTCCGCTATTTTCTGGCCGTTGCCCGGCAAGGCAACTTCACCCGCGCCGCTGAACAACTCGGTATCGCACCGCCGACTTTGACTCGACAGATCCAGGACATGGAGAACGAACTCGGCACGCGATTGTTCGTGCGCCAGACACGTGAAGTCAGCCTGACCGAGGCCGGCGCCGCGCTGCTGATCGAGGCCGAGGCGACGGTGCGGCAATTCGAATACGCTCAGTACAACGCCCAGCGCGCCGGGCGCGGGGATATTGGCCATATCGAACTGGGTTACGTGGCGTCGGCGGTGTATTCGGGCGTGCTGCAGAAACAGGTGCAAGCTTTCGGCCGCGAGTGTCCTGACGTCAGCCTGAACGTGCGGGAAAGTCCCATGGCTTCATTGCCGATGATGGTGCTCGAGGGGCGTTTCGATATTGGCTATGTCCGCTCACCCATGACCTTGCCAGAGGGCCTGGAAGCCATTCGCCTGGACGCAGAAGGCTTTGTGCTGGCGCTGCCGGCCGAGTCCTGGCTGTGCCGACTGCCAGAGATTGGCCCGGAACATTTGCAGAACGAGACGTTCATCCTGCCGGAGCAAATCAGCGGCACCTTGCAAGTCGCCGCCGAGGGCGGATTTGCACCGAAACTGGGGGCGCAACCGGGCGGGCTGGTGGCGGTGATTGCGTTGGTGTCGTTGGGGCAGGGCGTTGCGGTGGTGCCCGAATCAGTGGTGGGGCATGTGGGTTTGCCCGGGGTGTTGTACCGGGCAATCAAGGGTTGCGAGGCGAGCTCGTGGTTGTCGTTGATTTATCGGCGGTTCGAAAAATCACCGGCAGTGGCGAGGTATATCGAACAGGTCAAAAATCGCTGATTACAGATTTTGTAATGATTTCCAGCTGTAGGAAATGTCGCTTTCGCCTGTACGCTCCAAGGCCTTTTTCCTTTCAGGACCTGCATGAACACCCTCTTGGAGCCTCCCGGTTATCCTTTCTCCTCGCGCGACTGCGCGGTCTTGATGCACGCGAAACACCCAGTCTTTCGACTTCTGAAGACCTTTGACATTGCAGTTCCACGGCCTCCGCGCCGCGCCTTGCCGTGCCCGGCATTCTGAATTCACTGAAGAGATCGAGACGTTTTTATGGAATGGATAGCTGACCCCACCGCGTGGCTGGGCCTGTTGACGTTGATTGTGCTGGAGCTGGTGCTGGGCATCGACAACCTGGTGTTTATCGCCATCCTCGCCGACAAACTGCCGCCCGAGCAGCGCGACCGTGCGCGGATCATCGGTTTGTCCCTGGCGTTGCTGATGCGCCTGGGCCTGCTGGCGAGTATTTCCTGGCTGGTGACGCTGACTCAGCCGCTGTTCGAGGTGTTCGACAAGAGCTTCTCGGGCCGCGACCTGATCATGCTGTTCGGTGGGGTGTTCCTGTTGTTCAAAGCCACCATGGAATTGCACGAGCGGCTCGAAGGCCATATCGGCCAACGCTCGTCCAACGCCGGTTATGCGCTGTTCTGGCCGATCGTGGCGCAGATCGTGGTGCTCGATGCGGTGTTCTCTCTGGACGCGGTGATTACCGCTGTGGGCATGGTTGATGAGCTGGCGGTGATGATGATCGCCGTGATTATTTCCATCGGCCTGATGATCGTCGCCAGCAAGCCGCTGACCCGTTTCGTCAACGAACACCCGACGGTGATCATGCTGTGTCTGGGCTTCCTGATGATGATCGGTTTTGCGCTGACCGCTGAAGGCCTGGGGTTCCATATACCGAAGGGTTACCTGTACGCGGCCATCGGCTTCTCGATCCTGATCGAGGTCTTCAACCAGATCGCCCGGGCTCGCCGCAAGAAATCCTTGCAGGGCCTGCGACCGATGCGTGAGCGCACGGCCCACGCCGTGCTGCGTTTGCTCGGTGGCCGCAAGCTGGCGGCGGAGGAGGTCGGCGAGGAGATTGCCGACATGCTGGACAACGGTGAAGCGCCGAGCGCAGAACTGTTCGATCGTCGTGAGCGAGTGATGATCAGCGGTGTGCTGCAACTCGCCGAGCGGCCGATCCGCACCTTGATGACCGTGCGCGCTGACGTCGACTACATCGACCTGTCCGACAATGCCGAGGCCATTCGCACGCGCCTGATGCATTCGTCCTATTCACGCCTGCCACTGATTCGCGATGGCGCCGTGGATGAGCCGCTGGGCTTCGTGCACAAGAAGGAATTGCTCAAGGAGCACCTGGCCGGCCACTCGCCCGGTCTTGAGCAGTTAGCGCGCAAGACCATCAACTTGCTGGACAGTTACTCGATCCTCAATGCCCTGGAGCAGATGCGCAAAGCCTCGACGCACATTGCGTTTGTGGTCAATGAATTCGGTGACTTCGTCGGTGTGTTGACCATGACCGACATTCTCGAATCGATTGCCGGCGAGTTACCTGACGCCAGCGAAATCGAGGGCCCGGATGTGGTCGAGCAGAAGGGTGGATTCATGGTCAGCGGCGCGTTGAACCTGGCGCGCGTGCGACAGCGGACCGGATTTGCGGCAGAACCCACCGACGACTATCAGACTCTGGCCGGGCTGGTGGTGAGCTTGCTGGATCGCCTGCCGATGATCGGTGACAGCCATGAGTGGGAAGGCTGGCGGATGACCGTGGTGGCGATTGAAGAGCGGCGGGTCACACGTGTGTTGCTGGCGCGTATCGACGGGTAATTCTCGCCGGATTTGAGGGGCTTTCGCGGGCTTGCTCGCGAAAGCGCTCAATCCGGCGACAGACAACTCAAGCCCTGCCCACCAGACGTGCCCGAGGTACGGTGCACAAAGTCCGCAGAGTTTGATGCAACCAGGCCAGGTCATGGCTCGGTTTGCGAGCTACGTATCTGGGTTTGACCTTGCCAATGTGCCTGGCGAAGTCTTCTTGCAGGGTTTGCTCGGTGCCGATTCCCTTGAGCTTCTTCAGCAGCTTTCCCTCCTTGTAAAACAGCACGGTGGGTGTGCCGGTGACGTCCGGGTGCCGGGGGACTCGCTGGTGGTCAGCATGTAGATCTGCGCGTGATGCCGATACGGCTCGGCAATCTGGCGAAACACCGGTCCGGCCATTTCGCAGGCGGGACAGTGTTCACTGCCGAAGTACAGGATCACTGGGCGCCAGGTTTTCAAGGCCTTGCGATAGACCGGGGCCAGCGTTGAGTGGGGGGCTGTCGAGTTCATTAAAAAACACCTTCCTCTTGGGATACATCGGCGGCGTGTTCAGGCGAAACATAACGCGAGTCCTCGCCATGCGATAACTCACGTGTCAGGCCTCCGCGGTGTACTAGAGAAGCTTCGATAACGTCACATCGCCGAAATAAGAGCCCAAAGTGCCGGAATCACCATCATTAGCTTCCAGTGTGACTTTGAACTTGATCGTTGAGATCTGGACCTCGAATTTTTTGGATAATACTGTCCAGTCTTGATTGCCATGGAGGTCAAGGTAAACCGGCTCGCCTGTGGGAAGTGGCTGCACTTGAATCCGGGCAGCAGAGCTGGGGAGCGTTTTCATTCTTGCGGACAGCATGAACTGTCCGCCGGCGCCGGGACCGGTGAGGACGTCCTGACTGATTGAATCCGGGTAACCGATAATGCAATGACCCGTTACATAGCGCACGTTATCTGAATTGGTCGCCGTCCACTCATTGCCTTGCTGAGAAAAGTCACCGTTCTTAATCAAATTAGCCATTGCAAAAATCCTTTTCGGAATCGTTCGTTTTTAGGGGGGGCACCGCATTGAGGTGCTGAGTAATTAGGCAATTCGAATAGGCATTCCACAACTGTCACTTCTGACAGGTAAGGCCGTATATCCGATGAGCGGTCACTTGCAGCAAAGAGCCTCGCGGCGTCTGTATCCAGCACACAGATGCACCTGAATGTGGCGTTACTTCCCAATGGGTTGCGTTCGGTAGCGAACGCATTGCCAGGAGTCGTGCGAGATAGTCCAAGCCGTTTTTTCTAACCAACTGAATCAACTGGATTTTCCATAACCCAGGATTTTCTGCCGATCCTGTGGCACACTTTCTGCTGTCTATTCCGTTGTTACATACCAACATCCGGTATAGCGGAATAAACATCACCCTGGAGTGCTTGCCATGCATCGCCGACCTTCCTTGTTTAAAGCGTGTGTTTTTGTTTTCGCGGCTTCGGCTGCTGTCATGGGCGTGGCCCAGGCGGCGGACAGCAAGCTCGATAACGTGCTGGCCCGCGGGAAACTGATTGTGGGCACGGGCAGTACCAATGCGCCGTGGCACTTCCAGGGAGCGGATGGCAAGTTGCAGGGTTTTGATATCGATATCGCGCGGATGGTGGCCAAGGGGTTGTTCAACGATCCGAGCAAAGTCGAGTTCGTGGTGCAGTCGTCCGATGCGCGAATTCCCAACCTGCTGACCGACAAGGTCGACATGAGCTGTCAGTTCATTACCGTCACCGCCAGCCGCGCCCAGCAAGTGGCGTTCACGCTGCCGTACTACCGCGAAGGCGTCGGCCTGCTGTTGCCGGCCAACAGCAAGTACAAGGAAATCGAAGACCTGAAAGCCGCCGGCGACAGTGTGACCGTGGCGGTGTTGCAGAACGTGTACGCCGAAGAACTGGTGCATCAGGCCTTGCCCAAGGCCAAGGTCGATCAGTACGACAGCGTGGACCTGATGTATCAGGCGGTGAACTCCGGCCGTGCCGACGCCGCTGCGACCGATCAGTCGTCGGTGAAATACCTGATGGTGCAGAACCAGGGGCGCTATCGCAGCCCGGCGTATGCCTGGAGCCCGCAAACCTACGCCTGCGCGGTCAAGCGCGGCGACCAGGACTGGCTGAACTTCGTCAATACCGTCCTGCATGAAGGCATGACAGGCGTTGAGTTCCCGACGTATGCCGCGTCGTTCAAACAGTGGTTCGGTGTAGACCTTCCAACACCTACGATCGGTTTCCCTGTCGAATTCAAATGATCCTGTGAGAGCGGGACGGTGATGTATCGCCCCGCTCAAGGTATTGCTGACCATGAACTATCAGTTGAATTTTGCCGCCGTGTGGCGCGATTTCGACACCTTGCTGGCGGGGCTCGGTCTGGGCCTTGAGCTGGCGCTGGTGTCGATCGCCATCGGTTGCGTGATCGGCCTGATGATGGCGTTTGCTTTGCTGTCAAAGCACCGCGCATTGCGGGTGCTGGCGTCGGTGTATGTGACGGTGATCCGGAACACGCCGATTCTGGTGTTGATTCTGTTGATCTACTTCGCCTTGCCCAGTCTGGGCATTCGTCTGGACAAGATCCCGTCGTTCATCATCACCCTGTCGCTGTATGCCGGGGCCTACCTGACCGAAGTGTTCCGCGCTGGGCTGTTGAGCATTCCCAAAGGCCTGCGCGAAGCCGGGTTGGCGATCGGTCTGGGCGAGTGGCAGGTCAAGGCGTACATCACCGTGCCGGTGATGCTGCGCAATGTGCTGCCGGCCTTGTCGAACAACTTCATTTCGCTGTTCAAGGACACTTCGCTGGCCGCGGCGATTGCCGTGCCGGAACTGACCTATTACGCACGCAAGATCAATGTCGAGAGCTACCGGGTGATTGAAACCTGGCTGGTGACCACCGCGCTCTATGTGGCGGCCTGTTACCTCATTGCCATGATGCTGCGCTACCTCGAACAGCGTCTGGCGATTCGCCGATAGGAGGCCCACATGTACGAATCCCCCAGTTGGTTGCATGAGTTATGGGTTGCCCGGGAAGTGTTGTGGCAAGGCTTTTTGACCAGTGTGCAGGTCTCGGCCCTGGCGATTCTGCTGGGCACGATGGTCGGCATCGTCGCCGGCCTGGTGCTGACCTACGGCAAATTCTGGATGCGCGCGCCGTTTCGGTTTTACGTCGACATCATTCGCGGCACGCCGGTGTTTGTATTGGTGCTCGCCTGCTTTTACATGGCGCCGGCGCTGGGCTGGCAGATCGGTGCCTTTCAGGCGGGCGCGTTGGGGCTGACGCTGTTCTGCGGCTCCCACGTCGCCGAGATTGTGCGCGGCGCGTTGCAAGCGCTGCCCAGTGGTCAGATGGAAGCGAGCAAGGCCATCGGCCTGACGTTCTTTCAGTCTTTGGGCTACGTGTTGCTGCCTCAGGCGTTGCGGCAAATCTTGCCGACCTGGGTCAACTCGTCCACCGAGATCGTCAAGGCTTCGACGCTGCTGTCGGTGATCGGGGTTGCTGAATTGCTACTCAGCACGCAACAGATCATCGCCCGGACCTTCATGACCCTCGAGTTTTACCTGTTCGCCGGATTGCTGTTTTTCGTCATCAACTACGCCATCGAATTACTCGGCCGGCACATTGAAAAGCGGGTGGCCTTGCCATGACTCCATCTAATAACGCTCACAACGATCAGCCCCTGCTGGACATTCGCGGGTTGCACAAAAAGTACGGCGAGCTCGAAGTGCTCAAGGGCGTTGACCTGAGCATGCAGCGCGGCAACGTCGTCACGCTGATCGGTTCCAGTGGCTCGGGCAAGACCACGCTGCTGCGTTGCGTGAACATGCTCGAAGAGTTCCAGGGCGGGCAGATCATGCTTGATGGCGAGTCCATCGGTTATGACGAGGTCAACGGCAAGCGCGTGCGTCACGCGGAAAAAGTCATCGCGCGGCATCGGGCCATGACCGGCATGGCGTTCCAGCAATTCAACCTGTTTCCGCACCTCACGGCGTTGCAGAACGTCACCCTCGGTTTGCTCAAGGTCAAAAAGCTGCACAAGGATGAAGCGGTGGCCCTGGCGGAAAAATGGCTGGAGCGGGTCGGCTTGCTGGAACGCCGCGATCACTATCCCGGTCAGTTGTCCGGTGGTCAGCAGCAGCGTGTGGCGATTGCCCGGGCGATTGCGATGAACCCGAGTTTGATGCTGTTCGACGAAGTCACTTCGGCCCTCGACCCGGAACTGGTGGGCGAAGTGCTGAGCGTGATCAAAGGCCTGGCCGAGGACGGCATGACCATGCTGTTGGTGACCCACGAAATGCGCTTCGCTTTCGAGGTTTCGGACAAGATCGTTTTCATGAATCAGGGGCGGATCGAAGAGCAGGGGCCACCCAAGGAACTGTTCGAACGCCCGCAATCACCGCGTCTGGCGGAGTTTCTCAAGAACACGCGGTTCTGATTTTTTTCAAAAGCATTTTCACTTTTCAACCAGGAGAAACACTCATGAGCATTACTCGTTACGGCACCGGCAGCACCGCCGGTGGCGGCCAGCCCCGACCTTTCGCCCGCGCCGTTGAAGCCGATGGCTGGCTGCATGTGTCCGGGCAAGTACCGGCGCTGGATGGCGAAATCATTGTGGGTGGCATCGTCGAACAGACTCACCAGACCATGAAGAACCTGATCGCGATTCTCGAAGAGGCAGGTTACGGCCTCGAAGACGTAGTGCGCACCGGTGTGTGGCTGGAAGACCCGCGGGATTTCTGGAGTTTCAATAAGGTGTTCTCCGAATACTTCAAAAGCGAACACGCACCGGCCCGAGCCTGTGTGCAGGCGAACATGATGGTCGATTGCAAGGTCGAGATCGATTGCATCGCGTACAAGAAAAAGGCCTGAACCGAGTCGCGCCATCGCGGGCAAGCCACGCTCCCACAGGGGAATGCAATCTAATGTGGGAGCGTGGCTTGCCCGCGAAGACGGCCTAACGGTCGTCGCTGCACTCTGGTTAAACTCCCGGCACTTTTATGGGAACCAATGAAATGACCGAAGACACCATCAAGCGCCGGGCTCGCGGTCTGGACCGGGCGTTCGATATCCTCGATTTCCTCAAGGAAGTCGGCAAGCCCCTGCGCCCGAACGAAATCGCCAGCGGCATCGGCAGCCCGAAATCCACTGTCTACGAATTGGTTGCTTCCCTGCTGGAGCGACGGATTCTGGAGGCCGTGGGCAAGGACGGTCACGTCTACCTCGGCCGTCAGCTGTACTTCCTCGGACAGGCACATTTACGCCATTTCGACCTGACCCGCGAGGCCGATCACGCCTTGCAGGAGATCGTCAGCCAGACCCGCGAAACCGCGCAGATGTGCCTGCTCAACGGGCGCAAATACACCGTGGCCTTGATGAAAGAGGGCGAGCGGCATTTCCGCATTTCCTCGGACATCGGCGAGAACGCGCCGATCCCCTGGACCGCTTCCGGGCGCCTGCTGCTGGCGCACTTGAGCGACCAGGAAATCGTCGACCTGATTGATCACGACGACTTCATCTTGCCTAACGGCGAGCGTCTGCCGTTGGAGCAGTTTCTCGGTGAAATCCGTCAAGCCGCTATCGATGGCTTCTTCTCTTTCGATAGCGTCGCGGACACCTTTACCCATTGCTTCGCCGCCCCGGTCAAAGACCCGAACGGCGTGGCCATTGCGACCCTGTGCATCGTCGCCCCACGGGCTGATGCCAAGAACAACTACAACGACTACCGCCGGGTGCTGATCGACAGTGCCAACAGCCTGGCCCGTCGCATCAACGAATAACAGCGGCTGCCCTGCGGCCGCGAATGTGAGGAGTTCGAGTATGTTTTCTGTGAAAAATACTGCCACCGTGGAAAAGGGCTTTGCCCACACAGGCGCCAATCTGGTGCGCGATGTCAGCCTGCCTGCGCTGGTGCTGCACCGCGACGCGTTGGAACACAACATTCGCTGGATGCAGGACTTTGTCAGCAACAGCGGCGCCGAACTCGCCCCCCACGGTAAAACCAGCATGACCCCGGCGCTGTTTCGCCGCCAACTGGATGCCGGTGCCTGGGGCATCACCCTGGCCAGTGCCACCCAGACTCGTGCGGCTTACGCCCACGGCGTGCATCGGGTGCTGATGGCCAACCAACTGGTCGGTACGCCGAACATGGCACTGATCGCTGATCTGCTGACAGACCCTGCCTTCGATTTCTATTGCATGGTCGATCACCCGGACAACGTCGCTGACCTGGGCGCGTATTTCGCCTCCCGCGGTGTGCGCTTGAACGTGATGATCGAGTACGGCGTGGTCGGCGGTCGTTGTGGTTGCCGCACGGAAGACGAAGTGGTCGCGCTGGCCAACGCCATTGCTGCACAACCTGCCCTGGCACTGACCGGGATCGAAGGTTACGAAGGGGTGATTCACGGCGATCACGCGGTGAGTGGTATTCGTGCATTCGCTGATTCTTTGGTGCGTCTGGCCGTGCAGTTGCAGGACAGCGGCGCGTTCGCCATTCCCAAGCCGATCATCACGGCATCGGGTTCGGCCTGGTATGACCTGATCGCTGAATCCTTCGAAGCGCAGAACGCTGGCGGGCGTTTCCTCAGTGTGCTGCGTCCCGGCAGCTACGTGGCTCACGACCATGGCATCTACAAAGAAGCGCAATGCTGCGTACTCGACCGCCGCAGCGACCTGCACGAAGGCCTGCGCCCGGCGATGGAAGTCTGGGCGCATGTGCAGTCGTTGCCGGAACCGGGCTTTGCGGTGATCGCCCTGGGTAAACGCGACGTGGCCTACGACGCTGGGTTACCGGTGCCGCTGTTGCGTTACAAGGCGGGCGTGGTGCCGGCGACGGGCGACGACGTCAGCGCCTGCAAGGTGACAGCAGTGATGGACCAGCATGCGTTCATGACCGTGGCGCCGGGGGTTGAGTTGCGGGTGGGGGACATTATTTCCTTTGGCACTTCGCACCCGTGCCTGACGTTCGACAAGTGGCGTATCGGGTGTCTGGTGGATGAGCAGCTGAATGTCATCGAAACCATGGAAACCTGTTTCTAAGGCTCCAGATCGCGGCGCGGCCATCGCGAGCAGGCTCGCTCCCACATTGGATCTTCAGTGTCCACAAATCCTGTGGGAGTGAGCCTGCTCGCGATGACGGCCGGCCAGACAACACAGAAACACCAGAGACTACAAAAACAATGAACACCATCAGCACCCTCGGCCCCAACACCCCGCGTATCGCCCTGATCGGCGAGTGCATGATCGAGTTGCAGCAACGCGCCGACGGCAGTCTGCAACAGAGTTTCGGTGGCGATACCTTGAACACGGCGGTTTACCTGTCCCGGGAGTTGGGCGAGGGCGGCATGGTGGATTACGTCACCGCCCTGGGTGACGACAGTTTCAGCGATGCCATGTGCCAGAGCTGGGCTGATGAAAACATCGGGCTTGATATGGTCCAGCGCTTGCCCGGCCGCTTGCCCGGTTTGTATTGCATCCAGACTGACGCTGCCGGCGAGCGGCGTTTTCTTTACTGGCGCAACGAGGCGGCCGTCCGCGACTGTTTCACCACCCCGGCTGCCGCGCCGATCCTGGCGGCACTGCCGGATTACGATGTGCTGTATTTCAGCGGCATCACCCTGGCGGTACTCGGTGCGCAAGGTCGGGAGAAGTTGTTCGAAACCCTGGTCGAAGCCCGGCAGCGGGATGCGCGGATCGTGTTCGACAACAACTACCGACCACGTTTGTGGGCATCGATCGAGGAGGCACGGGCGGCCTATCGCAGCGTTCTGCCGTATGTTGACCTGGCGTTGCTGACCGTTGATGACGAGCAGGCGCTGTTTGATTTTTCCGATTGTGAGGCGGTGTTTGCCGCATACGAGCAGATTGGCACGCCTGAAGTGGTACTCAAGCGTGGTGCCGAGGCGTGTTTGATTCGTTGTGATGGCGAGTCGTTTGAAGTGCCGGCGCAGGTGGTCGAGCGAGTGGTGGACACCACGGCGGCGGGGGATTCGTTCAGCGCAGCGTATCTGGCCAGTCGCCTGAAAGGAGGCAGCCCGGTTGAGGCGGCTGAAGCAGGGCATCGGTTGGCGAGTCGGGTGATTCAGGTGCCGGGAGCACTTATTCCGAAAAACTGAAATGCAATCCCTGTGGCGAGGGGATTCTGTGGCGAGGGGGCAAGCCCCCTCGCCACAGGGCCCTCAGCCAACCGATCAATCCCGGTAAAACACCTGCACCAGGTGATAGCCAAACTTGCTCTTGATCGGGCCATGCACCACCCGCAATGGTTTTTTGAAAATCACCGCATCGATAACCCCGACCATCTGCCCGGGCCGCACTTCACCCAGGTCGCCGCCGCGCTTGCCGGACGGGCAGGTGGAATACTTCTTGGCCAGCACATCGAAGGCTTCACCCTTGGCGATGCGTTGTTTGAGCTGTTCGGCTTCTTCCGAGGTTTTCACCAGAATATGGCGGGCTTGAGCTTTCATTCGCAGTACCTTGCAACGGTGGTGGCTATGTGGGTGCCAGCGTGAGGCGCGCGATTATGCCTGAACTCAGTCCGGTTGGCCGATCATCGCGCGAATCTTGTTGGCCATCAGGTCAATGGAAAACGGCTTGGCCACCATGTCCATGCCTTCCTCCAGGAAGCCCTGGCGCTCGGCGGCTTTTTCCGCATAACCGGTCATGAACAGCACTTTGAGCTCAGGGCGGTGCTGGCGGGCAATCTCTGCCAGTTGCCGACCGTTCATGCCCGGAAGCCCGACATCGGTGACCAGCAAATCGATCCGCAGGTCGGATTCCAGCAGGGGCAGGGCGGTCTTCGCGTCTTCGGCTTCATGGGCGTGATAACCCAACTCCTTGAGCAGATCGAGCACCAGCATGCGCACTGCCGGGTCGTCCTCCACCAACACCACGGTTTCACCGGCAATCGCGGCCGGGGCTTCGCTGGTGACCGGCATCAAGACGTTTTCGGGCTCTGCGTTGTGCAGCCGCGGCAGGTACAGACGAACGCTGGTGCCCTGACCCGGCAAGCTGAACAGGCTGACATGCCCGCCCGACTGCTGGGCAAAACCATAGATCATCGACAACCCAAGACCGGTGCCCTGGCCGATGGGTTTGGTGGTGAAGAATGGGTCGAAGGCCTTGGCCAGCACCGACGGGGTCATGCCGGTGCCATTGTCGCTGACGGCAATCATCAGATAATCCCCGGCCTTGACCGGTTCCAGGGTGTTGATGTCACTGCTGTCGAGGTACACGTTGGCGGTTTCGATCCGCAACTCGCCGCCGTCGGGCATGGCGTCCCGGGCGTTGATCACCAGATTGAGCAGGCCGTTTTCCAGCTGGCTGACGTCGGTGCTGACCGGCCAGACGTCATCGGCCAGTTGCAGTTTGAGCTCGATGTGATCGCCCGTGGTCCGACTGAGCAGGTCTTCCAGGGAGTGGATCAGATCATTGGCGTTCAGCGGCCTGCGGTCCAGTGACTGGCGCCGGGAAAACGCCAGCAGGCGATGGGTCAGGGCGGCGGCGCGGTTGGCCGAGGACACTGCCGCCTCGCTGAAACGCCCTACCTCGGCGGCGCGCCCGTCGGCGATGTAGCGCTGCATCAAGTCGAGGCTGCCGATAATTCCGGTGAGCATATTGTTGAAGTCATGGGCGATGCCGCCGGTAAGCTGGCCGAGGGCTTCCATCTTCTGGGCATGGCGCAACGCCTCTTCGGCCCGTTCGCGTTCGAACATCTCGTTCTGCAGTCGCTGGTTGGCTTGCGCCAATTGTTGAGTGCGGGCGGCGACTCGTTCCTCAAGGGTTTCGTTGAGATTGCGCAGGGCTTCTTCGGTCTGTTTGCGCTCGGTTTCGTCAATCACAAAGATATAGAAACCATTGACCGCGCCATCCGCGCCGTGGCGCGGCAAGTAGTTCATCAGGGCATGGCGGATGCTGCCGTCACGGTGCGGGGTGCTGATACTGAAACAACAAGGCTTGCCGGACAGTGCCTGTGCGATGTATTCGGCGCGCAAGGCATAGGCTTCTTCACCCAGTACTTCGCGGATGGTTTTGCCAAAGAGCTCCTGAGGCGTCAGCCCGTACCAGTCGAGGTAGGCCGCATTGTTCAGGCGAAAGCGTTCCTCGCTGTCCACGTAGCTGATCAGGATCGGCATGGCGTTGATGATCAGTTGCAGCTCGGTCTGACTTTGCCGCAAGGCTTGTTCTGTATGTTTACGTTCGGTCAGGTCCAGGGCTGCGCCGAGGAAGCGGATTGGCCGTCCATGGTGGTCCTTGTAGCAACGACCCCGGGCAAACACCCAGCGCAACTGACCGTCGGCTTGCAGCAGGCGATATTCCTCGGCGTACTCGGTGCCGTGGGTGATGGAGTGCTTGATGCTGCGGGCGACCATGGCGCGGTCTTGCGGGTGCACGCCTTGAAGGTAGGCGCTGATGGGCAACTGATTGGCGAGCAGCGGGTCGATACCGTGTAACTGGGCGAAGTGAGCGTCGGCGATGAAACGGTCTTCGTTGATGTCCCAGTCCCAGGTGCCCACGGCGTCGGTGGCCGCGAGGGCCAGTTGCAGGCGTTCCTCGGTTTCGTGCTGGGCCTTGAGGCTGGCAGCCGAACGCTGCTCGAGTTCGAGGGCGATGCGTCGGCGCTCGTTGGTTTCGATGGCGGTAACCAGAATCCCGGCGACCTGGGCGCTTTCATCGCGGATGGGGCTGTAGGTCAGGTCCAGCCAGAAGTCGGAATCCTGGCCATTACGCTGCAAGGTGAAGCGCTGTTCGCTGTAGGTCCGTACCTGTCCTTGTAGGACGGCGCTGTAAATGGGGTCGGTAAAGTCTTTTAACTCTGGCCAGACCAGGTGTGTCGGTTGTCCGAAAGCATGTGGATGTTTGCTGCCGGACAGCAGGGCGAAGCCGTCGTTGTAGATCTGGGTGAGCTGCGGCCCCCACAGCAACAGCATGGGCATCGGCGAATGAATCACGATATCCACGGCGGTGCGCAGGCTTTGCGGCCAGGTACTGGCAGCGCCCAGTGGGCTGAGTCTCCAGTCCAGTCGGGCAATCAAGGCCTGGGCATCGCTGCCGGTCGGTGTTGCGTTCATCAAGATGTCCTGCACTTAAGTCGGTGTGGCGGTGTCGACTATCCTTGTACCGCAGTAGATGCTGGCTGATCCATTTGGGTCATTTTTGTTCATTGAATGCTTCGCGGGTGCTTTTTGCCATGGAAATCGATGCACTGTTAGGGCTCCTGGCCAGCCAGAATGGCTCCGATCTTTATCTGTCCACCGGTGCGCCACCCAGCGCACGCTTCGAGGGTGTGCTTAAACCCTTGGCTGATCAGCCGTTCAAGCCGGGAGAAGTCGCGGCCATTGCCGCGTCCATCATGGACGCCGAACAGCGTCTTGAGTTCGATCGGGAACTGGAGATGAACCTGGCGATTTCCTTGGCCGGCATCGGACGCTTTCGGGTCAATATCTTCAAACAACGCAACGATGTGTCAATCGTGGCGCGCAACATCAAGCTCGACATTCCGCGTTTCGAAAACTTAAAACTACCGCCGGTACTGCTCGAGACGGTGATGCTCAAACAAGGACTGATGCTATTCGTCGGCGCTACCGGCTCGGGCAAGTCTACCTCGCTGGCGGCATTGATCGACTACCGCAATCGCCACAGCAGTGGCCACATCATCACCATCGAAGACCCGGTCGAATACATCCATCGGCACAAGAAATCGATCATCAACCAGCGCGAGGTCGGCGTCGATACCCGCAGTTTTCACGCCGCATTGAAGAACACCCTGCGCCAGGCACCGGACGTGGTGCTGATCGGCGAAATCCGTGACCGCGAAACGATGGAGCATGCACTGGCGTTTGCCGATACCGGTCATCTGGTGATTTCCACCCTGCATGCCCACAACGCCCATCAGGCGCTGGACCGCATCATCAACTTTTTCCCCGAGGAACGGCGGACACAGCTGCTTCACGACCTGGGCAACAACCTCAAGGCATTCGTGTCCCAACGGTTGGTGCACACCCGGGATGGTCAGCGACGGGCGGCGGTGGAAGTGATGATTGGCACGCCAACCGTCGGCGATCTGATCCGGCGCAATGAGTTATCCGAACTCAAGGGGATCATGGAGAAGTCTGTGGAGCTGGGGATGCAGACGTTCGACGGAGCGCTTTACGCATTGGTCGTCGAGGGGGCGATCAATGAGGAGGAAGCGTTGAAGTATGCGGATTCAGTGAACAATTTGCGTCTACGGCTGAAGCTGCACGCCGAGGCGTCACCGCAATCCCCCGCACCACCGGGTGAATGGGGATTAATGGACTGACATAAATCCCATGTGGGAGCGAGCCTGCTCGCGATGGCTGCGGGTCAGTCAGTATTGATGTCGACTGACACACCGCTTTCGCGAGCAGGCTCGCTCCCACAGTAGATCCCCGGCGTTCAGTCGTTGAGTTCGGGGCGGTTTCGGAATTGCTCAAGCGCCTCGGGATTGGCCAAGGCATCAGTGTTTTTGACCTTCTGCCCATGCACCACATTCCTCACCGCCAGTTCAACGACCTTGCCGCTGATAGTGCGCGGTATATCGGTCACCGCGACAATCTTCGCCGGCACATGCCGCGGTGTGGTGTTGGCGCGGATGACCTGGCGAATCTGTTGTTGCAGCGCTTCGTCCAGTTCGACGCCCTCGCGCAACCGCACGAACAGCACCACCCGCACGTCATCCTGCCACTGCTGACCGATGGCCACGCTGTCCAGGACCTGTGGCACTTTCTCCACCTGACGGTAGATTTCCGCGGTTCCGATGCGCACGCCGCCGGGGTTGAGCACAGCGTCGGAGCGTCCGTGGATCATCATCCCGCCGTGGGGCAATTGTTCTGCGTAATCGCCTTGGGCCCAGACACCGGGGAACTGACTGAAATACGAAGCGCGGAGCTTTTCCTGCCGAGGGTCATTCCAGAACCCGATGGGGATGGCCGGGAAGTGCCGGGTACACACCAGCTCACCTTTTTCGCCGACTACCGGCTGGCCATTGTCGTTCCAGACTTCCACCGCCATGCCCAGGCTTTTGCCTTGTATCTCGCCACGGCGTACCGGTTGCAACGGATTACCGTTCACAAAACACGAGACGATGTCGGTGCCACCGGACATCGAGGCCAGGCACAGGTCAGGCTTGAGATCGCGGTAGACGTAGTCGTAACTTTGCGGCGATAACGCGGAGCCGGTGCACAGCAGGGTTTTCAGGCTGCTCAGGTCATGGCTTTCGCGAGGTTTGATGCCGCTGCTTTCCAGGGTTGCCAGGTACTTGGGGCTGGTGCCGAAGACACTGATGCGTTCGTCGTCGATCAGGTCGATCAGGCGCTCCGGGTCCGGATGAAATGGTGAGCCGTCGTACAGCACCACCGTGCTGTCCACGGCCAGCGCCGAGACCAGCCAGTTCCACATCATCCAGCCGCAGGTGGTGTAGTAGAACAACCGGTCGCCGGGGCCGAGGTCGCAATGCAATCCGTGTTCCTTGACGTGTTGCAGCAACACGCCGCCGGTGCTGTGAATGATGCATTTCGGCACGCCGGTGGTGCCGCTGGAATAGAGGATGTACAGCGGATGCGCGAACGGCACGGGGACGAATTCCGGCTCGCCGCCCACGTCGTAGAAGTCATCCCAGAGCGTCACGTTGGCCGTGGTGTGGAAGTGTTCGATGCGCGCTTGCGGCCGGGCGTAAGGCACGACAATCAACTGCTGCAAGGACGGCAAGCGCTCGAGGATTTCATTGACCTTGGCGGTCTGGTCGATGTCCTTGCCGGCATAGCGGTACCCGGCGCAGGTGAGCAGCACTTTCGGTTCGATCTGGCCGAAGCGATCGATCACCCCTTGGGTGCCGAAATCCGGCGAAGAGCAAGACCAGATTGCCCCCAGGCTGGTGGTGGCGAGCATGGCCACCAGGGTTTGCCAGGTGTTCGGCATGCAGGCGGCCACTCGATCGCCAATGACGACGCCAGCGGCGATCAAGCTGTTTTGGAAACCGGCGACATGCTCGGCCAATTCTGCCCAGGTCAGGTGTTCGCGTTGGCCGTTTTCGCCGATGGCAATGACCGCCACGCCATCGTCGCGACGGCGCATCAGGTGTTCGGCGAAGTTCAGGGTGGCGCCGGGAAACCATTGGGCGCTGGGCATTTGCGTGCCCTCGACCAGTACTGCGTCCGGTTGATCGTGGAAACGGATGTCGAAGAAATCGACGATGGCCTGCCAGAACGCTTCACGCTGATCGATGGACCATTGATGCAGGGCAGGGTAGTCGTCGACGTGGAGGTTGTGTCGCTGATTGATGAAGCGCCGAAAGGCCTCCATGCGGGTCTTGCCGATGCGCTTGGCGCTGGGTTGCCAGAGGATGTCGGACATGGCTTGCCTCTTCTTGTTGCTCTCTCGTTCAGATCGTTCCCACGCTCTGCGTGGGAATGCCTCAGCGGACGCTCCGCGTTCGGCTCTTGGGACGCAGAGCGTCCCGGGCTGCATTCCCACGCAGAGCGTGGGAACGATCAGGGTCCGGTTGGTTACTGCGCCAACCACCCACCATCAATATTCCACGCCGCGCCACGCACCTGGCTACCGGCCTCGCTGCACAAGAACAGCACCAGTTCGCCCAATTGTGGCGGCGTTACAAACTCCAGGGAAGGCTGCTTCTCGGCCAGCAAATCATGCTGCGCCTGTTGCGGGTCGATGCCTTTGGCGATGCGGTCATCAATCTGTTTTTGCACCAGAGGCGTCAGCACCCAACCCGGGCAGATGGCGTTGCAGGTGACATTGGTGGTGGCCGTTTCCAGCCCGACCACTTTGGTCAAACCGATCACCCCATGCTTGGCTGCCACATAGGCTGCCTTGCCCACCGACCCGACCTGGCCGTGCACCGAAGCGATATTGATGATCCGTCCCCAGCCTTTGGCGCGCATGCCTGGCAGGCTCAAACGGGAGCTGTGGAATACCGACGACAGGTTGATCGCAATGATCGAATCCCAGCGCTCCACCGGGAACTCTTCCAGCGGCGCCACGTGCTGGATGCCGGCATTGTTGACCAGGATGTCCACGCCGCCGAACTCACGCTCGGCGTAGGCGATCATGTCGGCGATCTGCTCAGGGTTGCTCACGTCAGCCGGGTGATGGCCGACCTTGCCGCCGAATTGTTCAACCTCGGCGATTACCTTGGACGCATCACCGAAACCGTTGAGGATCAGATTGGCGCCAGCCTTGGCCAGGCTGAGGGCTATCCCTAAGCCGATGCCGCTGGTGGACCCGGTGACCAGTGCAGTCTTGCCCGAAAGAGTTGTCATGAATACCTCACACAATGCCAGTGGCGTAGAAAACACCGATCACCACAAAAACTGCCAGGGTCTTGATCAGCGTAATACAGAAAATGTCTTTGTAGGCTTCGCGATGGGTCAGGCCGGTGACCGCCAGCAAGGTAATCACCGCGCCGTTATGCGGCAGGGTGTCCATGCCGCCACTGGCCATCGCCGCCACCCGGTGCAGCACTTCCAGGGGGATGTTGGCGGCGTGGGCCGCTGCGATGAAGTCATTGGCCATGGCCGCCAGCGCAATGCTCATACCGCCCGACGCAGAACCGGTGATACCGGCCAGCAGGGTCACGGTGATCGCTTCGTTGACCAGCGGGTTGGGAATGCTTTTGAGCCAGTCAGCCAGCACCAGGAAGCCTGGCAACGAGGCGATCACTGCGCCGAATCCATATTCCGACGCGGTGTTCATCGCCGCCAGCAACGAACCGCTGACCGCACTTCGACTGCCTTCGGCCAACTTGCCGCGAATCGCCTGGAAGCCGAACACCAGCACCATAAGGATGCCGACCAGCAAGGCTGCCTGAACGGCCCAGATCGCCGTCAGCTTGGCAATTTCAGTGGTCACCGGCGCGGCCATGCCCGGCAGCGCGAGGCTGTGGGTCTTGCCGTACCATTGTGGAATCCACTGGGTAAACAGCAGGTTCATGATGCCCACCGCCAGCAGCGGCGACACAGCAATCCACGGATTAGGCAGTTTGATGTCGGCAGCGGTTTCCGGCTCGTTGCGCAGTTCGGTGCCATAACCTTCACCTGTGCGCTGGGCCTTGTTGCGCTGGCGTTGCAGAAACAGCATGCCGGCGCAGACCACGAAGATCGAGCCGATCAGGCCCAGCCAGGGCGCGGCCCAGGCGGTGGTGTTGAAGAAAGTGCTGGGGATGATGTTCTGGATCTGCGGGGTGCCGGGCAGGGCGTCCATGGTGAAAGAGAACGCGCCGAGGGCGATGGTCGCCGGGATCAGGCGCTTGGGAATATTGCTCTGGCGGAACATTTCGGCAGCAAACGGGTAGACCGCGAACACCACCACGAACAGCGACACGCCGCCGTAAGTCAGCAGGGCGCAGACCAGCACGATCACCAGCATCGCCTGACGGGTGCCGAGCAGGCGAATCGCCGCAGCGACGATGGAGCGGGAGAAGCCCGACAACTCGATCAGCTTGCCGAACACTGCACCGAGCAGGAACACCGGGAAATACAGTTTGATGAAACCGACCATTTTCTCCATGAACACCCCGGTGAAGGCGGGGGCGACGGCGGAAGGGTCGGTGAGCAGCACGGCGCCGAGGGCGGCAATCGGGGCAAAGAGGATAACGCTGTAGCCACGGTAGGCCGCGAGCATTAGCAGCGTGAGGGCTGCCAAGGCAATGATCACACTCATGGTGTGTCTCCTGGATTGTTATTTTTGTAGGGTGGAACTGTTGTGGGAGAGGGCTTTAGCGAGTTTCGTGCCAGATGATTAAGGCATTGAAATATATGGATTTTTTTCAGGTTTTCATGACGCGCTTGAGGTTGTTGTCTCTATTCGGAGACGTGTGTCGATTTTGAAGGCCTCTTCGCGAGCAGGCTCGCTCCCACAGGTTGACTGAGTTGCGCGCAAGAACACGGTCAAATGTGGGAGCGAGCCTGCTCGTGAAGGTCATTCTATAGATGGAGATTTGTGTCTCGTTACAGAGACTCTGCAATCCCCAACGCCACCATCTTCTTGTACAACGTCGACCGCCCCAACCCCAACCGCGCCGCCGCTTCAACCACCTTCCCGCCGCATTGCGCGAGGGCCGCTTCAATCAACTGCCGATCAAACCGCTCCCGAGCCGCACTGAACGTCTCCTGAGCAACCGGCTCAATCGTGACAGGCGCCGCGCGCTCTACCGGCGTAAACGTACCAATCGCCGCTCGGATATCTGTGGCATTCAGCATCAAGTCATCACTGAGCAGCGCCGCCCGCTCCAGCACGTTGCGCAGCTCGCGAATGTTCCCCGGCCAGGCATGTTGACCCAACAGTTCCAAGGCTTCGCGGTTCAATTCGTGCTGACTGCGCAGCTCCTCCAGAATCGCTTCACTGAGGGCCGGCAGGTCATCGAGTCGATCACGCAGCGGCGGGACCTGGATTGGCAGCACGTTGAGGCGGTAATACAGATCGGCGCGAAACTCGCCGCGTTTGATCGCCGCTTCCAGATCCGTGGAGGTCGCGGCAATTACTCGCACATCGCTCTGGATCACTTCGTTGGACCCCACCGGCTCGAATTCTTTCTCCTGCAGTACCCGCAGCAGTTTGCTTTGCAGGGGCAGCGGCATGTCGCCGATTTCATCGAGAAACAAGGTGCCGCCCTGGGCGATCTGCAACTTGCCGGCACGGCCCTTGCGATCAGCACCGGTAAACGCGCCTGGCGCGGTGCCGAAGAATTCCGCTTCCAGCAACGATTCGGGAATCGCCGCGCTGTTGATGCTGACAAAGGCTTTGTGCGCACGCGGCGAAGCCCCATGGATCGCCTGAGCCAGCAGCTCTTTACCGGTGCCGGTTTCACCCAGCAGCAACACTGGGGATTCCGCGCTGGCGCTGCGTCGGGCACGGCGCTTGACTTCGAGGCTGGCGGCGCTGGTGCCGATAAAGTGCGCGAAGTTGTACTTGGTCTGCCGCGCTCGCAACAGCGAACGGGTGGACGCCAGTTCTTCCTGCATGCTCATGTAGCGCTTGAGCATCGGCGAGAGGCTGCGCAATTCATCGAACAGCGCAAACCCGATGGCGCCGATCACCACGCCAGCATCGTCATGAATCGGCAGGCGCATCACCACCAGCGGTTCTTTGGGGGTGTCCTGCATATCGAGCAGGATCGGCCGACCGGTGCGCACCACCTCGCGCAACAGACTGCCGGGGATCACGCTTTCGCAGGCCTTGCCGATCGCCACTTCCGCCGATTCCAGGCCGAAGCGCCGGGCATAGCGCTCGTTCATCCAGACGATGTTCGCATCGCGGTCGACAATCACCGTGCCTTCACTGGACTGCTCGATGATCTCGAACAACGAACGGATGGCCAGAAGGCGAACGCGCTGGTAGTCCTTGAGGCTTTCGGTGGTGTTCATCGGATGGCCTCAGGATGCGCCGCCGCCAACAGCTCCTTGGTATACGGATGCTGCGGCGATTCGAACACGTCATGGCTGGCACCGCTTTCCACCACTTTGCCGTCCCTGATCACGATCATGTCATGCGCCAGGGCGCGCACCACCGCCAGGTCGTGGCTGATGAACAGGTAGGTCAGGCCATGTTTTTCCTGAAGTTGGCGGAGCAGGGCGACCACTTGTTTTTGCACCGTGCGATCCAGTGCCGAGGTCGGTTCGTCCAGCAGGATCAGCGCCGGTTTCAGCACCAGCGCCCGGGCGATGGCGATGCGTTGGCGTTGGCCGCCGGAAAACTCATGCGGGTAGCGATGACGGCTTTGCGGGTCGAGGCCGACTTCCTCCAGTGCCCGAATCACTTCGGCCTTGCATTCGTCAGCCGTCAACTGGCTATGCACCTCAAGGCCTTCGCTGATGATCTGCGCCACGGACATTCGCGGGCTGAGGCTGCCGAACGGATCCTGGAACACCACCTGCATTTTCTTGCGCCACGGCCGCAGCTGTTTTTGCGTCAGGCCATCCAGCGCTTCACCTTGAAAGCGGATGCTGCCTTCGGAATCGAGCAAGCGCAGGATCGCCTGACCCAACGTCGACTTGCCGGAACCGGACTCGCCGACAATGCCCAGCGTCTTGCCGCGCTGAATGTTGAGGCTGATGCCGTCCACGGCCTTCAGGTAGGTCTTGCGCTGAAACAGCCCGCCACCGACGACGAACCGCACCCGCAAGTCATCGACCTCAAGCACGTTCTCGCGCTCGTCCCGGGGCAACGCTTCACCTTCCGGTTCGGCATTCAGCAACACGCAGCTGTAAGGATGTTTCGGTTCGGTAAACAGTGTTTCGCAAGGTGCCTGCTCGACGATTTCCCCGGCCTTCATTACGCAGACCCGTTGGGCAATGCTGCGCACCAGATTGAGGTCGTGGCTGATCAGCAGCAGCGACATGCCGAGACGCTGTTGCAGGGATTTGAGCAGCAGCAGGATCTTGCGCTGCACTGTCACGTCCAACGCTGTGGTCGGCTCGTCGGCGATCAGCAGCTCCGGTTCGCAGGCCAGGGCCATGGCGATCATCACCCGTTGCCGTTGGCCGCCGGACAGTTGATGGGGATAGGCCTTGAGCCGCTCTTGGGGCTTCTGAATGCCGACCAGATGCAGCAACTCAAGTATCCGCGCTTGCGCCGCTTTACCGGCCAGGCCCTTGTGCAGCAGCAGGGTTTCGCCGATCTGCTTTTCGATGCTGTGCAGCGGATTGAGCGAAGTCATGGGCTCCTGGAAGATCATCGCGATGCGGTCACCCCGCAGTTCTCGCAACACCTTGGCCGATGCGCCGACCAGCTCCTGGCCACGGTAGCGAATACTGCCGGTGGTTTCGGTACCGGTCTCGGGCAGCAGTTGCAGGATCGAGTGAGCGGTCACCGACTTGCCGCAGCCCGACTCGCCCACCAGCGCCAGGCATTCACCGGGGCGGATGTCCAGGCACAGATTGCGCACCACGGTCTGGCCGCTGAAGGCCACATTAAGGTCACGGATTTCGATCAGGTTGTTACTCATATCAGCCGTCCGCTTCATGATCGTGGATCGAAAGCGTCACGTAACGCCTCCCCGATAAACACCAGTAAAGAAAGAATCAGCGCCAGGGTAAAAAACGCCGTCAAACCCAGCCACGGCGCTTGCAGATTCTGTTTGCCCTGACCGATCAACTCGCCCAGCGATGCACTGCCGGCAGGCATGCCGAAACCGAGGAAGTCCAGCGCTGTGAGGGTCGAGATCGCCCCGGTCAGAATGAACGGCAGGTAACTCAGGGTCGCGTTCATTGCGTTAGGCAGGATGTGCCGGACGATGACTTTACGGTCGGTCAGGCCCAACGCCCGGGCGGCTTTGACGTATTCCAGATTGCGTCCCCGGAGAAACTCGGCGCGCACCACATCCACCAGGGCCAGCCAGGAAAACAGCGCCATGATCCCCAGCAGCCACCAGAAATTGGGCTCGACAAAACCCGACAGGATGATCAGCAGGTACAGCACCGGCAGTCCCGACCAAACTTCCAGCAACCGTTGACCGATCAGGTCGACCCAGCCGCCGTAATAGCCTTGCAGGGCGCCGGCAGCGATGCCGATCAGTGCGCTGACAAAGGTCAGCATCAAGGCAAACAGGATTGACACCCGCGCACCGAAAATCACTCGGGCCAACACGTCCCGCGCCTGGTCGTCGGTGCCCAGCCAGTTGACCTTCGTCGGAGGGCTGGGCGCGGGTTGATTGAGGTCATAGTTCGGCGTGTCGTCGCTGAAGGGGATTGGCGGGAACAACATCCAGCCACCGCCCTGGTGAATCAGCTTCTGTACATAGTCACTGCGGTAGTCGGCCTGGAAGGGCAGCTGTCCGCCAAACTCCTGTTCGGTATGACGCTTCAGAACCGGGAAGTAGAGTGAGCCCTGGTAGCTGACGATCAGCGGTTTGTCGTTGGCGATCAGCTCGCCACCGAGGGTCAACAGGAACAGGCCGACAAACAGCCACAGCGACCACCAGCCGCGCCGGTTTTTCTTGAAGCGTTCGAAACGACGACGACCTAACGGCGAGAGCTTGAACATCAGGCGTTCCTCGCGGCGAAGTCGATACGCGGGTCGACGAGGGTGTAGCACAGGTCGCCGACCAGTTTTATCAAGAGACCGAACAGCGTGAAGATGAACAGCGAACCGAATACCACCGGATAGTCCCGGGAAACCGCGGCTTCGTAACTCATGCGACCCAAGCCGTCGAGGGAGAAAATCACTTCGATCAGCAGGGAGCCGGCGAAAAATACGCTGATGAACGCTTGGGGAATCCCCGAGACCACCAGCAGCATGGCGTTGCGAAACACGTGACCGTAAAGCACTTGGCGTTCACTCAGACCTTTGGCCCGGGCGGTGACCACGTACTGGCGCGTGATTTCATTGAGAAAGGAGTTCTTGGTCAAAATGGTCAGCGTGGCGAACCCGCCGACCACCAGCGCTGTCACCGGCAAGACCAGGTGCCAGAAGTAATCGGCGATTTTGCCCACGGTCGACAGCGAGTCGAAGTTGTCCGAGACCAGCCCGCGCACCGGGAACCAGTTTAGCGAAGTGCCACCGGCGAAGACCACGATCAGGAACATGGCGAACAGGAACGCCGGCATGGCGTAGCCGATGACGATCGCGGTGCTGCTCCAGATATCGAAATGGCTGCCGTGGTGCACGGCCTTGCGGATACCCAGAGGGATCGACACCAGGTAGGTGATCAGCGTTGCCCAGAGCCCGAGGGAAATGGTCACCGGCATTTTTTCCAGGATCAGGTCGGTGACGGTCACCCCACGGAAAAAGCTCTTGCCGAAGTCCAGGCGCGCGTAACTGGTGAGCATCAGCCACAGGCGCTCATGCGCCGGCTTGTCGAAGCCGTATTGCTTTTCGATGTCCTTGATCAGTTGCGGGTCGAGGCCGCGACTGGATCGGGAGGTGCCGGACATGCGTTCGCCGGAACCGCCGCCGACACCCGCGCCGCCGATGCCTTGCAACTGCGCGATGGCCTGTTCCACCGGGCCGCCCGGCGCGGCCTGGACGATGATGAAGTTGACCAGAAGAATGATCACCAGCGTCGGAATGATCAGCAGCAGACGCCGCAGTATGTAAGCCCACATCAGTGCGGCCCTCCGGGTCTGCCACGGCTGATTTGCTCAGCGGTCATCTGTTGATTGGTCAGCGGCGTGGTGCTGATTTCCCACCAGCTCTCGATGGCTTCGTCATTGCTGGCTTGCTCGTTGGGCCTGCCGAAACGATTCCACCACACGGTGGAGCTGCCCGGCGGGTAATAGTTGGGAATCCAGTAGTAATTCCATTGCAGCACCCGGTCCAGCGCGTGGGCGTAGCGCAGCATTTCGGGTTGGGTGGTGGCGCGAATCAGTCCGGCGATCAATGTGTCGACCGCTGGATTTTTCAACACCATGTAGTTATTGGCGCCAGGGTCGTTGGCCGAGACCGAGCCGAAGTAATTGAGCAGTTCACCTCCGGGCGACGTCGTGACCGGGTAGCCGGTGACAATCATGTCGTAGTCGCGGCTCATCAGGCGATTCACGTACTGGGAGGAGTCGATGCGGCGAATGTTCATGTCGATGCCGATCTGTTTCAGGGTGCGTTTATACGGCAACAGCAATCGGTCCATGCCGTTCTGGCTGACCAGGAAAGTGAAACTCAAAGACTGGCCTTCGGCGTTGACCAGTCGATCGCCATCGGGTTTCCAGCCGGCCTGTCCGAGCAAATCGAGTGCCTGCAATTGTTTGTCGCGTATCACGCCACTGCCATCGGTTTTCGGAGCCTGGAAAACCTGGCTGAACACCTCGTCGGGGACCTGCCCGCGCAGCGGTTCGAGAATCGCCAGTTCGCCGGCGTCCGGCAGGTGTCGGGCGGCGAGGTCGGTGTTGGAAAAGTAACTCTGCTGGCGGATGTACATGTCGCGCATCATCTGCCGGTTGCTCCACTCGAAATCCCAGAGCATGGCCAGCGCCTGACGCACTCGACGGTCCTGGAACAGCGGGTTTTGCAAGTTGAACACAAAGCCCTGAGCCGGTTGCGGGGCTTGGGTTGCCAGGTGCGCCTTTTGCAGACGCCCGTCACTGAGGGCCGGGCCTTCGTAGCCGATGGAGTAAGCGGTGGCGGAGAATTCCCGGTTGTAGTCGTAGGCACCGCCGCGCAGCACCTGGCGGGCGACGTCGGTATCGCCGAAGTACTCGATACTGAAATGATCGAAATTGTAGAGGCCGCGGCTGACCGGTAGATCCTTGCCCCACCAATCGGCATTGCGCTTGAAGGTGATGCTGCGACCGGAGTCGACCTTGCCTACCCTGTAGGGGCCGCTGCCCAACGGTGGCTCGTAACCGCCGCCATTGGCGAAGTCACGAGTCTTCCACCAATGCTCGGGAAACACCGGCAAGGTCGCGATATCAAGGGGGAGGGTACGGTTTTCATTGCTTTTAAAGTCGAACCGAACCGTTAGCGGTGATTCCACTTCGACGCCTTTGACGTCGGCAAATTGGGTGCGATAACGCAGGCTGCCCTGGGTCATCAACAGGTCAAAGGTGTAGCGCACATCTTCGGCCGTGATCGGTTTGCCGTCGGCGAAACGGGCCTTGGGATTGAGGTAGAAGCGCAGGGACAAACCGTCATCCGAGCGCTCCATCTTCTGGGCCACCAGGCCGTACACGGTGTAAGGCTCATCCAGCGAACGCTGGGCAAGGGGCGAGTAAAGCAGGCCGTCGACCTGTGTGACGCCAATGCCTTTATCGATGTAGGGCAACATATGATCGAAATGACCGATTTCGACGGCCGAGCGGCGCATTGTGCCGCCCTTGGGGGCTTGCGGGTTTGTGTAGGCAAAATGACTAAAGCCGGCAGGATACTTTGCCGGTTCACCGTACACGGTCAACGCATGTTGCGGTGCTGCGGTCACGCCGGTGACGCTCAACAACAGAGCCACGGCCGTGAACAATAAAGTAGGGAACGCCAGTCGCATTGTCAGCCTTAGAGCCGGGTGGTCAGTAACCGCAATTTGTACGCTAGCGGCGCGTCCCTCGCCACCCGTATCACGTATCCCAAACACAACGGCCCACCAGAAGGCGGGCCGTTATGCAGAAACTTAAAGGCTGATCAGTCCTGGCGGCTGGTCACTTCCAGCAGGTGGTAACCGAACTGGGTCTTGACCGGGCCTTGCACCACGTTGATCGGTGCGCTGAATACCACGGCGTCGAATTCCTTGACCATCTGGCCTGGACCGAACGAACCCAGATCACCGCCCTGGCGGCTGGATGGGCAAGTGGAGTTGGCTTTGGCGACTTCGGCGAAATCAGCGCCGCCTTCGATTTGAGCTTTCAATTCGTTGCACTTGGCTTCGCTGGCAACGAGGATGTGACGGGCAGTGGCTTTAGCCATGGTGAAATACTCCTTTCAATGTTCAGTAAAGTGCGGAGCCTACCGGATTCAGTGGTCTATTTCTTCTCAAAGTTCCGTCCATATTATGCAGGCCGGCACGGTGTTCCTTTATAAGCCGGCATTTCTCAGACGCTCTGCATGCTGCACATACAAGACAATCGGGTCGATGCCCTTGTGCCGCGGACCGACGGTCTGGTTGAGGCTGTCCAGATGATCCAGCGGGTAGTCGGACCGGATGACTTTGCCCAAATGGGAGCTATAGCGGCCAACCAGGCCATCGTTCTGCTCGGCTTCGGTGGTGAAGTAGTGGGAAAAGGCGCGGAGGAACCCGTGCAACGGACTCAGTGCATCAAGTCCTTTGTCGAGGAGGTCGCCCTGCAAGGTGCCGCTCCAGGAGTAATAACGCACACCGTCGACCAGTTCGCGACCCTTGCCACCCCAGGTTTTCGGCAACCCCTGGGGATATTTGTCGTTGAACGCGCCCACGCCTTCGGTGGTCAGGGCATTCAGTGCGGCGATGGCGTTCTGCGGCAGGTGACTGTGGCCGCTGAGCAACGATAGAAAGTCTGCAAACAACGTTGCGACTGTCGAGGCAACGTGTTCCGGCAGGCGCCCGGGCGTCAGCGCCTTGCGCAAGAAGTCGGCCAGTTCCGAACCGTGATTCGGTCCGCTGACGGAGGTTACCGAAGCAATTATTTGCGGCGCTGCCGCCGCCGCATAACGTGCAGCGAGTGCGCCCTGGCTGTGGCCGATCAGGTTGACTTTGTTCGCACCGGTTCCCTCCAGTACGCGTTCGATTTGCGCCAGAAGTTGGTCGCCGCGGACTTCATTGCTATGGGTAGCCGACAAGTGCGGGATAAATACTCTTGCGCCTGCACTTCGAAGTGCCTGCTTGACGTCATGAAAGAGTTCGATCTTGCCGATGCGGTCGAAGCCGAACAGCCCGTGGACCAACAGAATCGGATACTGAGTAGTTGCATTCCGTAGCATGTTCTTTCCTTTTTCGCAGTCGTTCAGAGGTGTGTTGATGGGCTCACTCTAATGCACACCCGCTGTTCGGCGTTGTATGAAGAAGCCGCTGTAACCTGATGAAAACGGAATAGAAAATGTACGAAAGTTCGAAAGTGGATGAGGTCTCGTTCGGAATATTTGGACATCTTTTGATCTGTAACAGAGGATTTTTCAGCAATGGCCTACTTCGGCAACACCCTTTGCCTGTGAGTCGTGTCTCGATTCCGACGTCCGGCCCTCAATGTGAGGGCTGGACGTTGGGTGTGTGGCTCACGCCGATTGTTGATCCCTGTTCCGAGCTCTGAGCCGATCGGTTGCCTGGCGCAGCAACAGTTCTGTTGCGCTCCAGCCAAGGCAACCGTCCGTGACTGACACGCCGTAACGCATGGACGGGCCCAGCGATTGGCAGCCTTCGAACAGGTGACTCTCGATCATCATGCCGATCAGTGATCGATCGCCTTGCAGGCGCTGTTCAAGCACATCGTTAAACACCGCCGGCTGACGCAACGGGTCTTTGCCGCTGTTGGCATGGCTGCAGTCGACCATGATCCGGGCCGGGATCTTCAGTTTGATCAAGTCGCTGTTCACCCGAGCGACGCTGTCGCGGTCGTAGTTCGGTCCGCGGTGTCCGCCACGCAGTACCAGGTGGGTGTCGGGGTTGCCCGGTGTCTGAATGATTGCCGGGTGACCCTGGCTGTCGACACCGAAATGGCGATGCGGGTGAGCGGCAGAGCGCATGGCGTCGCTGGCCACACCGACACCACCATCGGTGCCGTTCTTGAAGCCGACCGGCATGCTCAGGCCACTGGCCATTTCACGATGGATCTGCGATTCGGTGGTGCGGGCGCCAATGGCAACCCAGCTCAGCAGATCGTCGAAGTAGCCAGCAGCCATCGGTTGCAGCAGTTCGGTGGCAATCGGCAATCCCAGGCGGAGCATTTCGCGCATCAACTCGCGGGACAACGTCAAACCGCCGGCCATGTCATCGCTGCCATCCAGATGAGGATCGTAGGTCAGGCCTTTCCAGCCAACGGTGGTGCGGGGTTTTTCGACGTAGGCGCGCATCACCAGCAGCATTTCATCGCTGACGTCGGCGGCGAGGCGGGCGAGGTTGCCGGCGTATTCGAGGGCGGACTGAGGATCGTGAATCGAGCAGGGGCCGACGATGACCAGCAGACGGGAATCTTCACCATTGAGGATCGCGCGAACCGCTTGGCGGTGGGCGGCGACTTGCTGGGTCAGGACGTTGCTGAGAGGCAGTTGCTGTTTGAGTTGCAATGAGCTGGGCAGACGCAGGGTCAGCGCTTCATTGGCAGGGCTCAAGGTGGACAGCGGCAGAGCAGAGACGGACGAGTTCATATTCGGGCTTCCTGGGCTGGCGGCGGGTTCGTTCCCGCGCGCTCGGCCCTACTGGGGTGTTCGACAATTGGCCGGATTGGCTGCGTGTGTGTGCTTGCCACCTGTGGGTGACCGATCGGAGGCGGCAGGCTGTCCCGAGCGGAGGCTGCTAAATCGCCAGGCGGAAAAACTGTCGTAACGGTAATAAGTGGCGTAGTTCATTGTTGAATCCTCTGGTTGTCTGGTGTGTCGCTAAAAATGTGCGGGGCTGAAAAAACAAAACCCCCGGTCGGGAAGCCGACCGGGGGTTGAGAAATCTCTGGTGGCGACCCGTTTAAAGTGGGCGCCGTGTGGGTATCAGGCGCGCCAGTGGCTAAACCAATACCCAAAATAAAAGCTGACCGGAGCACAAACGTCATTCACCCGGGCAGCCGCCACCGAGCGCAGGGCGCTGACGGTACGAAGCTGTGAGAGGGTGCTGGACATGGTCTTTCTCCGATAAGTGCGCCGAGCTTACGCGAGGCCGGTACGTGGTTTCAATCAGAAAATGCTATCGATCGCCGACGGCATTTTCTATCGCTTGAGTGCGTCGCCGGTTGTGACACACTTTGTGCTTCACATACATGAACGTCACAAGGACGAACCATGACGCCACTGATCATCGCCGCTGCTCAATCGATCTCCATCGCCGGTGACCTTGCTGCAAACATTGTGTGGCACCAGCGCTTCATGCAGGTTGCTGCTGAGCAGGGCGTGCAATTGCTGGTGTTCCCGGAGTTGTCCCTGACCGGGTACGAGCGTGGACTTGCGGCTGAATTGGCCATTGCGCCAGACGCCAGGGTTCTGCAACCGCTACGGGATCTCGCTCGGGAAGTCGGTGTGACGGCTGTCGTCGGGATGCCGATTCGCCTGTCGGAGGATTCGCCCGTATTGATTGGCGCGCTGGTGTTGGGCGCTGATGGATCGCTCGGGATCTACAGCAAGCAACATCTGCATCCAGGCGAGGAGGTGGCATTTGCACCGGGAACCGGCGGTCCGACCCTGACCGTAGGTGCCGATACGGTCGCGTTGGCGGTGTGCGCGGATTTCTCCCATCCCAGTCATGCCGCCGCGGCGGCGCAGCAAGGTGCCGGTCTCTATGCGGCGGGCGTGCTGATCACGGAAAACGGCTACGCCCCGGATACCGCTTTGTTACAAGGCTACGCCAGCCATCATTCGATGGCGGTCCTGATGGCCAACCATGGCGGTGCGACGGGGGGCTGGGAATCGGCAGGACGCAGCGCGATCTGGGCGTCGGGCGGTTCGCTGATTGCGGCCGCACCGGGTACAGGCAACCTGATGGTCGTGGCTCGCCGCGATGCTGAGGGTTGGCAGGGGCAAATAGTGACTGTCGAGGAGGCTTGATGGCATTCGAATTACGCCCGGCGACGCACCGGGACCTCGCCTTCGCTCGTGAACTGACCCGAAAAAACATGCTGCGCTATTACATTCAGCACGATCTGCTGTGGCAGGACGAAGGTTTTGATGTTGGCTGGGCAGGGCGCGAAAACTGGTTGATTGTGCGCAATGAGACCTTGCTAGGCTTCGTCAGCCTGAGTCGTGACGCCAAAGCCCTGTACATCCGCGAGTTGCATGTCATTGAAGCGTTTCGAGGGCAGGGCGCCGGTTCCTGGACGATTGATCAGGTATTCGCCATGGCGTGCAAGGAGCGGCGTCCGGCATTGCGCTTGACGGTTTTTGAAAATAATCCTGCGCAAGCGTTGTATGCGAGAAAGGGCCTCAAGGTAGTCGGCACGGACGAGTGTTTCCTGAGAATGCAGCGTGATATCAACGCCTCGCCTGGCTGAAACACGCATACGGCAAGCCTTTCAAGATGTATTGAAACTTTTTATATGACGCTTGCCGCTAGGTCTGCCAGTTGCTTTTTGCTAAGGTGTCGGCAACCCAATAAGACCATATCGCGAGGTGTCTGCTTGATTAGGGTGCTAGTAGTCGATGACCATGATCTCGTTCGTACAGGCATTACACGAATGCTGGCTGACATCGATGGCCTGCAAGTAGTCGGCCAGGCTGAGTCAGGCGAAGAATCCCTGCTCAAGGCGCGTGAGTTGAAACCCGATGTGGTCCTGATGGACGTCAAGATGCCCGGTATCGGCGGTCTTGAAGCCACGCGCAAATTATTGCGCAGTCACCCGGATATCAAAGTCGTCGCGGTCACCGTGTGCGAAGAAGATCCGTTTCCGACCCGGTTGTTGCAGGCCGGTGCCGCGGGCTATCTGACCAAGGGCGCCGGGTTGCCGGAAATGGTCCAGGCCATCCGCCTGGTGTTTGCCGGGCAGCGCTACATCAGCCCGCAGATCGCGCAACAACTGGCGATCAAATCCTTCCAGCCGACCAATGATTCACCTTTCGATGCCTTGTCGGAGCGGGAAATCCAGATCGCGCTGATGATTGTCGGCTGTCAGAAGGTCCAGATCATTTCCGACAAGCTGTGTCTGTCGCCAAAAACCGTCAACACTTACCGTTACCGCATTTTCGAGAAGCTTTCGATCAGCAGCGATGTCGAGTTGACGCTGTTGGCGGTTCGTCACGGCATGGTCGATGCCAGCCTCTGAAAATGACTGAAGTCTTCGATCCAAGCGCCTTTCTGTCGACGGTCAGTGGGCGTCCCGGTGTGTATCGCATGTTCGACAGCGAGGCACGCCTGCTCTATGTCGGCAAGGCCAAGAACCTCAAGAATCGCCTGTCGAGTTACTTCCGCAAATCCGGTCTTGCGCCCAAGACTGCGGCCCTGGTCGCTCGTATCGCTCAGGTCGAAACGACGATTACGGCCAATGAAACTGAAGCCTTGTTGCTTGAGCAGACGCTGATCAAGGAATGGCGTCCGCCCTACAACATCCTGCTGCGCGACGATAAATCCTACCCTTATGTCTTTCTCTCGGATGGCCAGTTCCCTCGCTTGAGCATCCACCGCGGTGCAAAAAAGGCCAAGGGCAAGTATTTCGGCCCTTATCCCAGCGCCGGCGCCATTCGTGAAAGCCTGAGCCTGCTGCAGAAGACGTTTTTCGTTCGCCAGTGCGAAGACAGCTATTACAAGAACCGTACGCGTCCTTGTCTGCAATACCAGATCAAACGTTGCAAGGCGCCCTGTGTCGGATTGGTGGAGCCCGAAGTGTATGCCGAAGACGTCCGGCACTCGGTAATGTTCCTTGAGGGGCGCAGCAATGCGCTGACGGACGAGTTGTCCGCTGCCATGGAAGAGGCGGCGATCAACCTCGAGTTTGAGCGTGCGGCTGAGCTGCGGGATCAGATTTCATTACTGCGCCGGGTCCAGGACCAGCAAAGCATGGAAGGCGGGACGGGCGACGTCGACGTGATCGCAGCGTTCGTCAATCCAGGTGGTGCCTGCGTTCATTTGATCAGTGTGCGGGGCGGGCGGGTGTTGGGGAGCAAGAACTTCTTTCCGCAGGTGGGTATTGAAGAGGACGTTTCTGAAGTCATGGCGGCGTTTCTCGGCCAGTACTTCATCAGCAGTCCCGAGCGCGACCTGCCGAGCGAACTGATCGTCAACGTGGTTCACGAAGACTTTCCGACCCTGATCGCGGCCATTGATGAACTGCGTGGTCGCGAATTGACCATCAGTCATAGGGTTCGTGGTACGCGAGCACGCTGGCAACAGTTGGCGGTCACCAATGCCGAGCAGGCACTTGGAGCGCGACTGGCTAACCGTCAACACGTTGCTGCACGTTTCGATGCGCTGGCGGAAGTGCTGAACCTGGACGAACCGCCACAGCGCCTGGAGTGTTACGACATCAGTCACTCCAGCGGCGAAGCGACCGTGGCTTCTTGTGTGGTGTTCGGCCCCGAAGGTCCGATCAAGTCCGACTACCGTCGCTACAACATTGAAGGCGTCACCCCGGGCGATGACTACGCCGCGATGCATCAGGCCCTGACCCGGCGCTTCAGCAAACTGAAGGACGGGGAGGGCAAGCTGCCGGACATCTTGCTGGTGGACGGTGGCAAGGGACAGCTGTCCATGGCCCGCGACGTGCTCAATGAATTGGCCGTGCCTGATCTGATTCTGCTGGGCGTCGCCAAGGGCGCCACGCGCAAGGCCGGTTTCGAAACCCTGTACCTGAACGATGCTGCCCACGAATTCACCTTGCGCGGTGATTCCCCCGCGCTGCATTTGATCCAGCAGATACGCGACGAAGCTCACCGTTTCGCGATTACCGGGCACCGCGCCCGTCGTGGCAAAACCCGCCGCACGTCTACGCTTGAGGGCGTTGCCGGTGTCGGGCCGACACGTCGCCGCGATTTGTTGAAACATTTTGGTGGATTGCAGGAGCTGTCTCGTGCCAGCATCGAAGAGATCGCCAAAGCACCCGGGATCAGTAAAAAGCTCGCAGAGTTGATTTATGCCAATCTGCACAGCGAGTAGAATGCCCCCTCACCTCGTAGCCAGTTGTGCCGATGAATATCCCTAATCTGATTACCGTACTACGCGTCCTGCTCATTCCGATCTTCATTTTGCTGTTCTACCTGCCGTATCAATGGAGCTACCTGGCGTCCGCCTCGGTGTTCGCATTTGCCGCTGCCACAGACTGGCTGGACGGGTATCTGGCCCGCCGACTGGAACAAAGTACGCCGTTCGGGGCTTTCCTT
Organism: Pseudomonas frederiksbergensis; assembly: GCF_900105495.1. NCBI lineage: Bacteria > Pseudomonadati > Pseudomonadota > Gammaproteobacteria > Pseudomonadales > Pseudomonadaceae > Pseudomonas > Pseudomonas frederiksbergensis. The sequence continues at coordinate 4,674,028 of NZ_FNTF01000002.1, read as the reverse complement.
GATCCCGTGGCTGACAAGCTGATGGTCGCCGTTGCGCTGGTATTGCTGGTGCAAGAACACGGTAACCTGTGGCTCACGCTGCCGGCCGCCGTGATCATCGGTCGCGAGATTGTCGTTTCGGCACTTCGCGAGTGGATGGCCGAACTCGGCGCCCGCGCTCACGTCGCGGTGTCTAACCTGGGCAAATGGAAAACCGCCGCGCAAATGCTGGCGCTGGTGATCCTGCTGGCCAATCCGTCGGATTTCACGTTCTGGGTACTGCTGGGTTACGCCTTGCTGCTGATATCCGCGGGCCTGACGTTGTGGTCCATGGTCCAGTATTTGCGGGCTGCCTGGCCGCATCTGAAGACCGACGTGGAAAAGAAATAAACTTTTTTGAATCAAGGGGTTGACGGGGCTTCTGGAATCTATAGAATGCGCCACACCAAGACGCGGGAATAGCTCAGTTGGTAGAGCACGACCTTGCCAAGGTCGGGGTCGCGAGTTCGAGTCTCGTTTCCCGCTCCAAGATTCACAAAAAACGCCACTCTATGAGTGGCGTTTTTTTGTGCGTGATATTTACACGAAGCGTTGAAAATAGAGGCTTAGGCCTCTTTTTTTGTTCCGCCGAGTTCTGCTGAAAATTACTACCAGCCATGCTTTTCTTGTACGTTAAAACGTACGTCGAGGTCCTGGCTGAAACGTCAGTACTACGTTGCTCATTGATCGTGCGTTCACAGAAGCGAATTCGCTACACTGAGAAGCCTTCCTATACTTCACCCTTCTCGGAGCGCCGGTTCAACTGACAGGAGTAGCGACGGCATCAGTTATCAACGGCATCCTGCCCATAGCAATCACCATTTTGGGCCGGACAGAGCACGATTCGCTTCCACGCAAACAACTGAAGATGCTCCATTCTGGTCGCCGCCGGTAGCCGGACGCTGTGGTGCAACCTCTCAAGTACGACGTCGACCGTTGAGAGCAATTCTTCACCAGCCGTGGTCAGCGCGACACCATTCGGTTTCCTTTCGAACAGCGGCATCTCCAGGCTTTCTTCCAAGGCATGCATCTGCTTACTCACTGCGCTTTGCGTGAGGAACAGCTCGGTGGCGGCCTGGGTAAAACGGATAAGGGTGAGTACCTGGTTTCCCTGCGACACAGGCAGCTCTCTCCACTGGCCCAAGTTTTCCATGATTGGATACTAGATAATACGTATAAGAGCGCCCCAGCAATGAGCAACACCGAGTATCGTCGAGGCGCTATTCCAATCGATCAGGTGGATAAGAACGCTTACTGAGCGATGCCCCCCACCCAGCGTACGGAGATGGCCAGGACTTTGCGCTGAGTTCACCTGCTTAGCTCTACGATTTGACTTGCCCACATGGGCGGTGTATCAGCCGCCGAAGGTGCAACGTGTCCCGGCCGCCTCGCGGGCAAGCCAGCTCCGACAAGGTGTTGACCATAGGTTTGTATCTCTCTGTATCTAACCGGACTCTCGATACAGTCCCTATAACTCAGGCGCATGGTCGAACACAGACCAGATACAAATCTGCGCTGAACTATGCAGGCCACCTTCCTTGGCCGCATTCATCGACGGCCGTTCGCTCCTGACTCTGTTCCGCGCCTGATGCGGTCAAGGGGACCACAATGACAACATTTGTGCCTGAAACCAGTCTCAATGCCACGCCGGTCCATCGCCTACGGGTCGATCACTACACCAACGGCATCATCGGCCCAAGCCAGCCGATGCTCGGGCCACTGGCCGACGGCGGCACCTTGATCACCGGTACACCGCCGGGCTGTTGGGGGCCGATGATCACGCCGGCCTTCGAGGGTGGCCATGAAGTGACGCAACCGGTGGCCATTGCCGGTGCGGAAATCGGCGACGCGGTGGCGATCAAGATCAAACGCATGCGCGTCACCTCGCTGGCCACTTCGTCCGGGGTGATGAGCTTCGTTGAAGGTCGCTACCACGGCGATCCGTTCGTCTCCAAATTCTGCGCCAAGTGCGGCACCGAACATCCAGCCAGCCATGTCGAAGGCATTGGCGAGGATTCGATTCGCTGTAACACCTGTGGCGCAGAGGTCAGCGCGTTTCGCTTCAGCCATGGCTATGTGATCGTGTTCGATGCGCAGAATCAGGTCAGCCTTACCGTCAATCAGGACGTCGCCAATCAACTGGCCGGTAACGCAGCCGAGATGTCGGCGTTGCCGGAATTCGCCGCGCAACATTCGATCCTGTCCCTGGCGCGCGCAGACATTCCCGGAGTGGCGGCGCACATGCGGCCATTCCTCGGCAACATCGGCACCACGCCGTCCCGTGATTTGCCCGACTCGCACAACTGCGCCGATTTCGGCCAGTACCTGATCGGCGCGCCGCACCGTTTCGGCATGACCCGCGAAGAATTGCACGCGGCCAAGACTGACGGTCACATGGACACCAACTCGATCCGCGAGGGGTGCGTGTTGATCTGCCCGGTCAAAGTGCCAGGCGCCGGCGTGTACATGGGCGACATGCACGCCCAGCAGGGCAATGGCGAGATCGCCGGGCATGCCACCGACTGCTCCGGGGAAACCGAAGTGGTGGTGGAAGTGGTGAAGAACCTGACGCTGGAAGGGCCTATCCTGCTGCAAAACCTCGACGACTTGCCGCCCATGGCTCGGCCGATGAATGCCAGGCAGCTTCAGAAAGTCCGCGAGCTGGGTGAGCGCTGGGGCCAGCACGAGATCGAGCAGAGCGGGCCGATCACGTTCATTGGCAGTGGCGAAAACCTTAACATTGCGGTCGAAAACGGCTTGCAGCGTGCGGCTGCCGTCACCGGCTTGCCTTATGACGAAGTGCTCAACCGCGCCACGATTACCGGCTCCATCGATATCAGTCGCTTGCCGGGCACCGTGCGCGTGACGTTCCTGTGCCCGATGATTGTGCTGGATCGCATCGGCATCGGCCATTTTGTGCGCGAGAAGTACGACTTGGCGTAACGCGCACCGGCGGGGCTGTACCGCAATGTGTACAAACCCGCCGGCGATACAAGTCCTGCGGTTTTCCAGCGGTGCGCAACACAGGGCCGATACACGGTTACGGTTAACTGTGAGCCCGTACCGATAACTTTGAGATCGATACCATGCACACCCTCATCTCTTGCGCCAAAGCCAAAGCCAAAGCCAAAGCCAGCGCCGGGCTCGGCTTGCGACGCGGTTTAATGAATGACCTATTGGCTGCTCCGGCCGGTCATTTCGACTTTCTCGAAGTCGCGCCGGAAAACTGGATCGGCATTGGCGGTGCCCATGGCGCAGCGTTACGCAGATTGGCCGAGCGTTATCCGTTGTCGTGTCATGGCTTGTCGCTTTCACTGGGCGGGCCGTCGCCGCTAGATATCGGTTTTGTGCAAGAAGTGAGGGGTTTCCTGGATCACTACAACGTGCCGCTATACAGCGAGCATTTAAGTTACTGCAGCGACGACGGTCATCTCTACGATCTGTTGCCGCTACCCTTTACCGAAGAGGCAGTGCATCACGTCGCCGCTCGCATCCGTCAGGCCCAGGACATTCTCGGCCGTCGGCTGGCGGTGGAAAACGTCTCCTATTACGCCGTGCCACAACAGGACATGGACGAAGTAACGTTCACCAATGCGGTGCTGCGCGAGGCCGATTGCGACCTGTTGCTGGACGTCAACAACGTCTACGTCAATTCGATCAACCACGGCTTCGATCCACATGCATTCCTGGCCGGCATCGATGCCGGGCGCGTGGTGGCCATGCACATCGCTGGACACTTCGATCAGTCGGACACTTTGAAAATCGATACCCATGGCGCCTCAGTCAAACCGGCGGTGTGGTCGTTGCTGGCTGAGGCCTACGCCCGGTTTGGTGCGCAACCGACTTTGCTGGAGCGGGACTTCAACTTCCCGGCATTTTCCGAATTAATTGCCGAACTGGACACCATTCGCCATTTGCAGGTTGGGGAGATGAACTGTGCCTAAACGTTCACTGCACGAGCAGCAAAACAGCATGGGCCTCTACCTGCGCGATCCCGACCACTGCGCGCCACCACCCGAGATGGACCCGGCGCGGGCGCAGATTTATCGCGACCTAGTATTCGCCAACCTGTCGACGTTGATCAGCGGCACTTTTCCGGTGCTGGTGAAGATCCTCGGTGACCAACAGTGGCGGGCACTGGTGCGGATTTTCCTGCGTGACTACCGAGCTCACACGCCGAAATTCGGCGAGATCGCTGAGGAGTTCGTGGAGTTTCTCGCCTCTGAGCCTGCAGCACTGGCCGGTGGGTCGTGGCCACCGTTTATGGTGGAGCTTGCGCACTACGAATGGGTGGAAATGGCTTTGCAACAGTCCGAGGCCGAGCCATTGTTATCCGGTGAAAGCGAGTCGTTGTTGGATAGTCCGTTACAGGTCTCGTCATTGGCGTGGCCGTTGGCGTATGTCTGGCCGGTGCAGTTGGTGGGGCCGGATTTTCAGCCCGATGCGCCGCTGGATCAGCCAACTTTGCTGTTGGTGCGTCGTGATCTGGACTTCAGTGTGAAATTTTCTAGCTTGAGCCCTTGGGCCTTTCGATTGTTGCAACGCATCGAGCAATTCCCCAGGTTGGATGGACGGGCGCATTTGCAAGCATTGGCAGGCGAGGCGGGAATGACCGAATCACCGGAGTTCTTCAATAACGGATTGTCAATGTTGCAGCAGTTGCATGAACAACGAGTGGTGGGATTTGGCTGATAGCCCCCGTGACGTAAGGACAGATCCTACGGCGCGTTTTGCTTTTAGCGAAACGTCCTACAGCAATCTATCTGAAAATGTAACGACCTTGATGGGCTTCACGCAGGCATCGACGAGTACATTCAGTATTCAGACTGAAGTTCAACGACCTAAGCCCTGTCGAAAACAGAAATCAGGACGCTCAGGCATAGATGAGTAATCATCCAACTTTGTTAGTCAGTTCAAATCAGGTGGACACCGTCGCCTTTGGTGCCAAGCCCAGGAAGGAGCGTTGGTAACGGTTGATGACCGAAGAAGGCTAGGTCGGGTCGTTCGACTGCGGTCGATTTATTGGCGGACTCTGCATGCACATGTCGGCGATCCGAATTGCGTCATGCGGGTTTTAACTGATGAACCTGGTAAATTCGACATCCTGTTTCGCCGAGCAACATATTGTCACCACGTGCAATCATGCTCTCACCGGCGCTTGGTGGACTGATCGCTACCCACGCCGGAGGGTGGCGCGCGGTTGTGTTCGCGACTGTATTGTTTGGCGCGCTTGCACTGATCGCCTCGCTGTTCTACAAGGAGACCAATTTGCAACGCGACCCACAAGCGGGTCGGTTAAAAACGCTTCTGAGCAACTACGCCCTGTTACTTAAAGGCTCATCCTTGCGCAGCTTTTCCATTGCCATTGCCTGCACCTACGGCGCGATGTTCTGCTTTATCGCCGCTTCCTCGCGAGTGTTTGTTGGTCAACTCGGCTTGAGCCCGACCCAGTATGGCCTAGTTTTCGGCGGCATCGTTTCGGGGATGATCGCTGGCGCGATCTTTACCAACCGTACCATCATGAAGTTTGGTCCGGAAAAAATCGTGGGTATCGGCACCAGCCTAGTTGCGGTCGGCGCCAGCCTGGTCCTGGTATTTCATGAACTTATTGGCCCATCAGTGATTGGTCTAATGCTGCCAAAGATGGTGCTGACTTTGGGCGCGGGCATGGTCTTGCCGGGGGCGGTCGCGGGCGCGGTGATTCCCAACCCGAATCGCGCAGGGCTGGCGGCGGGCTTTATCGGCTTTGCCCAGATGGCTGGCGCGACTATTTCCGGCCTATTGCTCAGTCGACTTCAGGACGTTTCTTAGCCTTCCGAATCATGCGCGCGCGCAGGACTCACACTGCGAAGGTCACACTTGCGGAGTAACCTCACCAGTCGCGCTCAATTCAGATAGATCGTTCGGCCCGAAGGATAAAGCCAGCTAATTATTGACTAATCAGTTCACAGAAAACCCGGAGTCTACATCAGGCTCCGGGTTATTTTGGAGACGCCAGGCATTGTGCTTATTTGTCCGAGGCAAACATTGGCGGGCGCTGCAACATCCAATTCAGCGGCTCTTGAGCGGGAACAGTCAGCGGCCGTCCGGATTTCACCAATAGTTTTGCCTCAACGCTTAGAAATATCGAATAGTCGATAGGAACGGCTACCAAACTTCCCATTGCAACCTCGCGATAGGCGTAACCGTCCGGCCAACACATCTTCCTGATCCCCGTGTTTAAGGCTACGGGGTCTGCCTTTGTCGATGTCAGCTACGCGGATCGAGCTTCGGCTCTAGATAGATCTACGGAAGCTCTGATGGCATCAATTACGTCTTGAGCGAGCGCCATAACTGTCGTTGTACTGATTTCAATCCGACTGATAATGTCTTCTCTCGGGCCCTGTTTCCAGGCATCGCTTGCGTAAAAAACATCTTGAGATACTTGGCGATGGCTCTCGCTTTCATAGGAACGAATCAGGTGATAGCTGTCACAATCATGTAATGAGCTGCCATAAGAAACGACATCTATGCCAGCTTCTAGGTGAAGCGGAACACTTACATTCTGCATTATTTGATGAAAGTCCAATCCCGATCCTGGCTTTAAGGTGTACATCAGGATTTCAATAATTCGAGTCATTCCAAGTCTTCCATGTGGAGTTTCAACGTGAGCATCCGTACATTCCCAGCTTACGTTATTAGGCGGGAGTCCAGCTATGCGGCAGCAGTTGCGTAATCTCACTCGCTCGCTGCGTCGGCAGGCGCGTAAGGACGTCCTTCAAATAAGCATACGGTTCATGCCCGTTGAGCCGCGCCGATTGGATCAGGCTCATGATCGCCGCCGCCCGTTGTCCGCTGCGTAGCGATCCTGCGAAGAGCCAGTTCTTGCGTCCAAGAGCCCACGGCCGGATCTGGTTCTCTGCCCAATTATTGTCAATGGGTACGGTCCCGTCATCAAGGTAGCGCGACAGCGCTGCCCAGCGTTTCAGGCTGTAATCCAATGCTCTGCTGATGGCTGAGCCTTCAGGCACGAGATCACGCTGGGCAATCATCCAAGCATGCAGCATATCCATCACCGGTACCGCTTTTTCTTGCCGTTTTCGGCGCCGTAAATCCGGCTCTAGGTCGTAGACTTCACGTTCGATTTCGTAAAGCAACTGGATATAACGCAGGGCCTGTTCGGCGGGCTGGCTCTTGTTGGTGGCGTGCAGCTCAAAAAACTTGCGCCGCGCATGGGCCATGCAACCGATCTCGGTGAAGCCGAGTTCAAAACTGGCTTTGTAGCCGCCAAAATCGTCGCACACCAGCTTGCCCTTCGAGTCTTGCAGGAAGTTACGTGCATGTTCTCCGGCGCGGCTGGGGCTGAAGTCGTAAACCACCGCTGCCAAGTCCGAGAACTGGCTGGTGGCGTAGGCTCAAACATAAGAACGGTGGGTTTTCTTTGAGCCTGGAACGAGCATCTGCACGGGTGTTTCATCGACATGGATAACCTGCTGCCCGAGCACTACGTCCCGCAACGCATCCACCAGAGGCTGTAACTGCAAGCCAGTCACGCCAACCCATTGAGCCAAAGTTGAACGTGGAATCGCCAAGCCAGCTCGACCGAAAATCGATTCCTGACGGTAAAGAGGCAGATGGTCAGCAAACTTCGCGATCATGACGTGGGCTAGCAACCCTACGGTCGGGATGCCCTTGTCGATGACCTGCGCCGGAACGGGTACCTGGATCAGCGTTTCGCAGTCATCGCATACCCATGTGTCACGGACATGGCGTTCAACGGTAAACACGCCGGGCGTGTAGTCCAGCTTCTCGCTGACGTCTTCACCGATACGTTTCAGTGCGCAGCCACATGGGCAGTAGGTGTTGTCCGGTTCGTGATGGATCAGCGTGCGTGGAAACTCTGCCGGCAACGCAGTGCGCTTGGCTGTTTTTTTCTGACCAGCGATAACATATTCATGGATTGCCTTATCCGCTGACGGCGGAACCTGAAATGGACAAGGCAGGGTAGGGGTTGCCCCAAGGGACAGAGTCAAGCGCTGGCGACAGGACCAGGCACTTTAAAGGTCATCGTTTTTGTGAAATCACACCACCCATGTATTGATTCAAATCGCGCAGATCCTTAACGCTCCATGAGTGCGGCAAAAGCTTTACACCATTCTCACGCAAGGTTCTTGGAATCAAGTCGCCATTTGGGCGAAGTATTATCGAAGAGACAATCACGCCCGGATAATCATTCAATCGCTTTTTGAAAGCGGACGTTGTTAGATCAGGCGTAGGCGGATTGCTTTTATTGGCCAGTGGTCCTGTTGCCTTGAGATCTGTTCCGTGGCACATGCTGCATCGCTGTAGATAGAGATTTTTTCCATTGGCATTATCCGCGAAGCCTATTGAAGTTTGAGTCAGCGATAAAATTCCTAGCGAAGCGATGAATAGTATTTTCATTGTTTTTATCTTCCTTGATGGGCTCAGCGTCGATCGGACGCGATCTGGTGCGCGGATAAGATATCAGCCGTCGCGTCGGCACCCACGCGGTCTGATCGACCCTTGGCTTGGGTCGATCAGGGGAGTGTCCTAAAAACTCCATTCCTCAGCCTGAACGACTCGGCAGAATGGCCCCGCCAAGGTTGCATTGTGGTGGGCAATGATGGCCTTTGCATTAAGCGTTGGAGTATCAGAGCAGGTATGTCCATCGGCGATGAGTACAGCATCGAAACCTAAATCGCGGGCAGCACGGCAAGTACTGTCTACGCAGTATTGAGTTTTCATTCCTGTCACGACGATGCCTTCACAGTCGCGTTCGCGTAGCTGACCGGCCAACCCGGTCGCCACAAAGGCGTTGGGACGATTTTTCTCAAAAATCACTTCGTCACCCATTAGCTGCAACTCTGGGACAAGCTCGGTGAGCGGACTGCCCGGCTCAATAGGAGATCCGGCCGGACCCAGGTGGCGAGCGAGAAAGATTGGGGCGCCGGCCTCCCGTGCGTTTCTGATTAGCCTGTTCAATGTATCGAGAAGCGCTTCACGGCCCCAGGGCCTGTCCGGGCCGTGAACGAGCCCTACCTGCATGTCGAGAATCAGTAGTGCATACATGTGCGTTTCCTTACGTTTGTGCCAATAAATCCGGGGGCAAAAAAAAGACCCGGTCCATCACTGGCGGGTCTTCGGGGTTATGCGTTGTTTTAACTCACACAACCTCCCACGACCCGCCTGTGGCGGTCGTGAAGGTTGTGGTCGATTCGATGCGTGGCGTAGTCATGACGCAGACCTTAACGTTGACGCGCTGGCCTTGCAAGTGAGCATACCCGGGATGGAAGTAGTTTCATGCCTGCTCTCAGGCCCGTTTGTGTGTCCCGGGCCGAGCGGCCAATTGCGAGCGGGGCGTCAAGATGGCCAAGGCAACCGTCACGATGAAGAGCGCCGGCACGTCACCTGCCAAGTGCCCCATTTGCCCCGGTTGGGTGACCGTCTGGACGGCCATGATTGCTCCGTGTACGGCGCTAGACCACACGGTGAACCAGATCAGGCTCAGATTGGCTAATGGATCACGTGCGGCCAGGATCAAGAACACGCCAAGTGTGGCGTAGATGCCAACGATCATCATCGGGTAGTCCGAGTGACCGACGTGCCAGGCCCAGCCGGACGGCCAGAACAACATAAGTGGGTAGAGAGCAAGGCAGGCGAGGCCAGCCAAAATTAGAACGACACGTAAATACCTGAGGCGATCGACTAAGGTCATGGCGGACTCCTCTTTGGGCCTGACTCTAATTGGACCCCAAGTGGGGTAATAACGCCTTCACGGGCTTGGTGGATAACAATCGGCTCAATCAGTTTCGGCAGTAGACCAAGCATAGCTACTCATTTGCTATCGCTCCGTCCACCGTCCACCGTCCGCTTCTGGCCGATTTCTGTCGGTGCTCACCGGCAGCTATGGGTCGATTTTTTCCTTTCGCCACCCTCAGATATGTGGTTTGGGGTTGGCGACAAGTTAAACATTGATAGTGGGATGGGGTGATGGTTTTAAATCCAATCCGGGATACGACTAACGCCCCTAATATTTGAGGCTTCAATCGACACAAATCTGTTGGGTGACCCGCGGTAAAGTGTCTACTTAAGCTGGGGCGATTCAGTTATTGGAAGCTTGACTAGAAAAGTGGTGCCTCCACTTGAGTCAGAACTGACATCGATTGAACCGTTATGTGATGCCACGATCTCTGACGCGATGAACAGGCCCAAGCCCAGCCCCTCTGTCGGCCCGTGATCAATTGCAGATCGCTGAGAGAAACGACCCATAGGGTTAAATATAAACGGGAGAACGTCCTCTGGTATGGGCTCTCCACTGTTATGGACGGTAAAAATAGCGCAGTCTTCTGAGGTCTCTAACTCCACCTTGATAGGGAGTTGATTATCTCCATGCTGTACAGCGTTGCTGATTACATTCGAGAAGACTTGTTCCATTCTGGCGCCATCGAATTGCCCTTGAACTGGAGTCTTCGCGTCGAACAAGACAATCGCCTCTGGATGAGACGCTCGGATTTCTTCGACAACACGTTCGCAAACGTGCGAGAGATCTAGATCCGTCGTTTTGACAGGAATGCCTGGGCCCATTTGGCAGCGTGTTAAATCAAGTAGGTCTCCAACAATTTGGCTCGCTCGCCGCACGCTTGTATATATCTGATTGGCAACCTTGGTAGCCCGGGCTCCGGCCCCTTCTGAGCGCCTCAACATATCGGCACCCAGCAAGATTGCTCCAAGCGGGGTGCGCAGGTCGTGGCCGAGAATGCCTAAAAATACGTTGCGTGACGCCTCCACCGCGCGTGAGTAACTGGCAATGGATTCGGCGAGAGCCTGATCGATGGCCTCATGGAATCGGGTCATGTCGTCGACATTAATCGGCGTGCCATCCTTCACTTGCCTCATCCACTGACTGACGACACTCGTTCTTAGTGCTCGATATTCCGACACCATTTGATCGATCGTGAAACCTGCCATTAGCCGCGTCATTGCATGCGTTTCAGCTGCGGTTTCTTCATCATCTGAAGGGGCTTGGCCTTGAGACTTGGCCGCTTGCTCTCGCTTCGTCTGCTTTGTTCGCAGGTCACTTACAATTGCCCGCAACATCTGTTCGGCATGATCTCGCAGAGCTTCACTATCGAGGTCCGCACCCGGCGTCTCAATGGTTCTGGCGAAATCTTCCCAGGCCTGCAGAATCGGCTCAAGGTTCTCAAGAATAAAATCGGACAGGCGCATGTCGGTGATCCTAATGTGAGGGCGATGCAGAGGCCGGCAGGAAAGCGAGGCTGCGCAGATACGGTGTGAGCGGGTGTTCAGCAGTGTAGGAGGTTGTTTATAGCTTTTAAAGCTCAGTGCGTATGAGGCCCGCTTTGTCGATACGCATGATCAAGGCGTCGCCAGCTTTGACACTGACCCTACCTTGATGGCTATCTTGCCGGCGTTCAAAGCCCAGAACGGTTGGCATCGTTGGGCGAGAGTTGGCACGCCACCGTGCATGAGGCAGAGAAGCGCAATGCCTTCAAAACGTTGGGTCTGGGTGGTTATTTCGATCTCAGCGACAACCCGGATCAGCCATTCCAGCGCATCCAAGGTGGCTTCCGGGCGGGGCGCAACGGCCTGCTCAATTACCTGGAACAAGCGCAATCTGCCGGTGTCTCGCATATCGCGCTCAACCCCAAGGTCAGCCGTCAACCCTATGGCGAAATCCTCGACGAACTCGGCGAGTACGTTCTGCCGTACTTCCCGTCACATTCCTGAAGTCACGCGGAGGAATCACTAAATGTCATCACTTTTTGAGTCTCGAAATTCATGCCGGTAACGGGTATCTGTTTGAACAGTTCATCAACGGCGGCTTCAACACACGTGAAGACCGTTACGGTGGTGCACCGATTGCGAGTCGCTGCTTGAGACGGTCGATGGGGTGAGTGCGCAGATCGGTAGTTCGAAGGTGGGTGTCCGCGTGTCGCCTTTTGCCCACCTGGCTGATCTGCAGCCGTTCGATAGGACCCACCGTGCAGGTTCCTTATTTTGTCGAATTACGAGGGTCGTCATGACTATCAATATACTCAAGACCTAACGGACCTGTTCCATACACTTGAGAGATGTACTCTCCTGACTTGGCCCAATGAAAATGCGGTGTATTGGCCGGGAGTACTACAACACTGCCAGGGCCGTAAGCCACTAACTTGTCTGGATCAAATACAGACCCGAAACCAATATAAAACACACCGGACATTACGGTGTAGATACGGTCTTCAGGGTGTGTATGGGGCATTAATTTAATGCCGTTAGGCACTTTGACTCGCACAACGTATGGGCCAGGCTTACTAGGGGCACCGACAAGAACTGCCAGCTTCACTTCTTTCGGGAACGCTGGAAAGTTGCGCCACTCCACGTCTTCATTATGCAAAGCCCCGGGTTCGCCGAGCGGCAAGGGTTGCGCTTGAACGAGCGACACTGTTGCACACGCGACAAGAAGGGTGGTCAGGCTAGCAGTTTTCATAATGCTCTGAATCATGAGAGACACCTTGGTTACGTCATAAATAAATCGGCGTCGTCATCTGGTTCTCTGATAAACAAGTCAAGTCGAGTCGCCGCTGAAGACACAAAATTCCTGCCAAATCTAAAGGTAGAGCACGCTTGTGATAATGCCGCTGACGCGCATTTCAGTTGATACGTAATGTAATCAATGGGTTGCGAACCCGATGTCGGACATACCGATTGCCACCCCGAGACCTCGAATTCGCCACATCTCCCTGTGGGAGCGGGCTTGCCCCCGATGGCGTCAGACCCGACGCGATCGATTTCAGCCAAGATATATTCGCCCGACGTTTGATGTCTTAAACAGGTTTCAAGGCCCCCGTCACTCGGTGTTACGTCCTAACGGTTCCAGCGCCTTGCGTCGTTACCTACGCGTGCGCCACGCCCAACCCACCAGACACCGATCCAGTGTCCCCTACGAACCCGATTCAAAAAAACTCAACGAAGCCGCCGATCGCGCCCTCGACTTCCACTTCCCATCAAACGCCGATATCAAAGCCCCCCCGCGTACCTCCAGCAGGCTGTTTTCCGTGGACCCAGAAGCTACGGCCGAAACCCTGGCGGTTTTTTGGTCGAGACGCTGGCGTCGGTCGCTGACCTGTGGTGAGGAGGATTGTTTCCACTGAGCGGCGAAACGGGTTCAACAGATGGGCCTGCTGCGCAGGCCAGCGAGAGCGAGCGCCCTCGCGACAGGTTGCTTGTTGTTTGTGCTATCTGTTTTCGCAAAAACGGGACGCTTGGCGTCCCGTTTTTTATGGTGGTGGTATCAGCCTCCAGTGCGTTTATTCAACGCCTCTGCCGCCGCAGCGATTTCCGCCCGGCGCCTGCGCGAGCCCGCAGGCAAGCAGCGGCAAGCCCGCCATCAATCAGGTAGATCGCAAAGGAGAACGTCACGATCGACAGCACGGTGCTGACCAGAATGGAGGTCGCGGCTTCGCTTTGCGCATAGCCGGCACTGGCGGCGGTTGATAAGGGGGGCTGGTTGCGCAAGCGGCCGGGTCCAGGCGCCGAACGGGCGGGGCTCAGGTCAGGCACTCGACACTCCTGTACCAGACGCAAACATCGGCAAGCGCTGCAACATCCAGTTCAGCAGCTCTTGAGCAGGGGCGGCCAACGGTCGACCGGATTTCACCAACAGTTTTGCTTCAACCCCAAGAAGCAACGGATGGTCGATCGATACCGCCGCCAGGCTGCCGTTGGCGATTTCCCGATAGGCCGCGAATTCGCCGAGCAACGAAGCAAAACCGCCGTCCTCCACCATGCGCTTGAGCGCCGCGAGGGAGTTGCTGACGAGTACCGGGCGGATCTCGATTTTCTCGGCATACTCGAGCATCTTGATCGCATGACCGATACCGAATGTCGTGGGCGTCAGGACCAGTTGGCAGGCGAGGATATCCTCGACGGTTGCCGCCGCGCCTCGCAATGCCAATGGATGATCCGGGCGAACCAACAGCATCACCGGTTGCGAAAACGTCGCGCGATAGTCGATGTGCGGATGCGGCGGCGGATTGTACGCAAGGCCGATGTGCGCACGGTTTTCGGCGACTTCGTTGAGGACGTCGTCGACGGGCAGGATGTCCAGCCGCACATCAAGCTTGGGGTACTGCTTGCAGAACGGCGCGAGCACGTTGTCGACCAACGCATCGACATAGCCTTCGCTGATGACGACGCGCACATGGCCTTGCTGCAGGCCCTTGATCGCTTGCAACTGATCTTCGAGTTTCTCCTGGTGCGAACGATAGCCGCGCCAGAACTCCAGCAGGTGCGCCGCGGCCTCAGTGGGCTGAACACCACGTGCCTGGCGCTCGAACAGTTTTGCGCCGATTTCCTCTTCTAGCAGCTTGATCTGGCGTGTGATGACCGAGGGCGACGTATTGATGCTGTCGGCCGCGCCACGAATGGATCCGTGCGTCAGCACCTCATGAAAATACCGCAGCCGTTGTTGATTGATTTCGCGCATGCCGGGGAACTCTCTCCAGAGACGTAGCGTTGCCTGTAGAGCAACACTACACGAACTTAGTTGCTCTTGCTGGTCCTGAGGTGCCGGTGCAACATTCTTGGGGACGAACGCAGACCAACAAGAATAACGGGAGATTCGCATGTCAATTCTTCAGACGCCGGCACGAAGTGATGCCATTTCAGCCCTTTACCGCAAGCTCAACTGGCGGCTGCTGCCACTCCTGTTCATCTGTTATGTATTTGCGTATCTGGACCGGATCAACGTCGGCTTTGCCAAACTGCAGATGCAAAATGACCTTGGGCTTTCCGATGCGGCCTATGGCGCGGGCGCCGGTATTTTCTTTCTGGGGTATGTATTGTTCGAATTGCCGAGCAACCTGATGCTGCCGAAGGTCGGCGCACGGAAAACCTTCAGCCGTATTCTGGTGTGTTGGGGTATCACCTCGGCCTGCATGTTGTTCGTGCGCAACGTGCCGATGTTTTACGCCATGCGCTTTCTGCTGGGGGTGTTCGAAGCCGGTTTTGCACCGGGCATGATTTATTACCTGTCCTGCTGGTACGGTCCGAAACGTATGGCGCGGGCCATTGCGATCGTGTTTATCGCCGGCCCCATTGGCGGCATTGTAGGCGGCCCACTGTCTGCGTGGTTGATCACCACGTTCGAAGGCGTTGGCGGTCTGGCCGGCTGGCAGTGGATGTTCTTGATTGAAGGCTTGCCGTGTGTCTTCCTTGGTGTGCTGACCTTCTTCATCCTTTCCAATCGACCCGCTGAGGCGCGCTGGCTGAGCCATGAAGAAAAGGCCTTGCTGGCCAGTGAGCTGGGTGAATCGACCGGGCGTGTCCATTCGTTCCGTGCGGTGTTGCGCGACCCGAAAATCTACATTCTCGCCAGCGCCTATTTCTGCATCATCTTCTCGATCTACGCCATGAGTTTCTGGCTGCCGGCAATCCTCAAGGCCCAGGGTGTCAACGACACCATGCAACTGGGTTGGTACGCCGCGATTCCCTATGTCGCCGCCGCTTGCGGCATGTACTGGATAGGGCGCCGGTCGGACCGTGTCGGTGAAAGACGCTATCACTGTGCAGTGCCTGCGGGGATCGGCGCGATCCTGCTGCTTGTGTACCCCTTTGCCGACGGCAATCTAATGGCCGCGCTGGCCCTGCTGACCCTGGCAACCGCCATGATGTTTATGGCCTACACCGTGTTGTGGGCGATGCCCTCTGAACACATCAAGGGCGAGGCGGCGGCGGGCGGCATTGCCTTGATTAATACCATCGGTCTTTCCGGCGGCTTCTGGGGGCCGGCCATGATCGGCTGGGCAAAAACCGCAACCGGCAGCGCGAATCTTGGCATCGTTATCGTGGGTTGCGTATTTTTGTGCGCAGCGTTGGTGATCCTGTCGACCAAGCCGAAAACCCGTGACGGCGCGATTCCGGAATACAGTGCGGGTTGATCTGTTGCCACCCGCGCCTTTGTCATGTTCCGCAAGGAACCCTTTAAAAGTGAGAACTCAAATGCTTTTACACCTGTCGACCTGGGCCGAGATCGGTCAATTTCTTCAACGCAGCCGCACCATCGTGATCCCTATCGGTTCGAACGAACAACACGGTCCAACCGGTCTTCTGGGGACCGACTGGATGTGCCCGGAAATCATCGCCGGTGAAGCGCAAAAAAACGCAGACATCCTGATTGCACCGACCTTCAATATCGGCATGGCCCAGCACCATCTTGGGTTCCCTGGAACCATCTCGCTGCGTCCGTCGACCTTTATTGCGGCGATCGGAGATTGGGTGCGTTCGCTGGCCGCTCACGGGTTTGAAAAAATCCTCTTCCTCAATGGCCACGGTGGCAACGTTGCATCGATCGAGGCGGCGTTCTCTGAGCTCTACGCCGAAGCCAGCTTCGCTCGACGCCCAGCAGGGTTCGCGCTGAAGTTGTGCAATTGGTGGGACCTTGAGGGGGTAGGGGAGCTTGCGCGCGAGCAGTTCCCTACGGGGCACGGCGTGCACGCCACGCCGTCCGAGATCGCGGTCACACAATGGGCCTATCCGGATTCGATCAAATCGGCTGAATACTCGCCGCAGATCGCCCCTTGGGGCCCGATCCGCGAAGCGATGGACTTCCGCGCACGCCATCCCGATGGCCGTATGGGCTCGGATCCGGCGCTGGCGACGCCAGAAAAAGGTCGTGAACTGGTGATGTTGGCAGCGCAGAGCCTGGTGCGGGAGCTGGACGCTTTCAGCCGCGAATCAATGCCTGGCTGAACCTGCGGCTTCTCAACTTGACCAACGCCCGGTAGAACCGGGCGTTGGTGCGTCCTGTTTGAGGGGATTTCATGATTGAACATGACGTTTATGCCCGCTTGACGGCAAGGTTATGCAAACAGGTTTCTTCCTGAACGAATTAATGCAACCGGTGCAGACCTTCATCGCGGCGGGTCAAACCGTCGTATTTGCCACCCCTAGCGGCAAGGCGCCAACCGCGGACCAGAAATCCAATGACGTGAGCTTCTGGGGCGGCGATGAAAAGGCCCGTCAGGAAAGTCTCGCGCTACTGGCCACGCTGAAGCTGACCTCGAAGAGCGACTCGCCGGCAATCAGCTTCGCGCAGGTTCAGAAAATCGGCTACGACAAGTTCGATGCCGTATTCGTGCCTGGCGGCCATATCCCGATGCAGGATCTGCTGAAGGACAAGCAACTGGGCCAACTGCTGACCAACTTCCATGAAAAAGGCAAGGTCACCGGCTTCACCTGCCATGGCACCATAGCCATGTTGTCGACGATCCCGGATGCGCGCGGTTTTGTCTCCGCGCTGGAATCGGGCAAACAGCCGGCAGCGCCAGCCAATTGGATTTACAAGGGCTACAAAGTCACCGCCTTCACCGACGCGGAAGAGGAGCAGGCCAAAGGTTTCCTCGGCGGTGGCCATATGAAACTGTTCCCACAGGATGGCCTGACAGCAGCCGGTGCTAACTTCTCCGAAGCCAAGCCATGGAGCGAGAACGTGATCGAAAACCGCGAAGTCATTTCCGGCCAGAACCCACAGTCGGCCAAGGCAGTCGCCGTGGCCATGCTGGCGAAACTGAAGTAATCCTGGGCGGCCGGCGAGCCGGGCCGTAGGTGCTGGGGGGCGAGCTGCTTTGGCTCCAGCACCACCGTCTATCCCGTCACACTGCAAGCTTATGTGTCGGAAGACGACACTCGCACATTACGTCCAGGCCCAAGGGCGGCTTCGTAATGCCCTCGTTTAGAGATTTAAGCCCGATAGCTTTTGTTTCCGTCTTCCAATGCCCTGCTTCAAATTCTTGTGCCAACGACGTTATCGCTTGGTAGAGGGCCTCGTACAAAGTACCGGATTGGTCCGAGCTGAAGTCAAGATGTGATCGATATCTGCTAAGTCGCATCTGGCCTAACTACTTATATGCGTTCGACCTGACCCATTATTTGCATTGCACCTGACTAACCAGATACCAAAGTTGTAAGCGGCGGGAATCGACCGGTGAGGCTGGCGACAGACAGAAATCGGCCAAAAGCAGTCATTGCGACGATGCAGTACGATACACGTCTACCGGTAGATCATTAGGGCTTACCCATGCAATTTCATGGTTTCGAATTCGGGCATATTGAGGTTGAGATTCAACACCGTGCGTTTGACCTTCATAACTTCTACCAAGCCAGCACCATTAATTACGACATCGTGGATAGGTCGGCAGTACTTATCTTTACTCGACGGACTGAAGCTTGGGTGCCGACCGAAGAAGCACGCAAGATTACTATCAGCTTCCATGAGGTCGATTACTTTTCATCAAGTGGGCGGGATGATTACCCAATTGATGGCGACGATAGTGTTATTCATTCGATCGGAGCCGTGGAGTCCAACGCAGAGACACGAGCCTTTTACCTGACGGATAACATCCAACCAGATCACCACCTTGTTATGTGCTTCGAGTCTGGTCTGACATTACGAATACAGGCCGTTGAAGCACGGTGCAAAATCGATTTTTAAACGGCATAAAATTTGGTGTTCGACGTCTGCTTTGGGTCGTTTTCTGCCCATCGCGAGAGGCAGAAAGAAACCATCACCCGCTCTGGATGATATGCAACAAAAAGAGTAATAACAGTGGCATTGGAAAACGCAAGGATAGTGAGGCTTCTATGGAATTGATTGAAGAAATTGAAAAAGCGTGGGGTTGGGCCGGGATCAAACCTGCAGAAGTAGTTGGCGATAATGATTTTGGCAACCTCATCATCAAAGATGTAGCGGGTAGCTATTGGCGCCTGTGTCCTGAAGATCTGTACTGCAATCGTATCGCAAATGATCGCGCGGAGCTTGACGCTCTCTCTCAGAACCAGGATTTTTTGCATGATTGGTACATGGAAACATTGGTCAAACAGGCAAGGGATAGACTTGGCCTGCTTCGCCCAGGATACAGGTATTGCCTGAAAATCCCTGCCGTGTTGGGTGGGCAGTATGAAGAGAGCAATCTGGCGACAATCTCACTTCACGAATAGGTGGCAATTTCAGGCTACCTTGCCAAGGAAATCGACGATTTACCAGATGGTGCACAAATCCGCCTTAAAGTTACGGAGTAGCAATTCATGCGCATTCCTTGCTGGATGTTGGACTGCTGTTGGCCGAAGGCGGCTATTTGCAGATTGCTTCTGAGCATCTGAGAAATTCCATAACCGGCAGCTTTGGGTCGACTGCTCCCCTTCGAAATAGGCAGCAATCGGCCAAAAGCAGACGTTCGTGAGTAACCGTATCCAGATAGATGCGTCTTTCGCAAAAGGCCACTAAATCGGCCAGAAGCGGTCGTTCAATCTCGAGTTGCTCGCGCTCGACATGAATTTTCGTATTGGACAATTAAAAACCTAAACTCACTTTTCCTCACACCACTTATGTTCTTTCAACTGTTTTGCTAGGCTCACACTGACCGATTTTGACGAATGGCTCGATGGCGCTGTGCAGACGGACGTAGAGGACGTGTACGCCCTCCATGAAGCCGGACTCAAAGAATGCAGTGTCTCCGCGACGATCCCAACCGGTTCGGCTAAGAATTCGGAATCACTTGCAGAAGCCCATGAGTCAGACCTATTAAAGTTGATCCACGGAAGCCCGACAGTTCCCGAAGATGCACAGCTAAAACGACTGCTTAAAGACGTTGAACGGCTGAACTTCTGGCAAGCGCATGACTGGTATGTGGGGGCGCGGACTCTCGACGGCGAATGGAGATTTTGATGCTGATGGAAACTCCTGCAAGGGCGCTAGCCTGCGCGAAGCGCTGGACCAGCTCAAGGTCATCCAGCCAGATTTGCGCGGTAAGAGGAGTGACGATGATGCCTGGGAAGATTGAGCATTCAGATCGAGGAAAAGTAGGCCCCAATCCTCGACCGGAAGCGTTGAAAAGAGACGCTTCGGCTTCTTTTTTGCTCCAGCGAGTTTTGCTGAAAACAACTACCAACCACGTTTTTCTTGTGCGTTAAAACGTACATCGAAATCCTGCCTAAAACGTCAGTACTGCGTAGCTCTTAACGTCCTGTCCTGGGGCGAGACGTTTCTGCTTCCTGATTGAGGAGGCTGCCCGAAATCAGTGATCTCTAGATCCGCCGCATCCTCTATCTCATGCCGAATATCCCTACATTTTTCCTTCTGCGCATTTGCTATGCGTCCATAACGAGCGCGGTGATTTGTTGCAGTTGAGCGCCATTGGGCGTTCAAGGTCATAGGCGAACCGTCAGCCGCGCGTCGGGTCTGGCCACGGCCGGGGAACCAACGGTATTCACCGCTCTTATGTCTGAGTCAGCGCCTCTCAGTCCGTGAAATTGAAGTCAAAGGTTATAACGAGGCTTGCCGGGCTTCGCTAAAGTGGTGCATTGCCAGGCAGACTGCCGAGCGGTCAGGGCGACAATGCCTTGAGGTCGAAGGATGTTGCGCCTGGCAAGGTTGGCCACGTCTGTGGACCTTTCATGATCTCTTGCGGGGTCAGCAGGCAGGCGTCCAGTTGCCGCTTCAACATATCCAGGTCGAGACCCTGACCGATGAAGACGATTTCCTGCCGGCAATCCCCGGTGATCTCGTCCCATTTGGCCATTATCCCTCCGCGGCGATAGTCATCCTGAGGCCATTGTGATTGCGCGATGAATGTCCACCAGCGCCCGACATAGTCCCAACGAAATTGCCCGCCACTTTGCACCAGCATGCCGATGTCCAGATGCCGACTGGCAACCCAGAAGTAGCCTTTGCAACGCAGTAGTCGCCCGTTTTGCCAGGGCAACTGCAGGAACTCCAGCAGCCGTTGCGGATGGAATGGCGCACGCTCCTGATACACCCAGGAAGCAATTCCATAGGTGTCCGACTCGGGTGGATGCTCGTCACTGGCTTCCAGGCTTTTCATCCAGCCGGGTGACTGCACCAGACTCGGCAAATCAAAGCGGCCAGTGTCGAGGATCTTCGACAGATCGACGGCACCGTGGGTCATGGGCAGGATTTCCGCCTTCGGATTGAGGCCCGCGAGGAGGGCGCTCAGTTCCAGAAAGCCTTTCTCGCCTATCAGGTCCAACCGGCTGACGAGGATGACGTTGGCGTACTCCACCTGTTCGATCAGCAGATCGGACAAGTGGCGTAATGGCGTGCCCGTTTCGTCCTCGCCGCCAACGGTGTCCCGCGAGGCCAACAGCGCCTGGAAGTTGCTACCGTCGACGACGGTGACCAAGGTGTCGAGCCGCGCCAGTTCGCTCAGACTGAAACCTTGCGAGTCGAGGAAGGCGAAGGTCTCGGCGACCGGCATCGGCTCGGAGATTCCGGTGGACTCGATCAGCAGGTAATCGAAGCGCTGCTGACGCGCCAGCAGGCTGATCTGCTCAAGCAGGTCAGCGCGCAGCGTGCAGCAAATGCAGCCGTTGCTCATCTCGACCAGTTCATCGCTGCCGCGGTGCAGCGACACATTGCGCGCTACGTCCTCGGCGTCGATGTTGACTTCGCTCATGTCGTTGACGATGACCGCCACCCGCATGCCTGCGCGATTGCGCAGGATGTGGTTGAGCAGGGTCGTCTTGCCGGAGCCGAGGAAGCCCGAAAGGACCGTCACCGGCAGCCGGCCCGACAGGGCCCCGTCAATCATGCGGCCACCGTTTTCGCATCGACGGCCTTGTCCAGGTAGCTTTCGAACAGGTCGACCACCACCAGACCATCATCCGCAGCATCGCCCCACAGATCCTTCACCTGGAATTCAACGTGGTAGGTGGGCTGATGCGCTGCGCTCAAATCGCCGTGTCCGATGGCATCCGGGAACGGCCATTTTTCCGAGGTGCGGTGTCGGACGATGCCTTCCTTGCCGCGCACATAGGCCGGCATGCGCACGTGGCCGGCCACGTATTCGTCGCGAACCACTACCCGGTCGCCCACTTCAAATGGCGGGCGGCCAGTGATGGCGGGGCGGCCCTTGTCATGGGGAGGATTGGCCAATTTGAAGGTTGAACCCAATGCCAAATCGAGTTCTTCCTGGGTAATGACGCCGGTTTCGACCAGCAACGTGGCCGTGGCGATGACGTAGCGTTCGTAATATTGCGTGCCAACGTGCTGGCGGACATCGAGTCGTTCGACGGCGTGACGTATTTCATCGACGCTGAATTTTTTCAACTGGTCGGCACCGATAAACATCAGGCTGTAAGCCAGGTGCTCCCATTCCTGTTTGAAGACTTGTTTGTAATCCTGGCTATTGATGACATGGGGAACCTTGCCAAAGCCTTGAAAACCACCGAGATCGTGAAAGCCATCCATAATAAAAACCTCCGAAAGTTAGAAGATGAAGAGTCTTTGGGTCAACGTACGCGGGGCAGGGCAACCCCGATCAGCACATCCTTGGTCACCAGTTTCTGAAGCTCTTCTTCACTCATGTGCTCGGAGCCTTCGGGCCTTAAGGGCAGGACCAGGTAGCGGCTTTCCGCGCTGGTATCCCAGACTTTGACGATCACATCGCTTGGCAACTCTGTGCCCATCTCACGCAGCACGGTGCGTCCTTCACGAACCAGGCGTGCACGGAACTCAAAACCCTTGTACCACTCCGGCGGCAACCCCAGGACCGGCCAGTTGGTGCAAGAGCACAGGCTGCAGACGATGACATTTTTCAGCAGGGGCAAATCCTCCAGGGCCACGATGTATTCGCCTTGCGGGCCGGTGAAACCGAACTGCGCGCACGCTGCAGTACCGTCTCTGAGCAACAGCTCCCGGAACTGTGGATCGACCCAGGCCTTGGCGACTACACGGGCGCCGTTTTCCGGGCTCCATTGGTGCTCCATCAAATCGGTCAGCTGCTCGATATAGCCCTCTGGAATCAGTTCCTTGTCTTTCATAACCTTGAACAAGGCCCAGGCCCGCTCGCCGGGCGTCGAAGTGGATGCTGGGGATACAGTGGCGCTCATGGTGTAACTCCTCATCGATTTAATACGGTCAAAAAAGTGAAGAACAGTCCCCGGTTTTTTATTGATGTCCGGGAGGTTTGGGGGGAGGCAGCCTTACAACGTCTTCCAGTCGACATCGGCCTCGAACGCTGCCGCCGCCTGGTAAATCGTGCCTTCGGCATAGTGTTTGCCAACGAACATCAGCCCGACGGGCAGGCCGTCCACCAGACCGCACGGGATTGACATGGCCGGATGGCCGGTAATGTCCTGCGGCGCGGTGTTACCGATCATTTCCAGTGCCCGGGCCACGTACTCAGTGATCGAACAATCGGGTTCGGGGTGGGGCTGGGCGATGATCGGCACGGTCGGCATGACCAGCAGGTCGTAGGTCTGCAGTGCCTTGTCGTAACCGGCCCGGGCGAAGCGTGCGATGTTCTGAGCCTTGGCGTAGAAACGACCGTTGTAGCGTTCCAGACCGTACTGGCCGACGAACATGCACAGCTTGAGCGATGCGGATAATGCGTCCGCTTGTTCGCGCCAACCGGCCTGTTTATCCAGCAGACCGACGTCGTAGAGCCCCTTCCAGTTAAAGCCTGCGCCATTGCCATGCATCATCTGCATGGTCAGGCCTTCGCAGCCGATGGGGTGCCACAGCGAACCTGCCAGGTTGTGCTCGGGAACGGAGACCTCTTCGACGCGAGCTCCCAAGGCTTCGAGTCGGGCGATGGCGCCGCGTACCTTGTCGGCAACGCGTGGATCCTGGTTGGCCAGCTGGAAGCCTTCCTGCAGGATGCCGATCCGCAGTCCGCTCACACCTCGCTCCAGATAGTCGCAATAGGCGTCGACTTGAGGGGCGGCCTGACGAGGATCGAGCCCGTCGGCACCGGCCATGACTTCCAGCATCAGCGCATTGTCACGCACGTTGCGGGTGATGGGACCGGCATGGTCGATGGTGGCCTCGATCGCCATGATTCCGGTGTAGGGCACCAGACCGTGGGTCGGCTTCATGCCATAGGTGCCGCAGAACGCTGAAGGGATGCGGATCGAGCCGCCTTGATCGCCGCCAACCGCCAGGTCCACCTCGCCGGCTGCCACCAATGCAGCGCTTCCGGAGGAGGATCCGCCGGCAGCGAAACCGTGCCGGTATGGGTTGTGTACGGGCGCCGGATCAGAAGTGTGGCTGCCACCGGAGAGGCAGTAGTGCTCACAAGTCGCCTTGCCCAGGATGGTCGTCCCGGCGTCTAGCAAACGGGTCACCACGGTTGCGTCAAACGACGGTACAAACCCTTCCAGGATTGAGGCGCCGTTCATCATCGGGACGCCAGCCAAGGAGATGTTGTCCTTGAGCGCAACAGTCTTGCCTACAAGCTTGCCCTCACGGGCACCATTTACTTCAGTCCTGTAATACCAGGCGTTGAGCAGGTTTTGCGGGTTAGACGGGCGGTAGCCGGAACTGCGGTCGTAGCGCACCGGTGGGGTGAAATCCGGCAACTCGTCGACCAGGTCATAGGCTTCGAAACTTGGCTGCATAAGTGCCAGGTATTCCGCTGCCTGCTCATGGGTCAGCTGCATATTCAGCCGGCCAGCGATGTCTTGCAGTTGGTCGAGGGTAGGGCGAACAATGGCCATGATTTTCCTATTCTTTTGTCTGTGATCGACAACGGCTCGGTCAGTACGGGAGCGTTCGAAGGTGTTCGT
Organism: Pseudomonas frederiksbergensis; assembly: GCF_900105495.1. Classification (NCBI taxonomy): domain Bacteria; kingdom Pseudomonadati; phylum Pseudomonadota; class Gammaproteobacteria; order Pseudomonadales; family Pseudomonadaceae; genus Pseudomonas; species Pseudomonas frederiksbergensis. The sequence goes on along the minus strand of NZ_FNTF01000002.1, from coordinate 4,649,422 downwards.
AAAACACCTCGCGCCGGGCACCTGGGGCGACATCAATCGAGTGGGTAACTGGGTTCAAGTTAGGCATCCCTCTCAACCTTTGCTTGGCTGAGAAGGACAGCCATTTGGTTGAAAAGGACAATCTGCCAAGCGTGGCGCGCTCAGAACACTTTCAAGACGCGCAGGTTCAGGCGTGCGCCTTCCTTGAAGCCTTGTTCGACCTCGATGTCGGTGCCGATCTGGGCTTGAATCTGCAGCGTGGGTTCGATGAAGTGCGTGACGGTGAAACGCCCGTAGGAGGTGGAGACCCCGTCGTGCTGATCGACACCGTTGACGGTGGTCGCCGAGCCGGTGATGTAGCCGCCGCCCACGGCGAAGGTGGTGCTCGGGGTCCAGTTGTAGCGCACGGCGGCCTGGTACTCGTAGCGGGTGTTTTCTTCCAGCTTCGCCCCGGTCGAGCCGAAGTCATTGTTGGCCGACACCCATGAGGCTTCGGCCACCGTGTCCAGCGCCCATTTCGGGGAGAAATGGTGGATGTACGCCGCCTGTAGCGTGGCGCGCCAGCGGTTCTCGCCGAGGTTCAGGGCATCGTTTTTGTCGTAGCTCCCCACCGGAAAGGACAGGTAGGGTGCCAAAGCGAAGATGTCCTTGTTCGCAGTGGGCAGCGTCCACTTCAGCGGCGCGGTGATGATCGGGTCGCCGATGCCGCGGGTATCGCCCAAGGCACCGATATCTCCCGAGGCGTTCATCTGGCCGAAAGGCAACAGAATCTGCGGTTCCCATGAGAGGTTTTCTGACAGGCCGATGGCGTGCACATACCGCAGGATGCCGATGTCCGAACTGAGCCTGGCGTCGTCGGATACCTTGTGGCCGTTGTGGTACAGATCCGAGCGGTCGGTGTGCTGGTAGTAGAGCAGCAAGGCGTTGGCGCCGGCCGGCAATGGTTCGAAATCACCGGGAGCTATCTCGATGGCCTGGCTTTTGACAAAGGGCAGCATGCACAGCACGAGTAAAGAGTGACTCAACTTCATGATCGATTTCCTGACAAAAGGCCCCCCAACCCCATGCGCTGGGGGGCCAAAAGTTGTTTGGACGCGAGATCTGTGTCAGGGCGGAATTTGGATCAAGTCCGCCCGTGGACGCCGGGTAGCGTCAGACGTCAGGTTTTAGGGATTACCGCGTCACGCAACATGCCCGTCTGCGGGTGGCAGTTGATGTACTCGAACACTTGATCCTTGGCGTCGGATACCGAGACTTCGTGATAGAGGCGTAGCTTCGACAGGCTGGTAGCAACCCGAAAGAAGGTCACGAAGATCCGCAGATGGGTTGGATGCGATTCGGCCCAGCGCTCGAGTTTTTCCAGGGAGCGCCAGTGGCCGATGTTGTAACTCAGGTTCAGAAGATTGCCGTCCAGGTCGATGTAATTCACGAAGCGATTGCTGTAGCAACCCAGGTCCTTGCCACTGTCGCGAAGGAAATCCATACCCGCCTGCAGCGTCGGCAGAATTTCGTTGAGATAGAGCGATCTTTCTTCTTCGCCGGCATCCGCCCAGTCCTGGCCGGAGCGGATCAGCGCGATATTGTCGTGGCCTTGCACGACCACGCGCCCACCTTTGGCCGGGTCACCTGCGATGACCGTCAGTTCGCCGGAAGGAGCCATCCAGTCGGTCTGGGAAATCGGGAAGCGGTCCCGCATCGATCCCCAGTAACCGTGTTCTTCGATGTCGTCACTGATGGTGTCCATGACGGCACCAACGCCGGGCAACTCATCGCGAAAGCCATACAGCGTCTCGAACTGCTCGGCCCGCGGCGCGACGATCTCCCGAAAGTAACCGAGACCGTCGTTCAGGCGATCCTCTGACGACCACCATTGGCTTACCTCGGGCGTGCGCAGCCAACGGCAATACGCGGCGGGGTCTTTCCAGTACCCGACGATCATCAGGTTGTCGTAACCGCTGTTGTCGGTGTGGTGGGTCAGGTCATGGCTCAGGGGGCCGTCGGGCAGACTCAGGCTCGCGGCGATGTGGCGCATGGCGTGCAGGGCCGCTGCACGCTGGTCCTCCCCGCGGTATTGCACTCCCAAATATCCCATCACCACCTGTTCCAGTTGCTCATCGGCGCGCCCAACCCACATGGGGAAGGGGGGCTGGTATTCATCGGGGACGCGACGAGACAACGTCCGCGGGCATTTGAGGTGCTTATCGATCGCAGATTCCATGGGGGACTCCTTGGTTTTATTTTTGGTACGCGGTTATCTGTTCAACGTTTCGACGGGCGCGGGTGGCTGCGGCTGGCGCAACCAGTCGACGCTGCAGCACCAGAGTCCCCAGCTCTAACAGGTAGGTGGCGAACTCTTCAGGTGCCAAGTCGCGCCTCTGCAAAAGCCAGGATGGATCGGACTGTCGCTGCTGCTCTGGCGGTTGCATGGGACACCTCATCAGTTGTGGTTGAAGGGGCACGGTGTGGGGTAGAAGTTAGGCGGGGACGGCACGGTACGCTTGGCTCGTACGGACAACCGTTTGGCTAGAAAGGACAGGCCCTGAATACAGGATCACGATGAGCTGAATTGGTGCGCGCACTCCGAATGCATGTATCGATAATGGGCAGGAGTCGTCCGTGTGACAGCCCCTTCCCGAGCGCAAGGGTCTGATATTTCAGGCGCACATAACCTTGGCAGTACAAAAGTGGAGTGGCCTGCTATTTGCTAAAAAGGGAGCTAACGTTACCGTCACCCTTATTGTTCAGCTGCCGCCGTGAGGTGAATGCCATGAGTCATAGCAATCAGTATTCAACCCTCGCCGTTGCGGCTCCACGTCGCTTTGATTACTGGAAAGAAGTGGTATGCCGTCACTGCCTGGCGGCGGACAGCAAACCATTGACGCAGAGCGATTTCGACGGGGCGCTGGAGGTGCACGGCATGGGGCCGCTGGAGATCTGTACGCTGTCCTCGCCACTGCATTTTTGGGAGCGTTCGCCCCAGCATTTGCGCAGTGGTCCTGATGAAGATCTATGGCTGGGTTTCACCCGGCGAGGCTATGGTGAATTGGAGCAGGGAGGGCGCAGGGCAACGCTGGCGGCGGACAATTTGTTTCTTTATGACGCATCCCAGACGTTCCGATTCAGCCTGGGTGGTACCGAAAACCACCTGGTCCGCATTCCGAGACAGTTGCTCAGCCAGCGGTTGCCAGGTATTGCAGGCTGCACAGCCGTGGTACTGGACGATCGCCGTCCAGGGGTGATTCCATTGCGCGAGATGTTGCACCAAGCGGCGAGCATTCCTGCAAGCTTTCAAGACGAGGGGCTTTCCAGCCGCTTCTCCAACACCTTGCTGGATCTTCTGGCGATCAGCCTGGAACTCCAGGATCTCAAGACGACCCATGAGGAGCTGGATCTTTATGGTCGGATCATGAACTACATCCAGCAGAATCTGACCGATCCGGACCTGTCGATCGAGCGCATCGCTCAAGTGCATTATGTGTCCACGCGAACCGTCACGCGCGCTTTCGCCCGTTACCAGAAAACGCCGGTTGCGGAGATCTGGAAAGAGCGCCTGATCGCCAGTCGTGAGGCTATAGAGCGCGGCCAGGTACGCAGCATTTCCCAAGCTGCACTGGATTTCGGATTCTCCGATTTTTCCCATTACAGTCATGCTTTTCGCAAGGCCTTTGGTGTGGCACCTCATACACTCCTGCGCCGAACTTGAGAAAGGCCCCAGGATTCACAAAAAACGCCACTCAATGAGTGGCGTTTTTTGTGCATGAGATTAATGTTCAGCGTCCGGCCATTAGCCCGGCTTTGACGAGAGTTCAGAGCCTGAGGTATGAGTCGCCTGCAACGCACCCTGGAGGGTACTCATCACCATGTCATGCAGCAACTTGCGGCGTACTCCCTTGCTTGCGTGCGGCTCCCCAACCCAGGCTGGCAGTTGGTTGAGGAGGGACACGATGCCGCTCAAGGTGGCGCGCCGGGTGGCATTGGTCGGTTTACCGGTGAGCTGCTCTATAGTTTCCACCAGGTGCTCCTCGTAGCGTCGGCGCAGGGTCAGGATCAAGGCCTGCTGTTCGCTGCTCAGGCAATGGAGGTCGTACTCTGCCAGGCGGAAATGCGCCCCCATGCGCTCGTGTAGCAGGAGGTGCGCCTCAAGCAGGCCATGCAGTCGTACCGCCGGTGCGGATTTGCGACGATTCACCAGGCTGGCGCCGTGAAGCAACTGTTCGTAGAGTTCCTCGATCAGCTCGAACAACAGTGCTTCCTTGCTATCGATGTGGTTGTAAATGGAGCCGACATTGATCCCCAGATAAGTGGCGAGGTCGCGCATGCTTACCCGGCTGAAGCCACACCTGGCGAACAGCTCGAGAGCCTTGTGGCGGGTTTCCAGGTAGCGCGAGTGGTGCCCTTGTTCGACAGGTAGCGCCATCACCTTCATACGCGAAACTGCCCCAACAGCCGATTCAGCTGACCCGCCAGTTGGCCCAGTTGCTGGCTGGCCTCGTTGGACCGGCCTGCTGCCTGGGCATTTTCGTGGGCCAGCGAAGCTGCACGGGTGACATTCTGGTTGATGTCCTCGACCACATGGGACTGCTCCAGGGTGGCGCTGGCGATCGAGGCGTTCAGTTCGGTGAGATTGCGCAGCGCGCTGAGAATCTGGTGCAGGCTTTCACCGGTTCGGCGGGCCTGTTCCACGGTTTGTTGAGCGGCTTGGCTGCTGGTATTGATGACCTTCACCGCCGCTTCCGAGTTGCCCTGCAGGCGCTCGATCATGCCTTGGATCTGTGCGATGGACTGCTGAGTGCGCTGGGCCAGCAGGCGCACTTCGTCTGCTACCACGGCGAAGCCGCGGCCCTGTTCGCCAGCGCGCGCCGCCTCAATGGCGGCATTCAGCGCCAACAGGTTGGTCTGCTCGGCGATGGCGCGAATGACTTCCAGCACACTGCCGATCTGGGTGCTTTCCTGGGCCAGGCTCTGGATCACCTCGACAGCCTGGCCGATGGTCTCGGACAACTGGTCGATCTGGCTCAGGCTGTTGTCAATATTGTGCTGACCCTGGCGTGCCTGCTCATCGGCCTGGCGTACTTCGTTGGCGGCGTGTTCGGCGTTCTTCGCCACTTCCTGCACGGCGTAAGAAACCTCGTGAATGGCGGTGGCCACCAACTCCATCTGCTGGGACTGTTGCTGGCTGTGGCGCTGGCTATCGCTGGCAATCTCAGCGAGTGATTGCGAGGCCTGGTCCAGGCTGCCTGCGGTCTGCATAGACTGGCCGATCACCGTGCGTAGCTTGTTGGTGAACACGTTGAAGTGGACGTTGAGGGCAGTGAGCTCGTCGCGCCACTGGCTGTCCAGATTGCGGGTCAGGTCGGCATCGCCGCTGGCGATGTTCTGCATGGCATCGACCGCTTGCGCCAGTGGCGAGGCGATGCTGCGGGCAATCAGCAGGATCAGCGCGCTGAGCAGCAGCGTGATCATTATCAGGATGACGAAGGTGTGTACCAGCTGGCGGCGGAACTCGACTTGCACGTCGTCAATGTAGATACCCGAGCCGACGATCCAGCCCCAGGGCTTGAACAGTTCGACGTAGGAAACCTTCTCCACTGGCGCGTCGGAACCCGGCTTGGGCCAGCGGTAACTCACCAGGCCTGAGCCGTCGCGTTTTGCCACGGCCACCATCTCGTCGAACAGCGCCTTGCCATCAGGGTCGAGGGTGCCTGTCATGCGCTTGCCTTCAAGCTTGGCATTGGGATGCAGGATCATGCGCGTGTCGAGGTCTTCGAGCCAGAAGTAGTCCCCGTGGTCATAGCGCAGATCGCGTATGACCGCGATAGCCTGCTGCTGCGCCTGTTCACGACTGAGCCCGTGTTCTTCCAGGTTTTGGAAGTGGCGCAGGATCCCGCTGGCCGTCTCGACCACATGACGGGTTTTCAGCGCCTTGGCTGCATACAGGTTGTCATAGCTCTGCTTGAGCATCATGCCGGCAAGAATCAGCAGCATCAGGATGGACGTGAGCAGGATCAACCACAGTCGGCGGTTGATGGGAATATTGCGCAAGCGGGGCATGGGCAACTCCACAAGGAGGGGCAGAAAAGAGGGCGTCCGGACGCGGCAGGCGCGTCCGGACGGGGGACTCAGAGCGCGTAGTGGGCCAGCTCGCGGGCGATCAACAGGCGTTGGACCTCGCTGGTGCCTTCGTAGATCTGGGTGATGCGTGCATCGCGGTAGTAACGCTCAACCGGATAATCCTCCAGGTAGCCGTAGCCGCCATGGATCTGCATGGCGCTGGAACAGACGCGCTCGGCCATTTCCGAGGCGAACAGCTTGGCCTGCGAGGCTTCTGATAGACACTGTTGCCCGGCGCTTTTCAGGCGTGCGGCATGCAGCACCAGCAGTCGGGTGGCATTGAGCCGGGTGTGCATATCGGCGAGCAAGTTGGATACGCTTTGGTGTTCAATGATCGGCTTGCCGAATTGGACGCGTTCGCGGGCATACCCCAGCGCGGCTTCGAAAGCGGCGCGGGCGATGCCCAAGGCCTGGGCGGCGATACCAATGCGACCACCTTCCAGGTTGGACAGGGCAATGGCCAGGCCCTTGCCGCGTTCGCCCAGCAGGTTAGCCTCGGGGATCATGCAATTGTCCAGGGTCACTGCGCAGGTATCCGAGGCCTTGATTCCCATTTTGTGCTCACGGCGGTCGACCACGAAACCAGGGTTGTCGGTCGGTACCAGGAAGGCCGACAGCCCCTTCTTGCCCTGTTCCGGATCGGTGACGGCGAAAACGATGGCCAGCTTGGCGCGCTCGCCGTTACTGACGAACTGCTTGGCACCGTTGAGCACCCACTGCCCATCATGCAGCTCGGCGCGGGTGCGCAGGTTGTGTGCTTCGGTGCCGGCCTGAGGCTCGGTCAAGCAGAAGCAGCCTATGGCCTGGCCGCTGGCCAGAAGCGGCAACCAGTCGTCTTGCTGAGTCGGGCTGCCATATTTCAGCAGGGGGCCGCAGCCCACTGAATTGTGGATACTCATCAATGCGCCGAGGGCACCGTCGCCGGCCGAGATTTCCTCCACGGCCAGGGCGTAGGCCACATAGTCTGTGTAACTGCCACCCCAAGTGTCCGGCACTACCATGCCCAGCAGGCCCAGCTCACCCATCTGCGCCACCACGGCGTCATCGATCCAGCCGGCCTTCTCCCAGGCTTGGGCATGCGGGCCGACTTCGCTGCGGGCAAAGTCGCGCGCCATGTCGCGGATCATGCGTTGTTCTTCGGTCAATTCGATATCGTGCATTGCGGTGTCTCCTGCCGATCAGGCGGTGCGAAGAGGGTTTGCAGAGGCCGGGCGGAAGCCGCTGAAAAAGGATTGCACCCGCGGTGGTGCCAGTCCCGCCAGGGTTGGCGGGTTCCAGCGCGGGGTTTTGTCCTTGTCGATGATCAACGCGCGCACGCCCTCGATCAGGTCACCTTTGTCAAACCACTGATAGTCCAGGTGCAACTCCAGGGCAAAGCAGTCGGCCAGGCTCAGGTAACGGCCGCGACGCAGCAACTCCAGGGTCACGGCCATCGCCAGTGGCGAACGGCTGTCGAGCAGTTTGGCCGTCTGCTCGGCCCAGTCGCGCAGCTCGGGACGTTGCTCGCGCTGCAGGGCGGTGAGAATGGCCGGCACATCGGGCAGGGAAAAATATTCATCGATCACCTGGCGATAGGCCTTGAGTTCCGATCCCGCAATACGTTCGGTGGACATGCGGGCGAGCAGGTTTTGCAGGTCTTCGTCGGGCGCACCGGTCCAGTTCAATTGATCCAGGGCGGCATCCAGTTCGGCCAGTTGTTCACTGGGCAGGCAGTAGTCAGCCAAGTTGGCATAGAGGGCATCGGCGGCACGTACCTGGCAACCTGTGACCCCCAGATAGATACCCAGCTCACCCGGAAGGCGCGGCAGGAAATAGCTGCCGCCGACATCGGGGAAAAAGCCGATGCCGACTTCCGGCATGCCCATCCGCGTGCGCTCGGTGATCACCCGTAACGAGGCGGCCTGGGCCAGGCCCATGCCGCCGCCGAGGACGAAACCATCGAGCAGCGCCAGCACCGGTTTGGAATAGCCGTGCAGGTACTCATCCAGGGCGTACTCTTCCTCGAGAAACAGTTCGTGCAGGTTGTCGCCGGCCTTGTGACTGTCGTACAGCATGCGGATGTCGCCACCAGCACAGAAGGTTTTTTCCCCGGCGCCACGAAGGGTCACGGCGACGATCTCCGGGTCCTGTTCCCAGACCCACAGGTACCGGCACAACAGTGTCACCATGGGCAGGTCCAGGGTGTTCAACGCACTTGGTCGATTCAGCGTCAGGTGCCCGATGCGGTTGCGCACACTGGCCAGCACCGGGGCTTGCTGCTCGCTCATGCTTTTGCTTCCCCACGGAACAGTTTGATGATGGCGGAGAAGTCCAGGCCGCCATTACCTTGCAGGCTGAAGGTCTGGTACAGCTGCTGGGCGGCAGCACCGAGCACCACCGGCTGACGCACATGTTTTGCTGCTTCGGTGGCGAGGCCGAGATCCTTGAGCATCAGGTCGGTACCAAAGCCGCCACGGTAACCACGCGAGGCCGGAGCGTTTTCCAGCACGCCCGGGAACGGATTGTTGATCTCCGAGCTCCAGCACCGACCGGTGGAGGTGCCGATGACACCGGCCAGCACCTTGGCGTCCATGCCCAGGGCCACACCCAGGGCCATGGCCTCGGCGACGCCGACCATGGAGATGCCGAGCAGCATGTTGTTGGCGATCTTGGCCACTTGGCCGTTTCCTGCTGCGCCGCAGTGCACGATGTTCCTGCCCATGGCCGAGAGGATTGGCAGGGCCTGGTCGAATACGCTGACCGGGCCGCCGACCATAAAGGTCAGGGTGCCTGCCGTCGCGCCACCGGTGCCGCCGGATACCGGCGCGTCGAGCATCGGGTTGCCTTGGGCAAGGGCGAATTTGGCCACCTCGCGGGCACTGAGCGGGTCAATGGTTGAACTGTCGATCAACAGCACGCCCTGGCCAATATTGGCCAACAGGCCGTCCTTGCCGCGATAGACCTGCTTCACATGGTCGGCGGTCGGCAACATGGTGATGATCACCTCAACCTTGGCTTTGGCCACGGCGGCGGGTGAGTCAGCGGCGCTGGCACCGGCCTCCACCAGGGTCGCGACCGCCTGCGGGAAAGGATCGAAGACGGTCAGGCTGTGTCCAGCCTTGAGCAGGTTGCGGGCCATTGGGCCGCCCATGTTACCGAGGCCGAGAAATCCGATATGCATGATGACTACCTTTTGCGAGTGGGGATCAGCGGTGCAGGAAATTCGGCACGCGCTTGTCGACGAAGGCTTGCATGCCTTCCTTTTGGTCGTGGCTGGCAAACAGCGAATGGAACAGCCGCCGCTCGAAACGTACGCCCTGATTGGCCGGCGCTTGGCGCCGGCCAGCAAAGGTCATTTCAGGGTGATGGTGGTGTTGACCGCACCGCTGGTGTCGTCTTCATCGAACCAGCGCTGGGTGACCGTCTTGGTCTGGGTGTAGAAGGTCACCACTTGCTTGCCGTAGGGGCCCAGGTCGCCCAGCTTGGAGGCGCGGGAACCAGAGAAGGAAAACAGCGGGACCGGCACCGGGATCGGCACATTGATGCCCACCTGGCCGACGTCGATCTCTTCCTGGAAGTGCCGGGCCGCAGCGCCGGAGCGGGTGAACAGGGCGGTACCGTTGCCATTCGGGTTGGCGTTGATGATCTCGATCGCCTCGCTCAGGTTGGCGGCATGCATGACGCACAGCACCGGGCCGAAGATTTCTTCGCGGTACACGGACATTTGTGCCGTGACGCCGGAGAAGATGGTCGGGCCGACGAAGTTGCCGTCCTGGTAGCCAGGCACACTCGGGTTGCGCCCATCCAATTCGAGCCTGGCGCCTTCTTCGATGCCGCTGGCGATCAGGCTGTTGACGCGATCCAGAGCCGCGCAGGAGATCACCGGGCCGATGTCGGTGCCAGGTTCGGTGCCGCCATTGATCTTGAGGGTTTTGGTCCGCTCGATCAGGTCCGGCAACCAGGTCTGCGCTTCACCCACCAGAATGACCACCGGCAGGGCCATGCAGCGCTGACCGGCGGCGCCGAAGGAGGCGCCCAGCAGGTTGTTCAACGTCTGCTGTTTGTTGGCATCGGGCAGGACGATGGCGTGGTTCTTCGCGCCCATCATGCACTGTGCACGCTTGCCATTCTGGGTCGCGCGGTTATAGACGTGGGTGCCGACCTTGGTCGAACCAACGAAGGACACGGCTTTGATGTCCGGGTGGTCACAGATCAGGTTCACCGCGTCGACGCCACCGTGGATGACGTTAAGCACACCCTTGGGTACACCGGCCTCCAGCGCCAGTTCGACCAGGCGCATGGTCACCAGCGGGTCTTGCTCGGACGGCTTGAGGATGAAGGTGTTGCCGGTGGCGATGGCCATCGGGAACATCCACAGCGGGATCATCGCCGGGAAGTTGAACGGGGTGATGCCGGCACACACACCCAGCGGCTGCATCAAGGTGTAGGTGTCGACGCCATTGGCCACGTTATTGGCCAACTCACCCATCTGCAGATTGCCGATGGAGGCGGCGTGCTCGACCACCTCCAGGCCGCGGAACACATCACCTTCGGCATCCGGCAGGGTTTTGCCCTGTTCAGCGGTGAGCAGAGCGGCCAGTTCCTTGATGTTCTCGCGGATCAGTTGCTGGTATTTGAAGAAGATCCGGGAGCGGGCGCCGATCGGAGTCTTGCGCCAGGTCTTGAAGGCTTCCTTGGCGCTGGCCACGGCGGCGTCCATTTCCTCGGCGGTGGCGAAGGGCACGCGGGCCAGGACTTCCTGGGTAGCCGGGTTGATCACGTCGCGCCATTGGGTGCTGCGCGATTCGACGAATTCGCCGTTGATGAGAAGCTTGACGCTAGGAATGCTGGAGGAGGTCATTTTCGGGTCCTGTCTACTTTTTTTGAGTCGAGTGAGACCCCTCGGCCGGATTGGCCGAGCGGTCGCGTTTGAATTCAGGAGGGCCGGCGTACCGGCCCGGGTTCAGCCCTTGAGCTGTGGGAAGTCTTCTTCGAAGTACTCTTGCGCGCCGCGTGCATCGCTCTGGCGGCGCTGCACTTCCATCTGTCGCAGTTCCACCCGGCGAATCTTCCCTGAGATGGTCTTGGGCAGTTCGCTGACGAATTCGATACGCCGTACCCGCTTGTAGGGCGCCAGATGCTCGCGAGCGAAGGCGAGGATGTTGCCGGCCAGTTCAGCACTGCCGGGTTCGTCATGTGCCAGGATCAGGAACGCCTTGGGCACGGCCAGGCGTAGAGGGTCCGGGCTTGGCACCACGGCCACTTCCATCACCGCCGGGTGCTCGATCAGTGCGCTTTCCAGCTCGAAGGGACTGATGCGGTAGTCGGAGGCTTTGAACACATCGTCGGCACGGCCGACGAAGGTGATGTAGCCCTCTTCATCGATCTGTGCGGTATCGCCGGTGCGGTAGTAACCGTCGCGCATTACTTCTGCGGTTTTTTCCGGGCTGTCCTCGTAGCACAACATTAGGCCGAGCGGACGCACATCCAATGGCAGGGCTACTTCTCCCTCGTTGCCGGGTACGCCGTCGGGGTCAAGCATGGTCACCCTGTAGCCCGGCAGAGGACGGCCCATGGAGCCGGGTTTGAGCAGTTGGCCGGGTGTGTTACCGACCAGGGCGGTGGTTTCCGACTGGCCGAAACCATCACGCAGCGGCAAGTCCCAGGCATGCAGGATCTGCTCGATGATCTCCGGGTTCAGTGGCTCACCGGCACCCACCAGTTCGCGAAGGTTCAGGCGCTCCTTGTAACTGGCCAGATCCTCCTGAATCAGCATGCGCCACACGGTGGGCGGGGCGCACAGGCTAGTGACGCCATAGCGCTCCAGCGCGCCAAGCAGGGCCGGGGCGCTGAAGCGCGCGACGTTGTGGATGAAGATGCAGGCGCCGGCGTTCCATGGTGCGAAGAGGCAGCTCCAGGCATGTTTGGCCCAGCCCGGTGACGAGATGTTCAAGTGCAGGTCACCCGGCTGCAGGCCAATCCAGTACATGGTTGACAGGTGGCCGACCGGGTAGCTCTGGTGACTGTGCAGCACCATCTTTGGCTTGGAGGTAGTGCCAGAAGTGAAGTACAGCAGCATCGGGTCGGTGGCTAGCGTGCGGTCCTCGACCTCGAACTGCTCGGAATATTCGCTGGCTGCGCTGTGCGCGGTCCAGCCGGCGGGGGCCGGGCCGACGCAGATGCGGCTGCAGCCTTCTCCCAGGCCGACGAACTTGTCGACATGGGCGCTGCCGACCACCAGGTGACGAACCTGGCCGCGCTCGATGCGGTCGCCCAGGTCATCGGGGGTCAGCAGGGCGGTGGCGGGAATGACCACGGCGCCGATTTTGAAGGCGGCCAGCATGGTTTCCCACAAGGCGACATCATTGCCGAGCATCAGCAGGATGCGCTCGCCGCGGCGCACGCCGAGGGCACGCAAGTGGTTGGCCACCTGGTTGGAGCGCGAGGCCAGTTGCTGGAAGCTGTAGCGCTGTTCGCTGCCGTCTTCTTCGACGATCCACAAGGCGTTGGCGTGATTGTCCTCGGCCATGGCATCGAAGTAATCCAGTGCCCAGTTGAACTCGTTCAGTTGCGGCCAGCGGAAGTCACGCACGGCAGTGGCGTAGTCGGTACGGTGGGCCAGCAAGAAGTCTCGAGCGGCGAGGAACGGTTGGCAGTTGCTGTTCATTGGAGTCTCCATCGATCGTGGTGACGATCGGCGCGGGTACAGGTACGGGATGGTCAGGCGGCGAGGGGGGCTTCGCTGCGGGCAGCAATGCGTACTAGACGCATGCAGGTACCTGAGAGCGGGGAGACGGCGGCAAGCATGGATGTCTTCACGGTGTATGCCCTTGTTTGTTTTTGTTGGGTCTGGCGCGGTTCATGACCAGGCGCTTGAGCCCAGTATATGCATGCAAAAATCAATTAAAAATGCTCATAAAAACCGGTGCGTTGTGCAAAAAAATCATAGAGGTGGCGCGTTGGATGGAGGGCCGCTCGCACTCTCAGGCGATGCGAGCGGCCCCCGTCTGGCGGGGGGATTTACCAGAGCGCCAGGGTATAGCTGACGATCAGGCGGTTTTCATCCAGGTCGCTACCGAAGTGGGTCGAGCGAACTGTCGCGTTACGCCACTTCACGCCGACATTCTTCAGCGGCCCGCTCTGCACCACATAACCAATGTCGGTATCACGTTCCCATTCCTTGCCTTCCGGGCGATTGCCGCCCAGATCGATGTTGTCACCGGTGAGGTAGCGGGTCATGAAGGTCAGACCCGGAATGCCGATGGCCGCAAAGTTGTAGTCGTAGCGCGCCTGCCAGGACTGTTCGTCCTTGCTGGCGAAGTCGCCGATCTGCACGAAGTTCACCAGGAAGGCGTCGGTGCCGTTGACGTAGGCGTAGCCGGTGTCGCCGCTCATGCCTTGATAACCCAGGCCCACCGCATGCCCGCCGAGGTTGTAGGTGAACATCGCGCCGATGGCGTTGTTATCGACATTGCTGCCGCCATCGTCCGTGGAGCGGGCGAAGCGCAGATCGGTCTTCAGCGACTGGCCGGTGGTGACTGGCAAGACGTAGGTCAGGTTGACCAGGTGCTGGCTGTAGAAGTTGTCGAGGTGGCCGTAGCTGTAGCCGGTGGCGAGGTTGCTGGTCCATTTGTAGTTCAGGCTGGCGAAATCGAAGCTGTCGCTGTCGAGATGACGCGTGGTGATGCCCTTGGCTCCGGTGCGGGTGATGCCCATGTCCTCGTAGTCCGAGGAGTCGCGCTGATTGACTTGCGTCAGTCGCCCGGCATCCACGGTCAGGCCTTCGAGTTCCAGCGACGTCAGCTGACCGCCCTTGAAGGTTTGTGGCAACAGCCGTGAATCATTGGCCAGTACCGTCGGCAGTTTCGGCAGCAGCGTGCCGAGTTTCAGTGTGCTTTTTGAGGCGCGAACTTTGGCGGTCAGGCCCAGTTCGCCGTACTCGTCCTGCGCCCCTTTGCTCGTGTCACGGTGGCGTTTAAGCAGGCCGGAACCTGCGCGATCAGGGCTGGAATCGAGCTTGACGCCGAGCAGGCCGATGGCATCGAAGCCGACACCGATCAACCCGTCGGTGTATCCCGATTCGTAGCGCAGCAGGAACCCCTGGGCCCATTCCTCTTGTTTGGATTGGGCGGCGTTGGTCTGACGATAATCTCGGTTGAAGTAAAAGTTGCGTAGTTCCAGGCTGGCTTTGCTGTCTGCGAGGAAGTCCGCGTGGACCTGGGTGGCAACGCTGCTGCTTGCCAGGAGCAGGGTAAAAAGGGTGGGTTTCATTGCATGCCTCTTGTTGTTATAAGCAAGCCTTTCCCGCACTGGCCGGGGCCGGTGGAGGGAAGACTCGTTGGAGGTGCCCTGCGCCGGGCGGCGCAGGACGGGAGTAAAAAAGCGCGACGCTAAGGGGCGAACTCGCGCTCGGGGCATAGACCCCGGGAAGCTGCAGCGTTAGTGACTGCTGGCCATAGCAGCGCCCAGGCCAGTCTGGGCGCGGACGAACTGATCGGCATAGGCAGCGCGCTCGCGGTCGGCACGCTCGCTACGGTCCAGTTTGGACGCCACCACGATGACCAGGAAGGCCAAAGGCATGGAGAACAGCGCCGGCTGGTCGTAGGGAAAGATTGCCTGGGCATGGCCCAATACGCCGACCCATACCGACGGAGAGCCGATGACCAGGGCCAGGGCGCTGATCAGGCCAGTCATACCGCCATAGAGGGCGCCACGGGTGGTCAAGCCACCCCAGTACATGGCCATGATCAATACCGGGAAATTCGCCGAGGCTGCTATGCCAAACGTCAGGCCGACCAGGAAGGCGATGTTCTGGCCCTCGAACAGAATGCCGAGGGAAATCGCGACGATGCCCAGACCGACAGTGGCGATGCGCGACACTCGCATTTCCTGCTTCTCGTCGGCCTGGCCCTTCTTCAGTACCGAGGCATAAAGGTCGTGAGAGATGGCCGAGGCGCCGGCCAGGGCCAGGCCGGCCACCACTGCAAGAATGGTGGCGAAGGCCACGGCGGAGAGGAATCCGAGAAACAGGTTGCCGCCCACCGCTTTAGCCAGATGCATGGCAACCATGTTGCCGCCGCCGATCATGGCGCCGCCGAGCTTGCCGTCGACATAGTACTGCGGGTCTGTGCCGACGATGACGATGGCGGTGTAGCCCAGGATGCAGACCACCAGAAAGAAGAAGCCGATGAACACCGTGGCGAATAGCACCGATTTGCGCGCCTCCTTGGCGTTGGGCACGGTGAAGAAGCGCATCAGAATGTGCGGCAGGCCGGCGATGCCGAAGACCAGTCCGAGGGACAGGGACACCGCGTTGATCGGGTCGGCCAGCAACGTGCCCGGGCCCATAATCTGCACGCCGCTGGCATGCACCGCCACGGCTTGGGCAGCCAGCGTCTCGAAGCTGAAGCCGAAACGGCTCAGGGCCATCAGCATCAGGGTCGTGCCGCCCGCCAGCAGCAGGACCGCCTTGGTGATCTGCACCCATGTGGTGGCGAGCATGCCGCCGAAGATCACGTAGACCAGCATCAGCAGGCCGACCACCACCACCGCCGTGCGATAGTCGAGGCCGAACAGCAGCTTGATCAACTGGCCAGCACCGACCATCTGTACCACCAGGTAGCAACACACCACCGTCAGCGAACCAAGGGCGGCAAAGCTGCGCACGCGAGTTTGATCCAGGCGGAAGGAGACGATGTCGGCGAATGTATAGCGGCCCAGGTTGCGCAGGCGCTCGGCCATCAGGAAGGTGACGATGGGCCATCCGACGAAGAAGCCAATGATATAGATGAAGCCGTCATAGCCCTTGGCGAACACCAGGCTCGAGAGGCCCAGCAAAGTGGCCGCCGACATGTAGTCACCGGCGATCGCCAGGCCATTCTGAAAGCCCGTGATACCGCCGCCGGCACTGTAGAAGTCAGCAGCGGAGCGCGTGCGACGGGACGCCCACCAAGTGATCAGCAAAGTGGCGAGGACGAAGATGAAGAACATGCCGATGGCATGCACATTGAGCGGTTGCTTCTCTGCGGTGATGGGTGCGGCGTTGGCCAGCAGGGGGCTGAGGGCGAGAAGGGCGAGTAGGCGTTTCATGCGCGGGTCTCCTGGAGGATCTGCGCGCTGAGCGCGTCGAAACGTGTGTTGGCGGTGTTCACGTACCAGGCGGTAAGCAGCCAGGACAGCAGGATAATTGCCACGCCGATTGGCATGCCGAGGCTGAGATGACTGCCGTCGTACAGCGGCAGGTGCAGCCAGGCAGGTGCGAAGGCCACTACCATGATGAAGCTGTAATAGACAGCGAGGACCGCGGCGCTCAGTGACCAGGCCAGCAGTGCGCGCTGGCGGGTGAGTCGCTGGAACTTGGGATTGGCCCTGACCTGGGCGCAGGTCTGGGCGTGGTTCGGATGGTCAGTCGTCATGATGAGGCTCCGCTTTTAATTGTTGTTGTATGTCGCCTTTTGAGAGGCGTACGGGTACCCGGGCGACGTCCCGAAGCGGAGCGTCACCTGAATGCTGCTGGAGTCGTATCTGCCCTGGCGATCTTCCGGAGGCGAGGGTTGAAATGGCAGGTGTGGCGCCGAAAAGAAACCCGCCGTATTAGCCCTCGGCGGGCGCGATGGTGGCAGTGATTGCGCGGTCGCGCAGCCGCCTGTTTTCGGCTTGAAAGCAGTGTTTTTTACCCTGCATTCATGCCGTTAGCCCTGGTTGAAATCGGGGCCTTTCCGGTTGAGAAACGATGCTGGTCAAACCAGGCTGAATGCGAGTATATGTTGGCTAATTTCCAATATGTATTGGC
Source organism: Pseudomonas frederiksbergensis (assembly GCF_900105495.1). NCBI lineage: Bacteria > Pseudomonadati > Pseudomonadota > Gammaproteobacteria > Pseudomonadales > Pseudomonadaceae > Pseudomonas > Pseudomonas frederiksbergensis. The sequence goes on along the minus strand of NZ_FNTF01000002.1, from coordinate 4,632,561 downwards.
AGAAAAGCCTGATGAATATGCAAAAACGCACAACCCAAAGTCATGTGAATTGGGACGATATGCGCTTCTTTCTCGAAGTCGCCCGTGCTCACACCGCGAGTGGCGCAGCACGCCGTTTGGGAGTGGACTACACCACGGTGTCGCGGCGCATCCGCGCCCTTGAGCAAAGCCTTGGTGCGCTGCTTTTCGAGAAGTCCCGAGCGTCGGGCTTCGTCATGACCATCGAGGGGCAGCGCCTGGTCAGTCACGCCGAAACTCTGGAAAGTACGCTGCTGGCAGCCTGCGAGCAGGTTTCCGGAACCACCGGGGGGCTCGCCGGGCACCTGCGTATTGGCTGTACCGAAGCTTTCGGCTCCTGTTTCGTCACCACGCAGATGAGCCATTTCATCATCCACTATCCGCATATCTCCGTGGACATCCTGCCGGTCCCGCACTTCGTCAACCTGTCACGGCGTGAGGCAGACATCGCCATCACTCTGGAGCGGCCTGAGCGCGGTCCGTACGTGTGCTCGCGGCTGTGCGACTACCGTCTGCGTCTGTATGCGACACCGGAGTACCTGGCCAATCATTCGCCGATTGCCAGTCGCGAGGACCTGGCCGGTCACCCATTCGTGACCTATGTCGAGGATCTGGCCTTCAGCTTCAAGTTGCTCTACCTGAACGACCTGCTGCCCGGCGCGCACAGCCGCCTGCGCAGCACCAGCGTAGTTTCCCAGTACCATGCGGCCTTGGAAGGGCGCGCGCTGGCCATCCTGCCCTGCTTCCTCGCCGGTCCCGACCCGCGCCTGTGCGAAGTGCTACCGGATCAGGTGGAGGTCACTCGACAGTTCTGGATGTACTACAGCGAGGACCTGCGCAAGCTCAAGCGGATCACCTTGGTAGCCGACTATTTGCGCGCCTGCGCGGATCTCAATCGCCCGCTGCTGATGGGCGAGTCGCAAGCGATGGCCTACTTGCCATCGCCCTGAGGTTGCTACTCTGATCAGCGGTTCACCCTAAAATAATAAAAACAGGTGTCTCCATGCGTCTCGACCATGCGTTGTTAACCGATGTCAGCGGCAAACCGATACGTCAGCAGCACAAAATTTTTTCAACCGATTGGGATGAAATCAGCGACTGGTCGGATCGCGTTTACATGCCCTATCGTGTGGCCCCCATCGGGCATGCCATCAAGCCGCACGCAACCATGCATTCGTCCAGGATTGGCGAGTTGACGCTGACTCGTTTTGCCTATGGAGTCGCCGTGAGCGTCGATGAATTTTCGCCCGAGTCGGGGAATGCATTACTGCTGACGACCATTCGCGGCAATGCCCGGCACTGGGCTCAACGTTCGGTCACTGAGGATACGGCAGTAGGTCAATCCTTCATTGCCAATTGCAGTCGTGTCGATTACCGGATCGACCTCGACCCGGATCACCTGCAACTGAATCTGACTATTCCTCATGCAGTTCTGGAACGGATGGCGCAGCAGTGGTTTGGGTTCGTGCCCGATGATCGGTTCTGGAGACATAAATGCATTATCGGCGGAGTCGGTTCTAGCTGGCTAAGCCTGCTGGAGTACACGGTTCGTTGTGTTTCCGAGGCTTCCGAGCACATGGCTGAAGGACGTATGGGGGCTCACTTGGAACAAAGTCTTTGCGTTCATTTATTACGAGAGTGGGCTGGCCGCGCCGAGCAAGCAGGGCTTGATTTCAATAGTCCAATGAACCGGATTGCACCGCGTTATGTCAGGGCCGCTGAAGAGTTCATGAGTGCCAACGCAGCGAGCCTGCCGACGATGGCAGAGGTTGCCAGTGCCGTCGGGACCAGTGTGCGGGCATTGAGTGGAGCCTTCTCGCGTTTTCGCGGCATGACGCCCGGTGCGTTCTTGCGCGAGCAGCGGTTGCAGGGTGTGCGCCGCGATTTATTGGCAACGGGTCCGGAGTCGGGGACAACTGTTTCCACCATCGCCTTTCGGTGGGGTTATCTAAACCTGGGTGAATTTGCGGGAATCTATCGCAAGCGTTTCAGTGAATTACCCTCCCAAACCTTGCAGCGCCGACTGCGTTAGCGATGCGAGGCAGAAAAGGGCACCGAGAGTGACGTCCAAGACGCTCTCGGTGCCCAGGAAGCCAACCACTTGCTGTGGGTCAGAACACCCACAACAGCCGGAGGTTAACCCGCTGCTTTTCCTTGAAGCCGTTGTCGACCGATACGTCCTGGCCGTAATTGAGCAGGGCCTGGAACGTAGGGGTCATCCAGTACGATCCCCCGACACGGTACTTGCTGGTGTTGGGTTCATCGTTCAGATCCTGACCGTCAACGCGCGTCTCACCACCCCAGAGTTGAGACGCGCCGACATGCACCGACAGCTTGGGTGTCACGGCGTATCTCAGGTAGGACTGGGCTTGCCATAGAGGCTTCTGTCGCAACGTCAGGCCTTGACTCGTGAGGTCATCATTTTTGCCAAACAGGGTTACATCGGCGGTGAGGTCCAGAGACAACTTTTCAGTGAGGCCGGTCACATAGCCTGTCTGCAACGTCATCTTCCAACGATTTTCGCCAAGGTTGAGTGCATCGTTTCGGTCATAGTTACCGGTCGGCACGAACAGGTAGGGCGCAATGCCCCAATATCGGTTCTTCGCCGGATCATTCACGAGCCACAGAGTGGACGCCAGGACCAAGTCGCCCACGCCATTGGTTTGTCCCAACGAGTCGTTATCGCGTGTTCCTTCCAGGCGCCCGAATGGCAACAGGAACTGCGTATTAATCGTGTAGTCACCCAACTGCTGGTAATTCGCGACGCGCAATATGCCGATATCCGAGTCGAGTCCCGCTTTTATCGCAACCTTGTGACCATTACCGTAAAGTGACCGCCGTTCGGCATGCTGGAGGTAAAGCAAGCCGATATTGCTGCCGGCTGGAAGCGCAGCGGCGTATTCGCCGGCGTCCACATCGACGGCTCCGGCGTTGCCCGCCAGAGTCGCCAGCAGGATGCCGGCACTGATTGTTGAAGTGCCAAATGCGCATTTTGTGGATCGAGCGCGCGCAGGGGTACGTGTGGAGATCTCCATGAGTCACCTGTTTTGTTTTTGTTGTTTTCGGAGAAGGGGATAGTTTTCTTGCGCCATCGCCTGGAGCCCTTGGGGGGCTCTCATGCGAATCGAATCAGGTACGGGTTCAGGTGGTCAGATTGCGGTAGGCCGCCGTTTCAAAATCCAGATATCCATTGGTCGAAACAGGGTCTATGAATGGCAATATCTGAGTGGCCCAAAAACCACCGATGCCATTCTTGCGATCGATCCAATAGAAAAGATTGGCCAACCCAGCCCACGCCAAAGAGCCCGCAGGACGACCGGTGGGTGCGTCTTGTTCGTTGATCATGAAACTCAACGCCCATGACTTTGGCATGCCAGGGAAGAATTCCGCAGTGTGGGAGATACTCGGAATCACGCAGGGAAGGGCTTTTATTTTCAGGTTGTCGAGCCCGTTTTTTTCAGCGAAACGAATCGTCTCAGGCTTCAGAATTCGTCCGTGATCACCCTGTCCATCGTTTAGCCAGGCCCGGATGAACAGGCAATAATCCTTCACTGTCGAGAACAGGCCATGGCCTCCCATGTGCACTTCTGGTTCCTCTGGAAGGAGGGAGCCCTCGACCGCGGTCAGCGATCCATCTTCTTCACGCTGATGCATTCCAGCCCGTCGCTGGATCATCGATGCGCTCATGCTAAAGGCGGTATCGGTCATGCCCAGCGGCTCAAAAATACGCTGTCGCATGACTTCACCCAGACGTTTGCCGGTAATGGCCTCGACCACCAGACCGGCCCAATCCATGTTGGAACCGTATTCCCACTGTTCACCAGGCTCAAACAGCAAGGGCGTTATAAGTGCCGCCAACGATCCACTGATGATGCTGGGTTGGCGTCCTTCCTGGACTAGCCGGTTGTAGTTTTCGTTAAAGAATTCATAACCCAGGCCTGCTGTATGAAGCAGAAGCATCCGCGTGGTGATGTGTTTTTTGGGCGCGCGAAGCCGCGGGGTGCCGTCGGTATCAAACCCGTCAAGCACCTTAAGTTCGCCGATCATCGGCACATAGTCCCTGGCAGGCGCATCGAGATCCAGTCGGCCGTCCTCGACCAACTGAAGCACCGCCGTGGCGGTGATCGCTTTAGTCGTCGAAAACATAGCGAAAACACTGTCGGTCGTCATTGCATCAGTTTGACCGAGCGTTCGTTGTCCTGAAGCTCCCTCGTAGAGCAAACCATCTCGCCCGGTTATTGCTGCAACTACGCCTGGCACGCGCTGTTGTCCCGCGGTGACGGTATCGAGCAGGTTATTGATTGATGAAGTGAAAGCCGGATTCATTATTCTTATTCTCCTTGAACCCATCCCTGGTGCGCTCGGCTAGAGCCTATGGCGGGATGTGCAGTGGCAAGACTGGTTAAGCCGACGTGAAGCGTTGAACGTCGGTCCAGGGGAGACTAAGAAAACAAGTTCGGAGCGTCTGTCGTCTGCCGGCAAGGGGTGTCGGAATCAGGCACATATTTAAGTACTGCGCAGGAGGGCGACGAGTAAACAGAGATAACGAGCGCCTAGAGAGTGAGGCTCGCCAGCAGAGCAAAGCGGTCACAGATCCGCTTGGAGGGAAGTTTGCGCGTATCCGTACTGCGTTGCTCATTGAAGCCCTTAAGCGCCAGTACAGACCAATCGGTTAGCTCATCGATATGTAGCGTCGTCATTTGAGCGTAACAACGACCTTGCCCTTGGCTCGTCCCTGCTCGACGTACTTCAACGCCTCTGCCGTTGATTCAAAGGTGAAGGCGCGATCAACCACAAGGTTGATGATGCCGTCCTCAACGAGCGCGGTGATTTGTTGCAGTTGAGCACCATTGGCCCGCATGAACACGAATGCATAGCTGACATCCTGCTTGCGCGCTTTGCGACGAATGCCAAGGCTCAGCAGGCGCATGACTTGCTGCAATGGCCAGGACAGTCCTTGCTCCTGCGCGAACCGTGCAGTGGGTGGCCCTGAGATGGAAATGAGTTGGCCGCCGGGCTTGAGGACCTTGAGTGACTTCTCCAGTACATCGGCGCCAAGGCTGTTCAACACCACGTCATAGTCGTGCAAGACACTTTCGAAGTTCTGCTGTGTGTAATCGATCACTGCATCGGCCCCGAGTGCCTTCACCCATTCGACATTCGCGGTGCTGGTGGTGGTCGCGACAAAGGCGCCGAGGTGTTTGGCGAGCTGGATGGCGAGAGTGCCGACGCCGCCGGAGCCGGCGTGGATCAGTATTTTCTGGCCCTTTTTCAGTTGGGCGGTTTCGACCAGCACTTGCCAGGCGGTCAGTGCAACCAAGGGGAGGGACGCGGCTTGTGCCATGGTGGTATTGGCGGGTTTGCGTGCGACCGCGTTTTCGTCCACTGCGATCAATTCGGCGAACGTTCCGATCCGCGCTTCAGGCGGGCGAGCGTAGACCTCGTCTCCCGGCTTGAACCCCGTCACCTGTGCTCCAATTTGAACCACTACGCCCGCCAGGTCATTGCCCAGCACCAGCGGAAATGCATAGGGCAGGATCAGTTTGAATTCGCCTTTCCTGATCTTCGAATCCAGAACGTTGACGCTGCTGGCGTGTACCTCAATCAATACGTCGTGGGCGCCCACTTCAGGGACGGGCACTTCTCCAATGCGCCCAGTGTTCTTGCCATAGCGATCAATTAGAAATGCCTTCATCATGGTGCGGCTCTTGTCGGTTGGAGGGAGGGAGGGCGGTACGTATTCGGCGTTGATGTGCGGCGTTGTCAGGCATCGAGGAACGCCAGTGCCTTGGCCACGAAGTCAGCGTAGTTCTGGAAAATTCCGCCGTGCCCGGCATCTTCATAAATAACCAACTGTGCGCTCGGGACGCGGTTGGCCAGTGCCAGCGAGTTTTCACTGGGCACCATGATGTCGTTGTCGCCGTTGACGATCAGCGTCGGCGTCCGCAAGCGATCGAGGTCTTGCGGTGCCTGATTGCCCCACGCGGTGATGGCTTTCAACTGCCGCAGGAAAGCGTAGGGCGTCGGGCCTTTGTCGCGATTTTTTTTCCGCGCTTTCAAGCGTTGCAAATACTGCGAGGCGGATCGACGGCCGTTGGGCGTCGAAGTAAAGAACAGGTAGAACTTGGGATGCTGGCGCTTTCAGGGCGATGTCTTGAGCAACGAAACCGCCGAGCGAAAAACCGAGCATATCAACGGTGTCGAACCCCAGCGCATGCATCAGTTGGATGGCATCGTCAGCCATTTCGCCGACCGTCAGTGGTGCGGTTCCACCTGAGCCGCCAATACCACGATAGTCGGTGGTAATGACGCGCCTGGTTTGTGCTAGGCCATCGATGATCGCGGGATCGAAGTTATCCAGCACCGCGCCCCAATGGTTGAACAGTACGAGAGGCACACCGGTTGTGGGACCGGTATCGCGGTAGGCGAAGGGAATGCCGTTGACCGTGATCGACTGGTTCGCCGCGTTGATGAACGACGTCTGCGAACCCGAGGGGGTATTTGTCTTCGTTGGATTCATTTCTACTCCGGACAGCGAGCCTGACGCGCCTGCATCGAATCCGGCGCGAATGCTCGCTACCAAAAGATCACTGTTGGGTTAGGTAGCGCTGGGCAACCGCAGCCTGGCGGATTTGCCCCAGCAAGCCCTGACGTGCGCTCTGCAGGTCATCCCAGCGTTCAGCTTCGTGCAGCGGCGGGATCGTCACCGGTTCGCGACGATCGAAACCGACCAGTGCGGCATCCACCAGATCGTCCACTTCCATGATTTCGCTCAAGGTGTTGATGTCGACGCCGGAGCGATCCCAGATCTCCGTGCGGGTGGCCGCCGGCAGCACGGCCTGCACGTAGACGCCCTGAGGCGAAAGTTCCAGGCTCAGGCCTTGGGAAAGAAACAGCACAAACGCTTTGGTTGCACCATAGACCGACATGCCGAACTCTGGCGCCAGGCCCACCACCGAACCGATGTTGATGATCGCGCCTTCGCCTGCTTTGGCCAGGCGTGGGGCAATGGCGCTGGCCAAGCGCACCAGCGCTGTGGTGTTGAGGGCGACCAGTTGCGCAACGCTGTCGGTGCTTTGGTCGATAAAGTTACCGGACAGCGCGGCACCGGCGTTATTGACAAGGATGCCGATACGGGCGTCGTCGCGCAGGCGGGTTTCAACAGTTGTCAGATCGCCGAGTTGGGTCAGGTCCGCCGGAATGACATCGATGGTGACGCCGTGTTCGCTGCGCAATCGGGCTGCAAGTGCGTCCAGACGTACCTGGTCTCGGGCGACCAGTACTAGATCGTGGCCGCGTTGCGCGAAGCGCTCGGCGTAGACGGCGCCAATGCCGGTGGAGGCGCCAGTGATGAGAACAGCAGGGCGAGTGCTCATGGGTTATCTCTCTTTGAGGATGTGTGAAACAGAAAGCGCGATCACTGATTGCTCAGCTTGCGGTAGCGTTCGATTCAGCCAACGTCGGGTAGTCGATGTAGCCTGCTGCACCGCCGCCATAGAGCGTGGCGGGATTGAAGGCGGACAATGGCGCGCCACTTTTGAGGCGCTCTACCAGATCCGGATTGCCAATGAACGGGCGACCGAATGCGATCAGATCGGCTTGGTCTTCGGCGAGCCTTGATGTCGCCAGATTCAGGTCATAGCCGTTGTTGGCGATGTAGGTGTTTTTGAAGCGCTGGCGCAGGGCGCCGAAATTGAATGGCGCCACGTCACGCGGGCCACCGGTCGCGCCTTCGACCACGTGTAGATAAACCACGCCGAGCGCGTCGAGTTGGTCGACGACGTAATCGAATTGCGCCTGCGGATCACTGCTGGAAACGCCATTGGCCGGCGACACCGGCGATAAGCGCACACCAGTGCGATCCGCGCCGATTTCATTGACGACGGCCGCCGTCACTTCGAGCAACAGACGCGCTCGATTTTCAATCGAACCGCCGTAAGCATCAGTACGCAAATTGGCGCTGTCCTTGAGGAATTGATCCAGCAAATAGCCGTTTGCACCGTGAATCTCTACACCATCGAACCCAGCATCGAGCGCGTTTGCCGCGGCCTGGCAGAAATCTGAGACGATCCCTGGTAGTTCACTGATGTCCAGTGCGCGCGGCTCGGAGACGTCTTCAAAGCGGTTGTTGACGAATACTTTGGTGGCGGCGCGCAGCGCAGAAGGGGCCACGGGTGCGGCGCCGTTTTCTTGCAGATCAACGTGCGACACGCGGCCGACATGCCACAGTTGCAGAAAGATTTTTCCGCCCTTGGCATGGACGGCATCGGTCACTGTGCGCCAGCCGTCTATCTGCGCCTGCGTGTAGATCCCGGGGGTGTCCTGATAGCCCTGGCCCTGTTGGGAAATCTGCGTGGCTTCGCTGATCAGCAAGCCTGCGCTGGCACGTTGGCTGTAATAAGTGGCCGCGAACTCGCTGGGGACAAAGCCTTGACCGGCGCGGTTACGTGTCAGCGGCGCCAGGACGATGCGGTTCGACAGCGTGAGGGCGCCAAGCGTGTAAGAGGTGAACAGATTCTGATCGGTCATCTGGTATTTCTTCCGTGCCCGTTGATGGAGGTCGGTGGTGTGTGCAATTAGGATGATGATCTTAATCTAAGCTGTCAACGGCTTTGATTATGACCAGCATCTATGTATGCTTGGCCGCATGATTTCCCAGTGAACATGAGGTATTGCACGTGAGAGTGACCAAGGCCCAGGCGCAGGCCAATCGAGAGCACATCGTCGAGACAGCCTCTGAGCTGTTCCGTGAGCGTGGCTTTGACGGCGTCGGTGTGTCGGATCTCATGGCGGCTGCCGGTTTCACCCATGGAGGTTTCTACAAGCATTTCGGTTCGAAGGCCGACCTGATGGCCGAAGCCTCTGCTTGCAGTCTTGCCAAGTCGCTGACAGGCGCCAAAGCTCTCGACGTTCCCGGCTTCATCGACGTCTATGTGACGAGGGAACATCGGGACGGACGTGGCAGCGGTTGCACCATGGCCGCGTTGTGTGGCGACGCGGCGCGTCAATCGGATGATTTGAAAGCGACGTTTGCTGAAGGGATCGAACACACTCTCCAAACGCTGGGGGAAAAATACCCGACGGGGCCGGACTCCGCGGCGGGTGAGGGAAGAAAGAAAATGATTGACCTGCTGTCACGTGCTGTCGGCGCGATTATTTTGTCGCGTGCCTGCCCGGATGATTCCGCGCTGGCGGATGAGATCCTTGAGGTGTGCCGCGCTGAAATGTTTGCTTCGTTGCCGAACGATGATGTGGAAGCGGTTTAGAAGGGCGGATTATTCAAAGCGTAGTTTTCGGATGAAGTTCAATTTTATGCTCGGACCAGAAAGTCAATTTTGGGTCGAAAGCTGCGGCTCACGAATGACGGCTTTTGGCCTAGAGTGTGTAAAAAAACTCGTGACCTTATCGCTTTCGATTATCGACGTTCGTTGACTGAGCGATTGCGCAGTCAATGCCGCGGCTCGCACTAGTCACGACCTGGAACACGTCAACCCTGTTTTTATAACTTCTGGGATGGTCAAAAACTGGCCTTTTTAGGACGACAGAGCCTTCATCAAACTGCGTTGGTTGTGGTGGTGTGAGCACCGATGATGTTCATGACCCGCTTCAAGTGTCGAACTTGTAGTTCCGTGCTTGGTGTGCACTGCGATTTCAACGCACAGCCTTGGCAGTTTTAACTCCAGTAACGGTGCAACTTCAGGCCTTTTTCAGCGTTGGAGTAACGCCAAATGAGCGTTTCACCAGCCGGACAAATGTACTCGTTTTTGGCCGTTCATAGATAAACGCATCATTATTTAAACGCCCGTCAGCGTTACTGGATTTGCTGCTAACGACTGGCCGTCGAAAGTGAAAACAATGCTGCGAAAGCATTTTTATTTATATATCTATGATCGAGTTAAGTTGTGTCGTGATTGAGTTGAAATGTAAAGAGGGGGTGGGAATGGGGTGTAAACAATTCTTATTGATCGGCGCAACGGGGTGAGCGCGAAACAAGATAAAAGTTGCGTCTGATGTTGTTTCTCATGTGCGAAGTTATTTCGGAATCGTCTGATGGTGGCTGGCCGAAGTGCCAACTTAAACTATTTAGTGGAGGGGAGGTTTCGTTTTAATAGTGAGCGCTATTTTATTTTAAATGCGAACCCCCCTGTGGACACTCTGCCGGCCACAGTGAGTAAACATGAATACAGACGACACTTTTTTGAAAATCAACCGCAGGCGCCTGCTCGGACTTGCAACCGGAGCCGGTTTGGTTAGCCTTCTGCCCAGGCAGGCGCTTTCGGGCTCGCCGGACTCGGCCATTGCAGGCCAGACTGCATCGAGGGAACAGGTGCGCTACCCGGAAAAGACCGGGATGATTCTGATCACCGATCGACCGCCGCAACTGGAAACCCCGCTGCATTTCTTTCGTCAGGACCTGACACCCAATTCGGCACATTTTGTGCGCTGGCACTTGTCTGGTTACCCGACTGAAGTAGATACGCGAACCTTCCGTTTGCGTCTCGACGGCCTCGTCGACAAACCGCAATCGTTCACTCTCGAAGAACTGGTCAAGGGTTTCGATCCGGTCACGTTGGTGGCGATGAATCAATGCTCCGGTAACGCACGTAGTTTGTTCAGTCCGCAACCGCCTGGCAGCCAATGGCAATTCGGCGCGATGGGGAATGCGCAATGGACAGGCGTGCGGCTCAAAGATGTGCTGGCGCGTGCCGGGGTCAAGTCCGGCGCAGTGGAAGTGGCGTTTTCCGGGCTGGACGAGTCGCCCATGCCGGGGCTACCCAAAGTAGTCAAATCGTTGAAGTTCGATCATGCCGTCGACGGTGACGTGATGATCGCTTACGCCATGAATGGTGAGCCGTTACCTATGCTCAACGGCTTCCCGCTACGCTTGGTGGTGCCGGGCTGGTACGCGACGTACTGGATCAAATCGCTGGCACACATCGAGGTGCTCGAAAAGCCTTTGAGCAATATCTGGATGGACGTGGCCTACCGCATTCCCGATAACCCGGAAATCAACGAAGAGCCGGGCAATCTGGCGAAGAAAACCGTTCCGATCAATCGCTTTGCTACCCATTCGATTTTCGTGCGCCCCGAGCCAGAAGAGCAGTTGTTGCTTAATCATCCGATGATGCTCGAAGGATTGGCCAATGACGGCGGCGACGGCATAGCCCGCGTCGAGGTGTCGGTGGACAACGGCCGCACTTGGGTCGACGCACTACTGGATCCTGAGATCGGGCGCTTTTCCTGGCGGCGCTGGCGTTACCTTTGGACGCCACGCGAGAAGGGTCGTTACACCTTTCTGGTTCGCGCGACTAATCGCGCAGGCGAGGGGCAACCGGTCACACAGTGGAATCGTGGCGGCTTTGCGCGTCGCATGATCGAGAGCACCAGCGGAATGGTGGTCTGACATGGCCCGCCATTATCTGCCGTGCCTATTGGCATGCGCACTCAGTCCGACGCTCCACGCGCAAGAGTCGCCGGATGTGAATTTCGGCCAGGCGGTACATAGCATTACCGTGCCGCACAACGAGCCGTACCTGCTGGACGGGCCGGGACGTGCAGAATTTCTTCAGCAATGCGTGATTTGTCATTCGCCACGCTACGTCGTCATTCAGCCTACCTATCCCCGCAAAACCTGGGCGGCGGAAGTGGCGAAGATGCGCGACGAATACGGCGCGCCGATTCCCGATGCGGCGGTTGAGCCGATCCTCGATTACCTAATGTTCCTGCAAGGTAAGCCCGCGCCATGAGTGATGTTGAAACAAACGCCAGACACTCGAGCATCTCACGCGCGGCGCTGGTCATGCTGGTCGGCGTGTTGAGTCTGGGTACCGTTATCGCCTGGAGCGTGGTGCGCATGCCCGCGAGTTCGACCATTAGCCCGCGTGGCGACACCTTGCCCGGCGTGCCCCAAGGGACGGCGTTCGACCCGGGCCGCGCGTCTGCTCTGATCCAAACCGGCAAAGTGGTGGTTCGCCAGCGTTGTGCCGGTTGCCATGACGCGCAGCAACGGCTGGAAGGGCCGTCCTGGCAAGCGATTGTGGCGCGCTACCAGCAACATGTTGGCGCAGATCCCATGGGTGCCGATGCCTTGGCGCTGATGAATACCGCCATTAGCCACCCGCGTCCGGGATGGGACGGGTATACCCCGGGACCTTCAGCCATTGCTCTGACACCCGATGCACAACTAGGCGTGGCCGCCTGGATATTGAGTCATGCACGAGAAGAAAATAAATGAGAAGTCTTGATTCGGCATCGACCGGAATTGCTCAACGACCGCTGGAATATCTACCGCGCACCGACTACGACCTGATCAAGGCGCACAGTTACGCGGCGGTCATCACGCTATTTTTGTCCGCCATTGCCGGCCTGCTGGTCGCGCTCAAACTGACCCTGCCGGAGTTGCTGGGTAACCACGCGGCATTATCGTGGGGCAGGCTGCGATTCGATCACACCCAAGGCATCTTCTTCGGCTGGTTGGGTAACGCATTTTTCGCGTTCTGCTACCACATGGTGCCTCGACTGGCTGATCGTCCGGTGTACAGCCGCAAGCTTGGCTGGGGGATTTTCCTGCTCTGGAACTTCGGTGTGCTCTTGCCGGGATGGGCGTTGATTTCGCTGGGCCTGGATAACCAGTGGCTCGCGGTGCAGTCGCTGGAATGGGCAGAGTTCCCGATGCTCATCGATCTGTTCGCGGTGCTCGGCTTGCTGCTGATCTGCGTGCAGTTCGCCGGACCTTTCGTGCTCAAGCGTCAGTCCGGGGGGGTCTATATTTCCGTTTGGTACCTGGTAGGCGGCGCAGTCTTCAGTTTGCTGGCCTATCCAGTCGGGAACTTCGTCCCGGCCTTTATACCGGGGGCGCAGGGAGCGGCCTTCAGCGGACTATGGATTCACGATGCGGTCGGGCTGTTTGTCACCCCATTCGTGTTGGCGATTGCCTATTACATTATCCCGGCGACCACCCAGCGACCGATCTACAGCCATTTTCTTTCGATGATCGGATTCTGGTTTCTGTTTTTCTTCTATCCCTTGAATGGCACCCACCATTACGTCTATTCGGCAGTGCCGATGGATGCGCAGAAGGCGGCGATCATTGCCTCGGTGTACCTGGGGATGGACGTAATCCTTGTGGTATTCAACCTGTTGATGTCGCTGCGTGGGCAGGCGGCGAAAGTCGCCAGTGACGTGCCGTTGCGGTTCGTCTGGACCGGCATCATTTTCTACCTGCTGGTCAGCCTGCAAGGCGCTTTCCAGGCTTTGATGCCAGTCAATCGCTTGACGCACTTCTCGGATTGGGTCATCGGCCACTCGCATCTTGCGATGCTCGGTTTCGCCACCTTCATCGCTGCCGGCGGCATTGCCCATGCGTGGCAGCGGATACCGCATGCGCGCTACAACGACGCCGCCATGAACTGGGCCTTCTGGCTGATTACCGTTGGCCTGTTGCTGATGTTCGTCACGTTGACGGCCGGAGGGCTGGTTCAGGCGCACCTTTGGGCGAGCCCCGCGCCGTGGATGGATTCGGTTCGCGCATCACTTGCCTACTGGTGGCTGCGAGACATATCGGCAGTGCCGCTGCTGGCAGGTTTTGTATTGTTTTTCTTCGGGCTGATCACGGGGCCGCGATCGGCTTCGTGCAACGTTGCAGACCCTCGCTTCCACAGTGCAATGGCAGGAGCCTGATCCATGAAAACGGCTAATAGACACCGTGTTTTCAACAGCGTTTACCTGGTCATTTTTGTTGCCGGCATTGGTTTTTTTGCGTTGTCGTTCTACTTGCTGGGGATCTTGCCCGGTCAGGAACTGCAAAAGGAAATTGACGCGCGCGTACCCGCTGACATGGCCGATTACACGGCACAGGAAGAGCGGGGTAGAACTGTATATGGCCGTGAGGGTTGCGGTTATTGCCATACTCAACAGGTCCGTTTTGTTGCTGAGGACGTTGCCCGTTGGGGCGCGCCAACGCAGGCCTGGGAAACCCGTTTTGATTATCCGCAGCTGTGGGGCACGCGGCGTATCGGCCCGGATCTGGCGCGCGAGTCGGGTGTGCGCAGTAACGATTGGCAGCTTACCCACTTGTTCAACCCGCGCTTCGTCGTAGGCGACTCGGTGATGCCAGGGTATCCGTGGTTGTTTGACGGTGATGCTGCAAAACCCACAGCCGATGCGGTGAGTCTGGTGGCTTATCTACAAGCGTTGGGGCGGCCACGGATTGTCTCCGGTTACCACGATGAAACGGCGCCAGCGTCTTCGCCAATGGCCGCGGGACATGCCGACAGCATGGACACATCCACGCTGGCGGCGCGGCGCCAGGCGATCTCGGCACAAGCGCGGCTAGACGCAGCGGTGCCGCAATTCTCTCTGCCAGACAATCCGGAAGATTACTCGGTCGCTTTGGCCGCCGGGAAAACCGCCTTCGAGCAAAATTGTACGGCGTGTCACGGTGTGACGGGGGCCGGTGACGGACCAGGAGCCGCATCGCTTCTCCCGCGACCGGCAGATTTGCGCGCCGCCAGCTTCACCTCGGGGCGCATAGCAGATGCACTGTGGAATGGTCGCTATGGCAGCTCCATGCCGGCGTGGCGCGATCTCGACAACTCAACGCTTGCCGCGTTGACGGTGTACGTTCAGAGCCTGCACACCTCGCAAGCCTTACCAGAGACCGCTATCGGCGAAAGCGCTGTGCAGACCGCCACACTCTTCGAGAAAAACTGCAGCAGCTGTCACGGCGCAACTGGGCAGGGCGATGGCCCGGCAGCTCGCAGCCTGGCTCCGCGCCCGGCTAACTTTCAGCTCAAGCAAGGCAACCCTGACTATCTGGAAATGGTCCTGCGCAACGGCATCCCCGGCACCGCCATGCCACCATGGGAGGAAGTCTTGACCGATCAACAACGCCACAGTCTGGTGCGTTACTTGCGTTCTCTTTATCAACCTTCTGCTCAGGAATAACCCATGTTCGCTTTTATGGTCATCACCATGACGTTGATTGTCTTTGCCTGCACAATCGCCTGGCTGTCCAGCAAGGCAATGAGGAATTGGTCGGAGGTGCCCAAATACCAGATGCTCAAGCGAGAGCAGACCTACGAACGGGCGCAACGGCGTGACGTCGCCTTACTCGGTTACGAAAGCGCTGCGAAGAAAGCGACTGTTTGAATAGATTGATTGCGATCTGATAGTCCGATGTCGGCGTTCACGCTTATCCAGGTGAACGCTTTTTTTGATTGAATTCGGCTGATAAATCAGCCTCAGCTAAACACGTTGTTTTCCAGGCAATACGTCAGCAGATCCTGATCACTCGCAACATCCAGCTTGCGCATGGCCGCAATCTTTTGCGTGCTGATGGTTTTTGCACTTCGGGAAAGGTTGCGGGCAATTGTGGTTACGCTCTGCCCGGCGACAAACATGCGCAATATTTCGAACTCCTTGGGCGACAGCCGAGAGAGCCTTTCATCCAGCGCTACATTGGGCTCCTTCACACACGTCGGCGCCGGCTTGGCGCTGTTGAACGAACGACCTTGCGCCACGGCCATCAATGCCAATTGAATCTCGTCATGCAACTGGCTTTTCTGAATGACCCCAACGACGCCCAATTCATGTAGTCGCGTCAGGATCAACGGGCTGGAGATCATGGTCAGGACCAGGACTTTCACATCGGCAAAATGCCTGAGCAGGTATTCCACCAGCTTCAGGCCATCTCCATAAGGTGAATCAGCGGGCATGTTGAAGTCAGTGATCACAAGATCAACGGATTGACGCTTGAGCAACTCGATCAGCTCGTTCGAGCACATCGCTTCACCCACGACGCTAAAGCGTTCATCGCGCTCTATCAGCTCACGTACACCCAATAACACGATGGGGTGATCATCGGCGATCACGACGTTGAGTTTTGCCATGTTCGGCTTTCCCTGATTTATTGTTGAATGCATACGGATTACGCCAGCGCGTCGAGCATTGCTGCCAGTCGCCCCAGCATAGCGCCGATCTCGGTGGCCAAAGCCGGAGTAAGAGGCCGACCATCCAGGCGACTCTCGAGGCTGACGCACTCGTCCGCCAAACTGTCGGCCCGCACGGCGCCCAAAGCTCCGGCCATGCTGTGCAGATGGCGACCAAGTGCAGCCGCGTCGTTGTCTTGAAGTGAGGCCGTGACCTTGCCAATGTCCTGTTGCATGGTGCTGAAGAACAACGCACGCATTTTCGGCGAAAACTGCGGCTGATCAGTGCGAGGAACATCAGGTGCACGCTGGCCGGGATCAACAGCAGGTAATGGATCGGCAACTTTGCAATGTTTGAGCAATTGCGTGCGCAGCATGTGCAGGTTCAATGGCTTGACGAGCCAAGCGTTCATGCCCACCGCCGCACAATGTTCGCCTTCATCGCGCAGGGCATTGGCCGTGACGCCGATGATCGGCAAATCAGCATCGTTCCTGCGCAGCGCCCTGGCCAATTCATAGCCATTCATGACGGGCATGTTGACGTCGGTCAGCACCATGTCGAACAAGCCTGGCAGCCATTGGTTCAGGGCTTGTTCGCCGTTGGCCGTGGCGACCACTGTGCAGCCCAGCGCCTCAAGTTGCTCTTTGATGATTGCCCGATTGATCGGGTTGTCTTCGGCAATCAGAATGTTCAGATCCAGGCGTCGGACCTGCTCCGTGAGCGCCGTTCGGCTTCGTTTATCCGCACCTTGTTGCGCGAAACTGACCGCCCAAGCCATCGCCCGGATGTCATGCGCATCGACCGACCAACCCTCGGCCGTGTATTCCGCCGGGTTTGCTCCCGCGGTCGTGGCGATGACGCGCGGGCCGGCCCAGGCAAGTTTCGAGGACGGCAGCACATCCAGCAGCAGCGCTGAAGAGCCCGGCAAGTGTTTTGCGTCCGGCCCGAGGATGCGGGTTTCCTGGCCCAGTCGGTTGAACCATTTGCAGACATGCTGTGCCAGTTCGGGCGCCGGTGCCTGTACGTAAATCGGCGGCGCATCAGGCGCGAACTCAGGGCAGTCGCTCAATTGGCCTTCTGCGCAAGCCACATGCAAATGCAGAGAGAAACTACTACCCAGTCCGGGTTCGCTGACCACTTTCAATTGTCCGGCCATCAGTTCACACAGCCACCAGCAAATCGCCAGACCGAGGCCGGCGCCGGCTTCGCTGGACGCATCGCGCACTTGATAGAACGGATCGAACAGCTGCGTTTGCTGCGCTTGGGAAATGCCGATTCCGGAGTCGCTGACCTGCCATTGCAGGTTGGCGCCACCGGCGTTTTGATCAAGCAGCCGTAGTCGCAATACCACGCGGCCGTTGTCGGTGAACTTGATCGCATTGCTCAGCAGATTATTGAGAATCTGCCGGATGCGCAGCGGATCGCCTTGCACCCGGTCCGGGACCGACGAATCAATGCAGGCATAAAGCTGCAGGCCTTTGGCCTCGGCGAACGCACTGTAGGCGCGCAAAGTATCTTCGGTAAGCTCCAGCGGGCAGAAGTCCTGAGCTTCAATGGTCATCTGCCCGGATTCGATTTTCGATACATCGAGTACGTCGCTGATCAGCTGAAACAGGGTGGCCGACGAACGATGAATGGTGCGCAAGTATTCCTGTTGACGCGGCTTGAGATCGGTCAGGCCCAACAGTTCGAGCGTGCCTAGAACGCCGTACAACGGCGTGCGGATTTCATGACTCATGGTCGCCAGAAAGCGCGTTTTCGCCTCGTTCGCCGAATCGGCCGCACGCAATGCCTGCTCCAGTGCCGCGGCATCATTTATATGCCGGGTCACGTCATGGAATGCGCAGATCCAGACATCCTCGCCATGGTAGCGAGCGCCCACCACCCCCGCGTGCAGATGGCGCCCATCGATTTCGAGGTCGGTCTGCCCGGGGCTGGTCAGCGGGTGTTTCTGGTTGAGGACCGCGATCAGTCGGTCGCTTTGATGCCACTCCTGAATACGCTGGTTTTCCAGCAATATTTGATGATCACTGCAATGCACCACACACAGCCCGGTGGGCGCAGCGTCGATCACCGCGCGGCTGAATGCCTCGCTTTCGGCAATGCTCTGATGCGCTTGATGCGCGGGCAGCACCACGCGGGTTTTGTACCACCGGTTGAAGGCCCGGCCACCACCAACAGTGGCAATCATTAACGTCAAAACGCCGAGCAGTGGCCACCATGCGTAATCGATAAAGCTCTTGAAGCCGACTACGTAAACCGCTGCCCAGCGTTGCGGGCCTTCATTGGAAATCTTGAACACCAAACCGTCGAGGCGAACATTCAGCCCTTCGCTCAACGTCCGGTCGGGCGGCTCGGTGCCGACCAACAGATTGCCGTTGGGCGCGGTGAGTGTGAAGCGGTCGTAGATCGACCATTTCATGATGCGCTCGATATCGTTGATCTGGCTCAGGTTCAACAGCGATGCCACGACTACCCACGGACTGGCACCGTCAATGTCCAGTTGGCTTGCCGGCAGGTCGACATTGATGTAAGCCAGTACCCTCGGAGCGACGTCTTTATCCACTTCAGCGCCATAGCGAACCCAGTGAACCCGGCTGTCCAATGGTTGCGGATTTTTCTCTTGCAGGCGCTGCAATACGTGCGTCAGTACTTGCTGGAAGCTGACCCCCTGGATCTGCCCGGCGCCGCGTAATTGCCCGGCGGCGGGCACGGCGATATCAAAGTTGTCCGGGACGTTGAATAGAAATACCTGGGGCGACTGAAAGTGCGAGGCCGACCAGAATGCGCTGTAGTAACTGGCCAGGTGCGCGCCCAGCGCGAAGACCTTGGCGCGCTCTGCCGTTTCAATCGCTGCCGGGTTGATCTTGACGCTGAAGGGTAGGGAAAAAGATAGCTCTTGAGCCCGGTAAATCCCGCTGCCATGCTCGGGCATAGGTTCTTGAACAGACATGCTCATCCGCTGCGTATTCAGCGTGAGTCCCTTGGCACTCTGCTTGGCGATAGCGCTGAGGAAAGTGTCTTGTTCGCCAATGTTCTCCATCAGTCGGGCGAAGTGATAATGCACCGCATCACGCTGTTCGGCGACCATACGATTCAGGCCCCAGACGCTGAGACCAACCAACACTGATGCCAGACCGCACAGCATCACGACACCTTTATTCATGCGCAGCGAGCTACTGGCCAGTTTGTGCAGTAGCACATTGGGATGAGTCATTGGACCAGCCTGTTGGAGACGCTTGTATAAGCCTTGGACACCGCTACCTCTGATGAAACAAAATCTGTGCGCCAGGGATTCAATCCGCCACAGCCGGGCCGTCCTGGGTCAGCAGTTGCTGAAATTCGGATGATGACACCGCATGGGAAATGAGAAACCCCTGAACCTGAGTGCAGTTGATTCTACGCAATAGTGCCAGCTCCTGTGCTGTTTCCACGCCTTCGGCCACCACTGTGAGACCCAACTGACGTCCAAGTGCGACGATGCTGGTCAGGGCCAGAGTCAACTCTTCATTTTCGCCGCAGCCGTGCACCAGTGCCCGGTCAATCTTCAGTTCGGTGAACGGCGTTGACACCAGATTCATGTACGAACTGTAGCCCTGACCGAAATCATCCTGCGAAAGCCCGAATCCCTTCATGCGCAATCGGCACGCACCGGCGTAGAAGTTGCTGATGTCGTCTGGCATCGAACACTCCATCAGCTCGAAACAGATCATCGCCGGGACGCCATGGTGTTTGAGGACAAATTGCAGAATCCGGTCCGGCAGGTCCGGACTGTTAAGCAAGTGGGTGGGCAAGTTGATTGACACGGGAATCGCGTAGCCTTGAACGTCCCATAGTTTCTGCGCCTTCATCGCTTGCTCGAGAATACACCAGAGCAGGCTTTCCTCCAGGCCAAACGCCTTGAAGGCGGGCAGAAACATACCCGGCAACAGCACGCCATGCTCAGGATGGATCCAGCGCACCAGCGCCTCTGCTGCGACGATACGGCCGTTGACCAGCGACTTTTTTGGCTGGAACCAGGCTTGCAATTCACCGTTGTCCAGACCCGCGAGTATCGCCAGGTGATCAATTTCCGGTCCGGGCGGAGGCTGGGTGGCTTGATGCATTTTTCTCAACTGCTCGGTTAGCTTACGTAGTGCACCGCTCTTGACCGGTTTGGAAATAAGGCCGATGACGCTGACGCCTAGATTGCGCGCGGCGAGGCTGGCGCTGGTCAGCATGCGTCGGGAGGCGACGCTCATGATCGCCAGCGCGGGCCTTGAACCTGATGCTGCCAAACCCTGAATGAACTGGACGCCGTCCATCCCCGGCATCAGCAAATCAGTCAGCACCAGATCGAAGTCGTGCCTTTTCAGGAAGTCCAGCGCTACGCTGCCTTCTTGAGCGAACTTAAGATCAAAGTCTCCCAGCTCGCTGAACAGATTCCGTAAATACAGTTGCTGGAAAGGGTGATCTTCAACGATCAGGATACTAAGTGGTTTCATTAGAAGTTCTTTCGTAAGGCGCCAGTTGGTTGTGCAAGGCCTGCAACGTGAAAGGTTTGACCAGGCAATGGTTCATTCCAGCAGCCAGACACAGGGCTTCTTCGCCGCGCATGGCGTTGGCGGTTGCGCCGATGATCGGTACGTTGCAACCCATACGGCGCAACTCTCGCGCCAGTTCGTAGCCATTTTTGCGCGGCATGTTGACGTCGCTCAGAATCATGTCGAAGCGACCTCTGCGCCACATCGTCAGTGCCTCCTCACCATTGCCGGCAAGTTCTGCCGTACACCCTAGTTCCTGCAATTGGTCATGCAGGATCAACCGGTTGATGACGTTGTCTTCAGCCACCAGTATGTGCAAATGCAACTTTTTCAGCTGCCATTGCAGGTTGTCATTTTCCAGTTTGATTGCCGAAAGCCCTTGGGCCCGGCTGACAGCCTGATGAATGGCCTCCAGATAGTTGATGTTGACGACCCAGCCGCCGGAACCTGCTTGGGGTTCTTTGTAGCCCTCGCCGGTGGCCATCACCAGCGGCCCCGTCCATTCAGGGGCCAGGCGCGCTTCGTAGCAACCGGGATGCAGCTCAAGCAGCACGCTGTCTGGCGTATCGGTGCCGCGCGAAGGGCGCTCGAGTTGCGGGCGTGCGCCCCATCGACGTAACCAGCCGCTCATGGCTTCCGCGAGTTCGCGAACGGGTGAAAGCACAAACACCACTTTTGGCAACAACGGCGTGAAACTGTCATTCAACGCGGGGCTTGAGGGCTGTTCCAGAGAGAGAGTCAGCGAAAAACTGCTACCCAGTCCGGGTTCGCTGACCACGCGGATACTGCCATTCATCAAGTGAGTGAGGCGCTGGCAAATGGGCAGACCGAGGCCAGTACCGGCGATCACGTTGGCGTGGCCGCGAGTTTGGTAGAAGGGTTCAAAAATTCGTGTCTGGTCCTCCTGGGTGATGCCTTTTCCAGTGTCCGAGACTTGCCAGAACAAGTTGGCGCGCTCGCCGTCGCGGCCAATCAAACTCACGCGCAGGACGATATGGCCTGCGTCGGTGAATTTGACGGCGTTGCTCAGCAGGTTGTAGAGAATTTGGCGGATGCGCGACACATCGCCGATCATCCGTTCCGGCAATTTCGGATCAATCACCGCGTATAGATCAAGGCCCTTGCCGTGGGCTGCTGCTGAGTATCCCTGGATCACTTCGTGAATCAGTTCGAGTACGCTGAACTCTGTGAGTTCGAGTGCCAGTTGCCCTGCTTCGATTTTCGATACATCGAGTACGTCGCTGATCAATTGCAACAGCGTCGCAGATGATCCTTCGATGGTGCGCAGATAGTTGGTTTGTTGCGCATCCAGTTCGGTTCGGGCCAGCAATTCCAAGGTGCCCAACACGCCATATAAAGGCGTGCGGATTTCATGGCTCATGGTGGCCAGGAACAGGGTTTTTGCTTCGTTCGCTGCATCGGCCAGTTGCCGCGCCTGATCCAGCGCATCTTCAATCTGAGTGCGGGTGCTGATGTCACTGAAGGCGCAGAGCAACACGTCTTCGCCCTTGTAACGGGTGGGCGCGCAACTCAGGTACAGGTGACGACCGTCGGCGGCTTCGAAGTAGTCAGTGACTTGCGGGTTCATCTCATCGAATGCCTGGTAGATCCAGCGCGGACTGAGCCGTTCACGCTCACCACTCTGGCCCAGCCATTGCTGTGACAAGGTGTTTTCCAGCACCACCTGGCCGTTGGCGCGCCTCAGCACACACAGCGCAACGGGTGCGGTCTGAATCACGTCGCTGCTGAATAGTTCGCTTTCGACCAGCGCCTGGATCCGACTGATGGTGGGCGTGATAAACCGGTATTCGAGGCGTCGAATCACAATCCACACCAGGCTGATGCTGAACAGGCAGAACAGTAGGGCGCCGCCAAGTCGTGGCCATAGAGCAATGAGCACATCCCGCAAATCGATGGAGTAGACCAATTGCCAGTCGGATGACTTCAATTGTTTGCGCATCACCAGATTATCGGGCAGAAAATTTTTTCCAACAAAGCCAAAGAAATTCTGACGCTGCATTTGCATGAGATTTTTACAGATCTGTGCAGGTTGGCTGTTGCTGAACAGCAGCATGCCGTCGGGGTTGAACATCATGAACTGCCCGGCGCTTTGATCATCCAACGCATGGGATACTTCGCGACCGTCCATCTCTAGTCCCAACCACCCGGAATCGAGGTCGTGCGCATCAAGGCGAATGAATATGTATAACTGAGAATGGCTGGACGATTGATTGGTCAGCCATAACTCGTCCATCGCACTGGAATTCTCACCTTTCAACGCTTGCAAGCGTTCGAGCATTGCCTGGGGAAAATCGGCCACGGTCGGTGTTGCCGTATAAAGCCTTTTCACCTGAAGATTGTTGCCACTGCTGACGTACAGCAAGTTGACCTGCTTGCTCGTCAGATATTGCCGAATCCGCTCGCTCAGCCAAATGCTCCATTGCTTGCCGCGCGTATTGCCCAGCAGTAAATGGATTTCTTCCGGTGATACTTGCGGCTTTACGCCATCGGGCTTGCGAATCGCCGACAGGCTAAGGCTTTCGAGCAGCGCTTCGCGGGTGGTGAAAAAGGTATGGGCTTCAGCAATCGCACTGCTCATGTGGCTGCGTCTGCGCGACACTTCGGCGTTGAACGTCAGCAGCAGGAAACTGTAGACGCCGCTTAGTATACCGACGAGCAAAACCACGCCAAAAATACGCAACAAACGTCTTGCGGCGTTTGGCGTAGAGAGGAGGGGATTGATCTGGTAAAGGTAGTTCTTCAGTTTCATCCGAATACCCTATCGATAGGATATTTGAGCGGGTATCAGGCGATTCCTAAAACTGGCGCTCTTTGTCTTTATTCGCTGGCGTAGCGGTCACATCGTTTTAGTTTAGTGTCGTAAAAACTTATAAGCCGCAGAGGACTGTCTGGCTCGGTAAGGCTTTTGTGTATTTTCATATGGCGATTTTCATTGGTTGATCAAGCTGACTCACACGGCTATAACGATAGGAACATAAGACGATTCCTAAATATCAATAATTTTTTCTTTGCAGTGCTATGGCAGCTTTCCGGGACAAGGGTTGTGTGTTCGTATATAGGACGATTCTTATATACATTTGCTAGTATATTTCACGAAATTGCGTAAAGACTGTCGCGTAGACTAGGCTTCGCAAGATTAGCCGTGCTAGGCGGCGAGTTGAATTATGTTGTAGGAGGCTATGTGAGTAACCGTGTTGAGCAGACAATGCTCAAACAATCGACCGCTCTGATGTTTGCTGTGGCAATTGCCGCTATCATCACGGGGTTTTTTTCTGGCTCCCAATCGATTTTGTTCGATGGGTTTTTTTCGTTGGTCGCAACCTTCATCAAAGTTCTAATGCTGATCACCGCCAAGTTGATTGCCAAGGAAAGCAACCAGCGCTTCCAGTTTGGCTTCTGGCACCTGGAGCCGATGGTACTGCTCATCGAAGGCAGCTTTCTGTTATTGATTGCAATTTACGCCTTCCTCAGCGGTATGTTCGGCATAGTCAATGGTGGGCGCGAGGTCGAATTGAGCATCGTGATCCCTTTTGCGGCAGTACTTAGCGTCGTCTGTTTGGGCTATTTCTTCTACGTCCGCTATCGCAATCGTACGTTGAAATCTTCGCTGATCCAGTTCGACAATATCAGTTGGCTGGTGGATGCAATGCTTTCGATCGGCTTGCTGGTTAGCTTTCTCACCGCGTTGGTGCTCAAGTCGCAAGGCTATGGCGCATGGGCCGCTTACGTCGATCCATCTGTCCTGATCCTGTTGGGGCTGAGCATGCTCGCGCCGGCGCTTAAGATCTTAAGGCCAGCGTTACGCGATGTACTTGGGATCGTCCCCGATCAGCTAGATGAAAAAGTTCGCCGAGTGATGGACGAGGTTAAAGCTAATCAGGGTTTTTCCGAATACGTCTCGTATGTTCAGAAGCATGGACGTGCGCGGTTTATCGAAATTCATGTAGTGTTGCCGATGGATTATCAATTGCAGGATGTGGGAAAGCTAGATGCACTCAGGGAACAGATTTCCGCCAAGCTTGGCAAGCCAGACACAACACGATGGTTGACCATCTGTTTTACCGGAGATCGAAAGTGGATTGCCTGATTTTCTTAAGGATCAAACGAGAGCGCGCATGACCGCATGCGACTACCAGTAGTAAGTGAGTGAACAGCGTTTTGGCCTTGCCGCGCATTTTTATTCGTGAAGATAAGTGGTGTTTAAGAATCGTCTTATGGGGTAGGCGCATGTTGCAGTGCATTATTGAATCACCTGCTACGGCAAGCCGTGGAACAGGGACGTTAAATGATGAAATTGCACATCTACTACAGCTAAGGGTAACTTTCATGGTTAAGAATATCTGTAAATGCACCGCTCTGTGTGGTTCCTCATTGTTGATCCTGATGGCCGCCGTCAGTGCACAAGCATCGGACGGCCAAGTTGAATTCACGGGTTCGATCAATGACAACGCTTGTACCATCAGTACCGAGAATGTGAAGAAGTCGGTTGATTTGGGGCAGGTCCGCGTGGGGGACTTCGCCAACACGGTCGGTGCCACCGCTGGATCCGTTCCGTTTTCAATCTCGCTGGAAAACTGCAGCAGTGCCACATTGAAAAATGCGGCGATCACCTTCCGCGGACAGCAATCGTCTTCCGATCCAACGATCCTGGGCATGACCGGTGCCAATCAGGTAGCGGGGGTCGGTATTCAAATCAACGATGCCCGCACCGGAGCCAAACTACCACTCAACACCGCCAGCACGGATTACGTGTTGCGCCCGCAGTCCAATACCTTTGATTTCACCGCATCTTATGTGCGCCTGGTTGCAGACACAGAGGGTGCTGATGGTAAGCCTGGTGTTCGCGGTATCGGCACCGGCCAGGTAAATGCACTGGCCAGTTTCGATGTGACCTACAAGTAATCATGATATTAACGCCAGGGGTCGAATTCAGTAGCGAGCCCTGGTGTTAACCGAGGACTATTTATCATGCGCTTAAAAGTTGCGGCCTTTACGGCTCTGGCGGCGTGTTTTTGGTTGCCCCAGCTTCAGGCGGGCGTCAACGTGGGCACCACACGCGTGGTTTATCAAGGTAAAGACAAAGAGGCGAATCTCTCTCTGGCCAACACCGATGATGATTCTCCTTATTTGGTTCAGTCTTGGATAAGTCCTTATGATAATCGCGATACCAGTGCCGATGAGTTTATTGTTACTCCGCCGCTGTTCAGGCTCGATGCGAAAAGTCAGAACATTCTGCGAATAATCGCGACCAACGTACAGAACTTGCCTGGCGACAGGGAGAGTCTGTTCTTTGTCAACGTCAAGGCTATCCCGGCGGTGAGCGCCGAGCAGCACAGTCAGAACGTACTGCAGATTGCATTGAAAACAACGATCAAGCTTTTTTATCGCCCGGAAAACTTGAAGGGGTCACTGAAGGATGCTGTTGATCAACTGCAGTGGAGCGTTGATGATGGCAAACTTAGTGTTCGTAATCGCTCAGGTTTTAATGTGGTGGTGAGTGAGGTATTGGTTAATAACACTATTAACAAAGATTTGCCTGAGGTCATTAAGCCAGTTAGTACGCTGCAGTCCGCACAAGCACTTAAAACGGGCGATACAATTGTACTGAGTTACATAAATGAATACGGCAGCACCGTCAAGGCAGCCCCCGTTACAGTTCACTGAGCATTAAGGTTCTAAATTTTAAAGAAAGGACTCTCTCATGCCTCGTTTGCGCATGTGTGCTTATGCGCGCCTACCAAAGTATTGGAGTTGCTTTGCCCTGATTACTTCAGGACTGACAACCCCAGTGGTTTACGCGGATTACAGCTTCGATGCTTCATTTTTGGAAATTGGCGGAGGTAACACTTCGACCGAAGTGGCCGAGCAAGTCAAGACCATGAGCAAGGGGCAATTGCCGGGCGTGTACCGTGTCAATGTGACCGTCGATAATCGGAAGGTAGAGCAACGTGACTTGCGATTCGTTCAGGAAGCAGCGGATCAGAAACCGACTCCCACGGGATTGTTCCCCTGTTTCAGTGTTGATGACCTGGCAGCGTTGGGGGTTGAATCGAGTCGGCTTGCCCAGGCCGATATCAGTGCCGACCAATGTGTCTACTTCAACAGTGATTTGGCTGATATCACCTATAGCTACGACTTTCATAAGCAGCATCTGGATCTGCAGATTCCGCAGGCGTACATCGGCAGCGTTCCGTTTGCAATCAGGCGCAAAAGCTGGAGTGACGGGGAGCAAGTAGCCTTCTCCAACTATAATTTTTCCGGTAGCCATTACGAAGCGTCATACGGCAATCGTCAGTCACAGTTCGGTAGTTTGCGCAGCGGTATCAATACCGGTGCCTGGCGCTTGCGTAATTTTTCGACCTGGCAGAAAAGCACCAACGTCGAGGGCAATTGGAAATCGGTAGATACCTATGCCCAGCGCGATCTGGGCGACATGATGGCCATTGCCACAATCGGCGAGAGCTCTACCGATAGCGAACTATTCGACTCCATTTCCTTTCGCGGTGTCGGCATCGAGTCGGACCTGGACATGCTGCCTGAAGACTCGCGCAACTTCGCGCCCGTCGTGCGTGGCGTGGCAAACGGTCGATCATTGGTCACGTTACGCCAGCGCGGTTACGTGATCAGTGAACAATGGGTGCCTTCCGGTCCGTTCGCGTTAAAGGATCTTTATTCAACCTCCAGTAACGGCGATATCGAGGTGAGTGTCGAAGGCCCCAATGGCGAGCGTCAGGTCTACACCCAGTCGTTTTCTTCGGTGCCCTACATGATGCGTGAAGGCCAGCAAAGCTACTCGTTGACGGCAGGGCAGTATCGACCGGCTGATGGGGCGATCAGTCAGGAAAAACCAGCCTTTGTGCTGGGCACGTTGCGCCGCGGATTGAGCGACGGCACGACGCTGTTTGGCGGCGCCATAGTCAGTGATCAATACAAGTCATCGCTATTGGGTTTTGCTTACGATTTTGCCGGCGTCGGTGCGATTTCCGTCGACGTGACCCACGCGGTGAGCGATGACATGGGGGTTGAGGCTAAAACGCTTTCGGGTCAGTCCTATCGTTTTCGCTATTCCAAAACGTTAGACCTGACAGATACCAACTTCAGCCTGATTGGCTATCGCTATTCCACGAGCGGTTATTACAGCTTCAATGAGGCGGTCAATGCGCGCAGTAATCGTTCGTTAACCCCCTATGTCGATGAGGCCCTGGACAGCAGCCGGGCATTTTCGCCGTACCTGCAAGGCCATATGAAAAGCAGCTTCACTGCCAGCGTATCGCAGCAATTGGGCGGTTACGGTGGCATGTTCGCCAGCCTGACCAAGACGGATTACTGGAATATGGCCAAGAGCAACACGTCGTTGCAGCTGGGTTACAGCTTCAGCGTGGGCTATGCCTCTTACAATCTGGGGTTGGCGCAGAACAGCAGCAGCGGTGACGACACCCGCAGCCTGTCCTTGAGCGTGAGTATTCCTCTGGGACAGCCTGGCAGCAGCAGCCGTATTGGTTTCAGCAGCAACCAGGATTCCAACGGCGGAGCCACTCGTTCAGCCACCTTCAGCGGCTCCAAGTTCCAGGACGATGCGCTGTCCTACACCTTGGGCGTCAACCAGCAGGTCAGTAATGATGAACGGGTCGTGGGAGGTTCGGTTGCCGCACGTTACAACGGTGCCAATGGAATTTGGCACGGTTCGTATAACAGCGATAAAAACAATCGGCAATTGGACTATGGCGTAGAAGGGGCTGTCGTCGCCACGCGGGATACTGTGATGTTTTCTCAGCCGCTGGGGGAAACGAATATTATCGTGGCCACACCCGGTGCCGCCGATGTCGGCGTGTTGACCCGAAGCGGCGTTAAGACCAACAGCAGTGGCTACACGATTATTTCGTCGGCCCAGCCTTATCGTAATAACCGAGTGTCGCTCAACACTGACTCGTTATCCGATGATGTCGATATTCCTGGACTGGTCCAGGAAGTCACGCCTAACCGCGGCGCTTTCGTGTTGGCTAATTTTCAGACCCATAACGGTCGTCGCCTTCTGGCCAGCGTCACCACACAGCAGGGCACGCCCGCACCGTTTGCAGCACAAGCCCAAGTATTCGATCTTGAAGGCAACTTGCTGAGCGACGCGATGATTGCAGACAAGGGCAGGGTGTTCCTGACCGGTGTGCCAGACAAGTTCCGACTGGTCATCAAGGTTAACGACAAACTTTGGTGTAGCGAGAACCTGGACTTAAAACAATACAACCTGCCGCCAACGGGCATTGGTCAGTTTAAGGTCACTTGCACCCCCCCTCCAAAAAAATAACGGCTGACGATAACGAATGAGGTGTTCCTGTGCACGATCTGACAATGGGGAAATTTACCTGGATAAGAAAATTCCAGTGCTGCTTTTTTATTGTTTTTTTCAGCCTTGTCAGCCAATACGCTCTGTCTGCTGACCCGAAACTTAGTTTAACTTGCAGCAACACCGAGAAGACCTTGAGTCTAAAAGAGGTCATTCCACTTAGTCCTTTTCAGACCCGCTTTGCAGGAACTTGCAAAGTCAACTCAATCATTGCGGTAGGTGGATACTACACCCAAGCCCAGTATGGGCAGTCCAACACGGGGCGAGACTTAACGGTAGTGGCAGCGGCAACTGGTTATGACGTGCCCTATGAGAGTGCTCCAGCAAATACTACTTGCTTTGAACCGGGCAATTGTGACGGTTACCTAGCAGTCGGTGATACTTTTTCATACGATTTCATCATCTCTGGAACCACTAGGACCACGCCAGGATTATATTTTGGGGGGGTGACCTTATATGGAATCGATACGGCTTTCGCGGGTAAAGTCGTCATCGGGGCGGTGAATGTCGCCTACACGGTTGTTCAACCTACTTGCTCCATCAGCTCAGCGTCCCATCTTGCCCTTGGGTTCGGTGCGCTTACGAGCAACGACTTCGCCTCGTCGCAGCAGGTGGCTGAAATTAGCTTGAGCTGCACCAAAGCCACGCAGGTCAATGTCACGCTTGTACCTACTCAAAACGCGGTCACTGGCTCCCCTGGTGTATCCGCAACCACCCTTAGCGGTTTATCCATGGCCGCCACATGGGTCGACAGCCGCACCGCCGTTGTTTTTAACACGCCACGCAGTCTTGCAATGAGCGCGGGTACAAACCTCATCCAACTTGGGTTCCGGCCCCAACTCAATGCTGGCAGTTCCCCTGTCGGGGAATTTTCCAGCCAGTACACACTGAACATTGTCTATCCCTGATCTTACAAAGGAACTTGATCATGAAATTGCCTCTGTCGCTGACCGCTGCCGTTGTCGTGATGCTGACCTGCCGGTCTGCACTCGCGATTACCGATACTGTCACCATTAATGTATCTGGCACTCTCACCAGGCCGCCTTGCACGGTGACCAGCAGCAAGACGTTGAGCGTGAATTTCGGCAGCCTGCGTTATGACCAAGTCTCCTCCGCGCCAGTGATCCCTGTGCCCATTACGCTGTCTTGTCCGGCGAACTCTTCCTTGAGTGTCAGCGTCAAGGCCTCGAGCGCCACGGCCGGCTCGACCACCCGGGCGGCAACGAAC